>CADBDE010000010.1 GCA_902793375.1 uncultured Erysipelotrichaceae bacterium | reverse complement strand
ATATAATATGTTGTATTTGTAGAATACATTTCTAATTTACCACCATTTACAATGTTTCTTGCTCCTCCAATTATTTCTTTTGCTGTATCTACATAAGCATTCTTTCTTGAATCACTAATATATCTTGTTACACTTGGTATTGCAATAATCATTAATATTCCAAGTATTATGATAACTGCTAATAATTCAATTAAAGTAAATCCTTTTTTATTCATCTTATCACCTATTATAAATATAACATAAGATTTTAATTATTAATTAAAAAAATAGATATTTAAATATCTACTTTACATTTTTTCAGATAATAATTAAGTTATAGATAATAACATAATTGGATGTGTTTGTTTATCAGGTACTTGCCTTTCATCTTTAATAGGGGTTTTGGATGAAAGGAGATGATTTTATGACTTTTAGAGAGAAATCTTTATTATTCATAATTTTATTATTGTTTTTAGAAATATTTATTATTCTCTTAAAATAAAAAAAGTCCTGATATAACTCCTAAGCTATATCAGGCATAAACCAAAAGGCAAATGCTTGACTATGACTTCAAACACATCCTTCATTTATATTATACTACAAGCTAACTTGTTTATTCAATGTTTTTAAACACTTTTAATGGTTTAATCTTTGTTATATCTTTATCATATACTTTATATATAGCAATTACTTCATTACTTTTATTTTTAAATCCAATCATAGGTTCAGCATAAACATTATCAAGTATTGCTCCATTTAATATTTTTTTCTCTAAAGTTTCATCAACTGGAACAAATATAATTCCTTTTAAAGCTTTATCTATTGGAATCGGTTTTATCTTACCATTTTCAAGTTCTTCCATTGTCACTGCATCATCAAGAGTAAACTCCCCTTGCTTTGTTCTTCTTAATTCTTTCATTGTACATGGAATATCTAGTTTATTTCCAATATCTCTTATTAAACTTCTAATATATGTTCCTTTACTAACATTTGCACGTATAACAAATTCATCCTTATTTGTACTTATTAACTCTAATTCATGAATTTTTACTTCTCTTTTTGGAAGTTCTACTTTAGTTCCTTCTCTTGCATATTTATAAAGTCTTTGCCCTCCGACTTTAACTGATGAATAAAGAGGAACTTCTTGCATATATTTTCCTATAAAAGATTTTAATACTTCATCTAATTTAACTTGATCTAAAAAGAAAAATTCTTTTCTATTTGTTACTACTCCAGATATATCTAAGGTATTAGTTTCTATTCCCATTTTAACTGTAGCAATATATTCTTTATCTTGGTGAGATAAAAACTCTAATACTTTTAATCCATTTCCAAGTGCAATTACTAAAACACCAGTTGCAATTGGATCAAGTGTTCCACCATGTCCTACTTTCTTAGTATTTGCAAGTCTTTCAACACTATTTACAACATCACGACTAGTATATCCTTTAGGCTTATCAACTATTATTATCCCATTCATATTCTCACATCCTAATAATATAATAACAAATCATTTGACTTTTTTCAAAAAAAATGATATAATTATCAAGCATTTTATTTAAAGAGGGGGTTATAAAATGGGAAAAAAATATGATATTAAAGAAAATGTATTAAAAGAATCTGAAACCGAAGTATTACTAAAAGCATTTTTATTAAAAATTAATATGTTTATGGGAGAAGAAGTTGCAGCATCTACTCTAACTACTCAAAGTGATATGATTGAATCATTAAATGAGTATACTTCAAAATTTAAAAATAGTAGTAACAATGAAATAGCATTCTTACTTATTAGAAGTGCTATACTATCAAATCATAATAACTATTTTATAGAAGTTATTAAACAAAAACTTGCATTTGGTGAATATCAAGATATTTTAGATTTAATTAATTTCAATTATGCATTTAGAAAGAATTTAACTAAAGTATTAATAAATCAAAGTAATAGAACAGATAAAGAATTATTTAATAACTTAAAAAATAAAAATCATGTTATTGAAGATTTAGATAATATTAAATTCTATGAACAAATAAAAAATGAGAGAATTGAAGAATATAAAAAATTGAAATCAAAATAAAAATTGATTTCTTTTTTATTTGATTATATAATATACATTACTTGGGAGTTTTTATGATGTATAGTGAAGAAGAAATTAAGTTAATTTTAAAAGAATCTAATGAGGATATAAAACTAAAAAAATATTTGGATAAAATAAAAAAAATATTTGGTGATGATTATGCAGTATTAATATTATCTTGTGATTATGATATAGTAAAATCTATTAATAAGTTTACATCTAAAATAAGTAATATTAATTCAACACATATTCAATTCTTATTATTACAAGCTGCCTTATTATCAAATAATAATTACTATAAAAGATTAATTGAAGAAAAGATAGAAGAAAGTGACTATGAAGGCTTATTTCCATTTATTTCTTCAAATATATTATTTAGAAAAGAATTAGTAAGATTATTTATTGAACAAAGTGATAAAAATAATTATGATATTTTTAATAAAAAAGAATTTGAAGAAAAAGATAAAATAATTAATAATATAAAAGAATTAAAAACATATGAAAGATTTTTAAGAGTTCAAAAAGAAATGGATGATAATTTTTATATAAAAAGAAAAAGAAGAAGATAAAAAAAGAACTAATTTCAATTAGTTCTTTTATTTTACTTCTGTTCCACATTCAGTACAGAATTTTCCAGTTACTACTGTACCACATTTTGAGCATTTCTTTTCTTTAGGTTCCTTTTTTTCTTCTGGTTTTGGTTCTCCACATTCTGCGCAGAATTTACCAGTTATAGTAGCTCCACATTTTGGACATGCAACTCCAGTTGGTGCAGTTTCAGTCTTAGCAAATGGATCAATTGGAGTTTCTGCAACAGTTCCCTGTCCAGAGAAAACACCAGCAGCTGTACCTCCCATCATTCCACCACTTGCCATATTCATCATTCCAACACCAATCATACCAGTTGCAGCTCCATTTGCATTATTTGCTGCATCTTGAACAGCGCTTGAATATGATCCAACAAGAGTACCTTGTTGCATAAATGTATTTGATGAAAGTTCATAATTATCAATTTTCTTAAGTGATTCGTCATCAAGTGTTACTGATTCAATTGCAAATCCTACAAGTTGAATTCCTCTTTCACGAATTGGCTCATCAAAAACCTTTTCATCAAGTGTTTTCTTTATTTCATCAGTTTGACTTGGTAATTCAAGTACTGGTACTTTGTGTTCACTTGTACCAAGTTCATTTAAAACATTTTGGAAAGATGCGATAACTTCACTTCTCATTTGCTCAGTTAAATCATCTTTTCTTACAGTATCAGCCGTTCCAGCATGATTTCTCATAAATACTGCTGGATCTGAAATTTTAAATGTATATTTACCATAACATCTTACTTGCACTCTCAATGGAGTCATTGTCCCAGTCATTTGGTTTGGAATTGGATGTGACCAATCTTGGAATGGTATTGGTGTTCCTGTTCCAAATTTATTATCTTTAATCTCCTTTATGTTAAAGAAGAAAACTGCTTGTTCTTTATTTGGAGTACCACCATAAGTGAAACGAGTCCACATTTCTTTAAATACTGCACCAAATTGTCCAGCAAAGAAAGATGGTGATGTAGATTGATCAAAAGTATATGATCCTTCTTCAGCAGTTGCATCAAGAATTGTTCCTGAATCATAAATAACAGCAACTTGCCCTGGTGCTACAATAATTCTACTATCCTTTGTAATTACTCCGTTCTTTGTTGTTTTTTTAACCATAAGAATATCATTTCCCATATCCTCACAGCTAATGAGATCTTTCCATTGATCCTTTAGAGTTCCTCCTACTGCACCTATTGCAGCTTTAATTAATCCCATAATATTCCTCCTATTACTTTAATACTCTATTTATTCCAACATTTAAGTAGTTTAACTACTTTAATATTTAGACCATTTTTTTAGGATAACTATCCTTTCAACTTTAGTATATCACTTATTATATAATCTTCCAATTAAATTTAAATGATTTCATCATTTTCATCTTTATTTTCGATAGTCAAGTATTTCTTATTTGTTTTTTTTAGTTTAAATACTACATAAATATATATTCCAACTAGTAATATTATTATTCCAAATATTATTCCTAAAAATCCATAAATATATTCCATATTACTATTTTAGTACGTAAGGATTACCTGAAGTACCATCTCCAACTAAAATTACACTATTTCTATTAAGAAATACTACTGGGTAAACATCGTGACTAACATTTGTTTTTTCTAACACTGGGACATTATAAAGTGTAGTTGACGGTGTCTTTTCTGTTTGCTTATCTCCAATATAATAAGCATATCCATTATCATCTCCACCTTCTTCTCCATCTATATCTAATGTCCATCCCTTATATTCAGAAAGCCAACTAGTACAGTTATCAATATTTGTATCTTCATCACCTTTATCAAATATATTATTTTGACAATTTGTATTACTTGTTGCCTTTATATAATCACTTAAATATAATAATCCTACTTTAGCAGTTACAGTAGATACACTTGGTAAACCTTCTGCAGTACCATTCTCTTGTGCTACAAGTGTAGTTATATTAAAGTGTTCTCCTCCTGCAGTTTGATAGATAAGTGGTTTATTCCATAAACCATCTAATAATTTTCCAGAATCATAAAGTGTTCCTAAATAGTTATTATTTAATTCTTCATATAATGTACTATTAGATCCCCATACACCACCTGAACCACTATCCCATTTTTTTGAACCATAATTTTGGATATCTATCAATTTTATAAAACCATTTGGTTCTATACTAACTATTCTCCAAGTTTTACCTGAAAATTTAATGTAATTATATGGATTTGATGAAGTATAAATATATCTATTGTTTATATAAGGATCAGCAATTAAACCATCATTTCCTACTCTTGCTTTTAAAGTTTCCGCAATGACAACACCAGTATTTTGTCCTTGATTATCACTTACACCAAGACAACCATGATATGCTGTTGCATCACATGTTCTTCCAGATGAGTAACAGTTTTCTAAAGCAATTTCTTCTATAACACATTCATTTAATCGAGCTCGTACATCTTCACCAAAATAGTAAGTTGTATCAATAGTATCTCTATTAATATTTAAAATCAAATATAAAACCGCTGCAATTAAAGCGACAGAACCATATAACATAGTTGAAAATGCAAATCCCTTTTTATTTAGTTTCATACTATCACCTATTATATATTATACAATGAATATAATAATTAATCAAAGATTATTTTTATATATTACAATGTACTTAGATCCATATTTTTTTTCTTTGATCTTTTCATAAAAATCAATATTTAAATATAAATCATCTACTTCACAAATAATTAAACCATTTTTATTAATTATTTCATTTTCTTTTATATATATTATTATCTCATTTAATATATTCATTTTATATGGTGGATCTAAAAATATAAGATCAAATTTTATATTATTGTCTTTAAAATAATTTAATGCTTTTTTATAATTAATATTTAATACTTTTGTTTTATCTTTTATATTTAATTCTTTAATAACGCTTTCTATATATTTTGTACATTTAATATTAATATCATTAAAATAGCAAAACTTTGCATGATTGCTTAATGCTTCAAATCCAAGATTACCAGTTCCAGCAAATAGATCTAAAACTATAGAGTCATTAACATAAAACTGTATTGTTCCAAATAATGATTCTTTAACTCTATCCATCGTAGGTCTTGTTCCTTCAATATCAAATCCTTTAATAACTCTTCCTTTAAAATCTCCACTAATTATTTTCAATTACATCCACTCTTCTCTTTTAAACAACTTAACTTATTATTAATATCTTTAATATCAAAATATATTTTTTTCTCTAATTCAGTATATCTTTTATATTTCTTATTTGATAATATTTCTTTTTTTAAACTCAAATAATCATCATTATATTTATCCATTCTCTTTAAATTATCTATTTTTTCTATTAATTCATTATCATTTAACAATTCTTCTTCTAAATCATGATATTCAATTAACTCTTTATCATTTTTTATTATGCTTGTTATTTCATCTAATTTATCTATTATCTCTTTGTTCATATGAATTCCTTATACTATTAACAATTCTGTTAATATCTTCTTTTGTTTCGTTATATAAATCAATTCTAAAAGAGCAAATTCCATTATTTATATAATCTTTTATATTATTTAAAATATCATAATTATTACTATCTAAAATATGTACAATATGATTATTAGTTATAATTGGATAAATATTATTATTTGAATCTTTTAAATAATAATTATTCTTATAACATAAATTACATTTTTTATCATTTTTATTTATTATCATATTCATTGGACAATATTTGGTAATCATTAATTCAACTCTTCCATAAACAAATAAATCTATATTATTTGATTTTGGAATACTGTTTAAATTATTAACATTAACTTCAGGAGATAAAGTTACTCTTTTAGCACCTAAATCAATTAATTCTTTAACCATTCTTGTATTTACAACATTTAAATAATAGTCAGAATTAACATTGTTAGATTTTGAGTACTTATTAATACCTCCTAATTCTGTTACAAGTAAATTTTCATCTTTATAATCAATATTATTTCTAGTTACTCTAGATGTTCTATAATAAATATTACTTTTTTTATACTTTTTATATAAATCATAATCTGTAACATAAATATAATTGATTTTTTTATCAATACATTCCTTTAATTGATCTTCATTTCTTACTAAAACAGATATAATTAAACCTTTATTATTAGTATCAAGTTTATAACTTTTAACATTTTTAATAACTACATCATGAGAACTACTATATTCTCTTTTTTCTTTTAATTTATCTAGTATTTCTCTTCTTAATTCATTTAATTCTTTTATTGGAATAAATATATTATCATCCATTTCTATTTCAGTATTATTTGAATAAAAAACAGTACCTCCAAGTTTTTCAATTTGTTCTTTTATTCTTTCTTTTGATGTTGGACTATTTTTTGCATTTTCTACAATACTTCCTAAAGTATTAATTACATTTATTCCATCAGATACTTCAAGTTCTAAGTTTTTTCCAACAAAAGCTCTACATTTAAAAGATACTAAAACCTTTCTTTCTTTAAATCTATTAATTTCAAATACTAATTTTGAATCAATTGTTTTTCTTACTTCTTTAGCACTTAAAAGTCCTATTTTATTATCTACTACAGCAACTTGTCCTTTTTCTAAATGATTTACTAATAAATCTTTTTCATTATAAAGTTTATTAACAATCATTCCTTTATCATTATCAAATCTTATACCATCTTCTTGATATAAATCATCTTCAAGTTTAATATATATTTTCTTATTATCAATTTTAATAATCTTGCCTAAATTAACTCCAATATGATTAGAAGTTTTAATATTCATTATAGAAGAACCATAATTATTAAATAAATATCCACTTGTTAATTCTCTATTATATAGTTTTTTAATATTATTTATTTCTTCTTCACTAACAGAATAATTTTTATACAAGTAATAATTATCTATTTTTTCTCTATAGAGTCTTGTAATATATCCAACATACTCTTTTGATTTCATTCTACCTTCTATTTTAAATGATGTAATACCACTATCTATTAGTTTCCCAATATTATTAATAGTACACAAAGATTTAGTACTTAATATATAGTCTCCATTTGTTTGAATTTCTTTATTATTTTCAATTAATTTATAAGGAAGACGACAAGCTCCCACACATTCTCCACGATTTCCACTTCTTCCACCATGCATTGCACTAAATAAACAACATCCAGAATATGATACACAAAGTGCTCCATGAATAAATACTTCCTTTTCAATATCAGTTGATAAGGCATTTATTTCATCAATACTCATTTCTCTATCAAGAACTGCTCTTTTAACACCAAGTTCTTTTAAATAAGAAAGACCACTATCATTATGATTATGCATTTGAGTAGATGCATGAATCTCCATATTTGGATATTTTTCTCTAACAAGCGAAATTAATCCTAAGTCTTGCATAATTAAAGCATCAACATGATTTTTATATAAAAATTCAATATAATTTAATGCCTCTTCTATTTCATTTTCATAGCATATAGTATTAACAGTAACAAATAATCTTACGCCATATAAATGACAATACTTAATTGCTTCTATCATTTCATCATATTCAAAATTATTTGCAAACGCACGAGCACCAAATTTTTTTCCACCAATATAAACTGCATCAGCACCATTTTGAACAGCACTTATTAAGCACTCAAAATTACCAGCTGGGCTTAACAATTCAACTTTTTTCATAAAATCACATCCAGCTATATTATAACAAAATATATTCTATTTTAATATATCAAAAAGATTTCCAATAAAATTAATTTTTTTATTTAAATCTTCTAATTTCTTTTCAGTTGTTTCATTAAGTTCTTCTTTCATTTCTTTTATCATATCTTTTATTCTTTGGGGTTCATAAGTTAAAATATAATACCAATATGAATGATATTTAAGATAATTATAAAGCTTATTATCTTTTTTTATTTCAACAATAATATAATTAATCATCTAAATCTTTATAGGTTTCCTTTTTCTCATATATTTCTTCATTACCTTTATTACTTATACTCTTTAATATTCCTATTGCTTTTTGTAAAGAATCTACAGTATTTTTAACTGAATCCAAATTAACATTTTGAATCATTTTAACTAAATCATCAATACCAGTTTTATTAGTATTTAAGTAATTTTTCCATATATCTTTATCTTCCCCATATAGTGCATATATTTCAAATAAATCTTGCCAACTTTTATTATTATTTTTTACATAATCTACTAAATTGGGATTATTTTTAACAAATTCTTTAAATTTTTCTTTCATTTAATCACCTTAATAAAAGATATGCAAAATAAAAAAAAGAAGACTAATCTGAATTAAGAAAGTCTTCTATTGTTAATAGTCTATCATCTATTTCTTTAAGTGATACTTTTTCTTTTGCTTTTTTTTCTTCTTTTGGTTTCTCAACCTTAACTTCTGGAACATCCACAAGTTTTTCTATAACAATTTCTTTAACTGGTTCTTCTGTCTTTTTTTCTATTACTTCTTTTACTTCATTACTTTTACTATTATTTGAATTAGAATTATTATTTAATTCTTTTTTGGTAATAAGTTCAACGACTACAAAGGAATCGGTTAACTTTGTTTTAGAAATAGTAGATCCAGTTGAATATCTATCTGCTATAGGAAGTTCAGTTAGTTTAATATAATCTATTTCACTTCCTTTTAAACCTAATGTATGTTTTGCAGGAACTGTAAATACTTTTAATACTTTATATGGATTTGTTTTAACTTCCCTTAAAAGCATCAAACCTCTTTTTGCTCTAGTAGTTTTATCAAACTCTGATACTTTTACTCTCTTTCCAGTTCCTTTACCAGTAATAACTGATACATATTCAGTCTCCATTAAATCAAAACATGATACTGATACAACTTTATCATTTTTTAAATTAATTGATTTAACTCCGGATGCTTTTAATCCCACAAGTGGAATATCACTTTCATCAAACCATAATCCATAAGCATCTTCAGTAGCTACAAATATTTCTTTTTTATCTAATTTAAATGCACTAACTACTTTATCTTTTTCTTTTAATTTCATACAACAAATTGGCTTAGAATATCTAAGAGATTTAAATTCAGAAATATTTGTTTTCTTAATCATTCCATTTTGTGTAGCAACTACTATACAATCATTAGTATTAAAATCAATTACTGGAACAGCACTAACAACCTGTTCATCTTGTTCTAGTTTAACAATATTACTAACATGCTTTCCAGCATCTTTCCATACTGATACTGGAATAGTGTGAACTGGAATATATAAATAGTTACCTAATGATGTGAACACTAATAATGTATCAAGAGTATTTAATTCATATATTCCTAACATATAATCTCCATCTTTTAATAATGGAGCTTCACCATTTGAAGATTGATAACTTCTATTCGATGCACGTTTAATATAACCATCTTTTGTAAGAGTTACTATTACGTCTTCTTTTGCAATCATTTCTGTTGAATCAATTTTAATTTCAGTAATTTCTTCTTTAATATCAGTAAGTCTTGGTGTAGCAAACTCTTTCTTAACATCTCTTAATTCATCTTTCATAACCTTTTTAAGTACATTTTCATCACTTAATATAAGATTATATTCATTAATTAATCTATTTAATTCTTTTAATTCTTCTTCTAAAAGTGTTACATCAGTATTAGATAATTTATACAATTGTAATGTAATAATAGCTTCTGCTTGTTCTGGAGTAAAATCAAATACTTTTACTAAGTTATCTTTAGAATCCTGTCTATTTTTACTTCCACGAATAACCTTAATTACTTCATCAAGAATTGATAAACATCTAATTAATCCTTCTACAATATGAAGTCTTGCTTTTGCATGATCTAAATCAAACTTTGTTCTTCTTAAAATAACCTCTTTTTGATGAACAATATATGCATCAAGTATTTCACGAAGTCCAAGTTGCTTTGGAGCACGATTAACAATTGCAATCATATTAAAATTAAATGAAACTTGAAGTTCTGTGTTTTTAAGTAAATAATTAAGAATCATTTCTTTATTAGAATCTTTCTTTAAATCAATTGCAATTCTAAGTCCATCTCTATCTGATTCATCTCTTACTTCTATTATTCCATCAATCTTTTTATCAAGTCTTATTTCATCTATTTTCTTAACTAATTGAGCTTTATTAACTTCATAAGGAATTTCTGAAATTATTATAGCAGTCTTATTTTTTTCTTCTTCAAAACTAGTTCTTGCTTTAATAAATATTTTTCCTTTACCAGTTTCATAAGCTTTTCTTATACCGTCTCCTGCTTCTACAATACCACCAGTTGGGAAATCAGGTCCTTTAACAATTTCCATTAAAGTATCTAATTGACAATTTGGAGAATCTATTCTTTTAATTGTAGCATCAATTATCTCCCCCAAATTATGTGGTGGAATATTTGTAGCAAAACCAGCTGAAATACCATTTGTTCCATTAACAAGTAAGTTAGGGTATCTTGCAGGAAGTACAGTTGGTTCCATTACAGTATCATCAAAGTTTGGAGCAAACTCTACTGTATCTTTTTCTAAGTCACGAACAAGTTCATTACTGAATTTTGAAAGTCTAGCTTCAGTATAACGATATGCAGCGGGACTATCTCCATCAATTGAACCATTATTACCATGCATATCTATATATGGAAGTCTAAGTTTCCAATCTTGACTCATTCTTACCATTGCATCATATATTGAAGTATCTCCATGTGGATGGTAATTACCTATAACATCTCCAACAGTTTTAGCACTTTTTCTATATGGTTTATCATAAGTATTATGTTCTTTATGCATTGAATATATTATTCTTCTTTGAACAGGTTTCAATCCATCTCTTACATCTGGAATAGCTCTATCTTGAATAATATATTTGGAATAACTTCCAAATCTTTGACCCATTATTTCTTCTAAAGCATAGTCATATATAGTCTCTAATGCTTCTTTCATATTTTCACCTACTTTGTATTTGCTAATAAATAATTATATGTATTTATATAAGTTTTATCTACTTTACCTTCTTGATTTTCAAATACTAAATCAATTATCTTCTTAGTAAATATTATATTTAAGTCTTCTTTAGAATTATTTGGATAATTATCTTTATATCTATTAAATGAAGCTTCTAAATCATTAGGTTTCATTTTTTTTATTATTTTTCCATAAGTAAAAAGAGTTTTTTCATTATCTTTTGAAAAGAATAAATTAGATAAATCGTCTATATTTGTTCTTCCTTCTTCTAATAAATAATATAAAGTCATTCCAAATTCTCTAAATTCATTTAATCTATTTTCTAATGTTTCAGTTGTATATTTATCTGTTAATAATGCCATTTTACTACACACTTTCTTTTTATATTTTATAGTCATCTTCTAAAGAGAATACTACATTCTCTTCAATCCAAGCTTTTCTTGGTTCAACATTATCCCCCATTAGAATACTGACACGTTTTTCAGCAAGCAACGCATCATCGATTTTAACTCTTATTAATTTTCTAGTATTAGGATTCATTGTAGTATCTGCAAGTTGATCAGCATTCATTTCTCCTAATCCTTTATATCTTTGAATTTCACATTTTTTACCTTTTGATTTTTCTTGCATTTCTTCAATTGTATAAGCATATTCGATATTCTTTCCACATTGTATTTTAAATAATGGTGGAAGTGCAATATATAACTTTCCTGCTTCAATAAGTGGTCTCATATAACGATAAAAAAATGTCATCAATAAGCACTGAATATGTCCACCATCTTCATCAGCATCGCTCATTATGATAACTTTATCATATTCACAATCTTCAATTTCAAAATTTGGTCCATATCCTGCTCCAATTGTATAAATCATTGTATTAATTTCTTCATTTTTAAATATATCATCTAAACTTGCTTTTTCTGTATTAATAACTTTACCACGTAATGGAAGTATAGCCTGAAATTTTCTATCTCTTCCTTGTTTTGCAGAACCTCCTGCTGAATCTCCCTCTACCAAAAATAATTCATTTTTATTTTTATTCTTTGTTTGAGCTGGAGTAAGTTTTCCAGATAAAGCATGTTCTTTTTTATTATTAGTTTTGCCTTTTCTTGCATCTTCTCTTGCTTTTCTAGCAGCTTCTCTTGCTACCTTGCTCTTCACTGATTTATCAAGTATATCTGTAGCAACCTTTTTATTTTCTTCTAAAAAATACTGAAGCTTTTCAGTTACTATAGAGTCAACTACATTTCTTGCAATAGGTGTTCCTAATTTTCCTTTTGTTTGTCCTTCAAATTGAAGTAAAGATTCTGGTATTTTTAAACTAATGATTGCAGTAAGACCTTCTCTTACATCGCTTCCTTCTAAAGTAGAATCTTTTCCTTTAATATAACCATTATTCTTAGCGTAATCATTAAATACACGAGTTAAAGCTGTTTTAAATCCAACTTCGTGACTTCCACCATCAGGAGTTTTTACATTATTTACAAAAGAAATAATATTTTCTTGATAAGTATCTGTATATTGCATAGCGATATCTACTTCTATCCCTTCTTTATTTCCTTCAAAAGAAATAACTTTATGAAGAGTATTTTTATCATCGTTTAAGTATTCAACGAACTCTTTTAAACCATTTTCATAGTGATATTTATTTGTTCTTCCGCTTTCTTCATCAATAACTTCTATTGTAACTCCCTTAATTAAAAAAGCAGATTCTTGCATTCTTTCACATATTGTAGTAAAAGAAAATGTTGTTATTGGAAATATTTTAGGATCCGGTAAGAATCTAACCGTTGTACCAGTCCTGTTAGTTGATCCAATCTCTTTTAATGGAACTGATACTTTTCCACCATTTTCAAATCTAATAAAATGCTCTTTTTTGTCTCTTTTAATAGTTACTTCCATCCAACTTGATAAAGCGTTTACTACACTTGCTCCAACACCATGAAGTCCTCCAGACACTTTATATCCACCAGTTTCAAATTTACCACCAGCATGAAGTACAGTATATATAACTTCAGGAGTACTTTTACCAGATTCATGACGACCAGTTGGTACACCACGACCATGATCTTCTACTGATACTGATCCATCTTTATGAATAATTATTCCAATATAATCTCCATATCCATTTATTACTTCATCAATTGCATTATCTACAATTTCCCATACTAAATGATGAAGACCTTTTTTATCAGTAGATCCAATATACATTCCTGGTCTTTTTCTAACCGCTTCTAAGCCTTCTAGTATTTTAATCGAATTCTCATCGTAAGCCATTTTATCACTCCATTAATAATTATAATAAAATATATAAACTTTTTAAAGATTGTTTACACAATAAGACACTAAAAAACGATAAAAAAAACAAGTATCGCCAACTTATTCTTTCTACACATTAATAATACCATATAAATATTTTTAAAATCAAGAAAAAAAAGAAAGAGTATTCTTCCTTTTTTAACTATTTTATTTTTTGTAACTTATTCCTAAATGAATTTTCAATTTCTAAATTATTATATTTATAATTCAAGTATAAAGCACGACATTCTTTATAATCAGCAAATACTTCCATTAAATCCTTAAAAGGTATTTCTTTTTTTGAGCTTGACAAAACTTCTACTATTTTTCTATTATGATCACTTAATCTATATGATTCCTTTTTAGAGGTTGCTATTTTCCTTGATAATCCATTTTTAGTATCCTTTATAGATTCAATTATATTAAAAAAAGTATAATAGTTTTTTTCACTCGTAAAGTCTACTTTTCCATCAGCAAGCTTTGAAAAAGAACTTAATGTTGAATCATTCCAAACTACTTTTAATACTTTTTCTTCTTTAGTTTTATTTGTTGTATAAATTATTTTATAAGAATAATTGTATTCACTATGAAATTCTTCAACTTTATCAATATAATTACTTAATTCTTCTTGATTTTCAAAAAGTGTTGTTAAAACATCAATAGAGGATAAATCAACTTCCTTCGTAACTTTATTTACAAAAGACATAGATTCAAAATCAAAATACTCTAAGTATTCATTTTCAATATCTTCTCTTATTAAATTGTATCCTCCAGTTTTTGTCATATTTACCTCACTAATCAAACATTGATAATTGTTTGTATTGAACTTCTTTTACTAATTTTTTAGGTTTTTCTTCTTGTTTCTTTCCTATAACTTGTGTTTTAGCATTTCCATTTTTGTATAATTTACAATAATTAAGATATACAGTTCTTAATTCTCTATATTTGGACATTCTTTTTCTAAAATCACTTTTGTATGCATCTTTATCAACATTATATATTTCGCTTACAGCTGCCTCTGTTTGAAAATCTTTTACTCCCATTAAATATCTATATCTATTTCTAGTTGCCCTTTCATGAGCCACCATAGCTTTAATAAGATCTTCTGTTTTAGGAGAAAGACTACATTTAAATCTTAGATAATTTGCAAATAAAGAATCATCATTGGAATCTAATTTCATTATTTGATTATATACTGTTTCAATAATATATAAATTATTATAAGTCCTAAAATCTACTTTTTCTCCATTAAATGTTTTAGCAAGTTCAGCCCACTCAGGATTATTAAATACTGGAGCTAATCTTTTTTCACCATTAAATTGATATGTTATTTTAAGTATTTTAGGATTTTTTATATCATAGCAATCAATAAACTGTTCCTTTGAATCATAATTAGCCGTTAAAAAATCTATTTTATCTATTGTTGCTTTAGAAGGTATTGATTTCTCATCCATTTCAACAAACGTACTTAAATCAAAATCATAATAATAATTACCATTTTCTGTTTCTAAAATTAAACTATACCTAGCAATTCTTTTTTTCTCTTCGGTTTTTCCATATTTCATAGTATCAACCCCACTTTTTAATTGTAGTATTATATCATAAAAGTGGTGAAAAATCAATATCAAGCCTTATTTTAGAGTTTGATTGATAATGTTCTATTAATTGTTTTAAATAAGGATATAAGTTATCCTCCTTTTTATATTTAATCATAATTCCAAATCTATAAGTATTTTTGTATTTAAACATACTACCTATAGATGGACCTAAAATAAGAGAATTAGGAAGATTTTGTTCTAGTTTATGTGCAATATTTGAACTTTCTTGTTTGACTATATCATAATCACTACTTACTACTTTAATAGATACTATATAACAATATGGTGGATAATTTAATTTTTTTCTTATTAACATTTCTTGTTTAAAAAATAATAAATAATCTTGTGTTTTAGAAAGTTTTATTGCATAGTGATCAGGATTATATGTTTGAATTATAACAGTACCAATTTTCTCACTTCTTCCACTTCTTCCAGATACTTGTGATAATAATTGGAATGTATATTCACTACTTCTAAAACTAGGAATCATTAAAGAAGTATCTGAATTAATTACTCCTACTAAAGTAACATTAGGAAAGTCTAGTCCTTTTGCTATCATTTGAGTACCAAGTAATATATCATATTCATGATTTCTAAATGAATTAATTATTTTTTCATGAGCTCCTTTTGTATTTGTTGTATCAAGATCCATTCTAATTATTCTTGCACTAAACAACTTATTTAATTCTTCTTCAATTCTTTCAGTTCCAATGCCCAAATTTTTAATAGCTTTTTCATGACATTTTGGACATTGATCATGTCTTTTTGTAGCATATCCACAATAATGGCATCTTTCCATATCACTGCTTTTATGATAAGTAAGGGTTACATCACAATTAGGACATTTACTAACATAACCACAAGAAGCACAAGTAACAAAAGAAGCATATCCACGTCTATTTAATAAAAGTATTATTTGTTCATCATTATCTAATTTTTCTTGTATTTTTTGAATTAATAACTTAGAGAAAAAACTTCCTCTTTTTTCATTATTCATATCTACTATAGTTACTTCTGGAAGAGGTTTATTATTTGCTCTATTCTTTAATTCGACTAAATTATATTTTTTAGCTAACGTTCTTGAATAACTTTCAAGTGAAGGAGTTGCACTTCCAAGTACTACTTTTGCATTATTATTTTTTGCTCTTTCAAGTGCTACATCAATTGCATTATATTTTGGATTAGATTCCTGTTTATAAGTTGTTGAGTGTTCTTCATCTACAATAATAATTCCAAGATTTGTAAGAGGTGCAAACACAGCACTTCTTGCTCCAATTACAATTTTAACAAGTCCTTTAACTATTTTTCTATATTCATCAAACTTTTCTCCTTCTGAAAGCCTACTATGAAGTATTGCTATATCATCTTTAAAACGAGATCTAAATCTATCTGTCATTTGAGGAGTTAATGATATTTCTGGGACTAATACAATAGCAGATTTATTATTTTTTATTGTTCTTTCGATTAATTCCATATATACTTCAGTCTTTCCACTTCCAGTTACACCATGTAAGAGATAAACTAAATCATTACTATTTGTAATTTTTAGAACAGCTTTTTTTTGTTCTTCATTAAGTTCATATATTGGATAATCAACATTAATTGTATGTTTTAGCCTATAATTTTCAATAAGTAGTTCTTTTAAAACTTTTTTATTAATTAAAGTTTTTAATGAAGAATTAGATATTTTATTTAAATCTTCTTTTTTATGATTACCATTTACTACATTATTAATAATTTCTTTTTGTTTATCATTTAGTTTTAAATCTTTAAGTGATTCTTTATCAATATTTAATAAAATAATCTTTGTAAAAGATTTATTAATATTTGTTTTATTTTGTGCTTTTAATGCTTTTGGTAACATCGACTGATAAGCACTTATTAAAGTACATAACGTTTTTTCTTTTATATATTTACCTAGTTTAATTAACTCATCATTTAATATAATATCTTCATCAACAATATCTATTATATCTTTTAATTCTATATTGCTTTCATTATTTATTTCCATAATAAAGCCTTCAAGAGTTTGTTTTCCAAATGGAACTTTTACTCTAATACCAATTTTAATTCTATTTGTTAAAATATTTGGAACATTATAGGTAAAATATTTATCAATATTTCTATTTGAAAGTTCTACAAGCACATTTACAGTCATAATAATACCTCTATTAATATAATAACATTTTTATTATAAATAATCTAAAAAAATAGACTTTAAAGTCTATTAATTTTATCTAAATAAAAACAAACTGGTTTAAATGTCTTTCTATGTTCATCAATAATACCATATTTCTTTATAGCTTCAATATGTTTTTTAGTACCATAACCAGCATTATCTTTAAATCCATACATTGGATACTTTTCATCTAATTCATCCATCATTCTGTCTCGAGTTACTTTAGCAATGACTGATGCAGCTGAAATAGTAATACTTTTATAATCACCTTTTATAATAGATGTACTAGGAATATCTAAATCAAGTTTCATTGCATCAATTAAAACATGTTCAATCTTACATTTTTTTCTACAATTATCTATTGCTTCTTTCATTGCAAGTTTAGTTGCTTCATAGATATTTACTTCATCTATTACTTTTTCACTTTCAATCCCAATTCCTATCCCTAATGCATCTCTTTTTATAATATCAAAAAAATACTCTCTTTTCTTTTTTGATAGTTTTTTAGAATCAGTTAAACCTTCTAATAAATAGTTTTTTGGTAAAACAACACATGCCGTAACAACAGGTCCAACCAATGGACCTCTACCTACTTCATCAACACCTGCAATAAATTCAATTCCATTTACGTTAAGCTCTTTTTCATAAGCTCTATTGTCTATTTCATTTATCATACTATTTAATTTTTAAATCATCTTTATATTTTGAATTTATATAGACATATATATTAGGATATTTAAATAGATTATAATTATATATTGTTTTTCTATTAAAAGTAGAATGGAATAACTCAAATACATCATTTATGTTTTCTGGATGAAAATCTAATCTACTAGAAAATTCTAGATTCAAATCATCATATTCATTAAAATAATAACTATATCTTACATTAGCAGTTTCAAAATAATCTAATTTAACTATCATTTCATCTTCCAAAGTATCATCATAGATTACTTCTAAATTTTTTAATCTAGAGTCATTTGCTATATTTATTTTTTGTCCTTCATTTATAGTAAATCTTTGTTCTTTAGAAATAATTCTCATTTCATCTGGTAATTTATTCATATATTCAAAAGAACTTGTTTCATATCCTAAGAATAATACTCCTATTAATAAAACCATAAAAGAAAATATAAAATGATTTTTAACAATTGTTTGTTTTTTATCAAAGAACTTATTTTTAATATGCATAAATGTAAAGAAAGATATTAAGAAAAGTGCTATTGATATTATAAGAGGACTTATAATATAAATGTTTTTAAATAACATTATTACAATTGTAAAGAAAGCATACACTGATATTGTTGCAAGTGCAGCAATTGCTATCATTGCAAAGACTGCAAATACTTTTAAGAACAACTCTATTGCACCAAAAACGACTTCTTTATTGTTCTTCATTTTTCTATTATCTGAGTATAAATTACTATAATAATCGCTTTCTACAAATACCTTATAATTATCATATAGTAAATATAGGATTACTATTCCTTTTATATATGACAAAGAAATAACCCAAATAAAAGATAATACACTTCTCAAAGATTTACCAACTGCATATATTAAAGAAACTCCAATTTCTTGAAAACTATTAAATACTATATTAACAAGAACTAATAATAGTATAAGATATATAGCTTTAAAAACCCAAAAATAAGCATTATTCTTTTTATTTTTACTTTTTTTATCTGGTCTTAAAACGTCATTAGTTCTAATTGCCAATGCTTCTAAAACATCATTTATCGTAATTTTATCATCTTTCATATACGTACACTCCTATATTAAACATTATACCAAACCATATAATTTTTTTAAAGACTTAATTTACCATACTTTTAAAACTTGATAAAGTATCATAATCATGTATTGGATATCTTGGTATTTTATACTTGTTATCATTTCTTGTTGCTTTTCTTTCTCCACCAATAAATGCAACTTTAAATCCAACTTCTTGTACTGCCTTTATTGATGATGATGTGTAATCATAAAATGGAAAGCAGAATGAACTTGTATCTTTAACTACATTAATAGATTCTTTTAAGTCTTTAACTAAATCTTCATATGAAACACAATTAACTTTTGATCTATGACCACATTTTGCTTCATAATGTAAATCATGAGTATGTGACTGGACTTCCAAATATTTTGATTCATAATTTTCGATAGGCCACCATCCAGTTATTAAGAATAATGTTGCATACATCTTATAATCTTCAAGTGCTGGAATTAAATAATTTCCCCTTACTTTACTTGTACCAAAAGCACCATCATCAACAGTTAATAATATAGATTTTTCTGGTAGTTCTTTTTCTCCATACATCCAATCAACAAATTCTTTAATTGTTAATGTATAAAATCCATTATCTCTTAAATAACTAAGTTGCTCTCTGAACTTATCTTGTCTTAAACAAAGACTTTCATTACATCCTTCACTCTTATCATTATAAAAGAAATGATAATTAATAACTGGTACTTTATTAGCACTTTTTGCAACTACATTTACAATTCTTGATAATGTAGCTTCATTTCCACTTGAATCTTTAACTGAATATTTTATTTCATACTTTCCTGGTTTATTTACATCTAATCCACTATTATCTACAATTATTTTATCAGTTAAATCTCCATCATACAAATCATTTGCATTTGCTCCATCATCTTTATATTCATTTCCAACTACTATTGATAACTCATCTCTTCCATTAATTTTAAGTATAGGTTTCTCATCATCAATTACATTAATCTTCCTACTAATTTCTTTAGACTGTTTTTTGTATTTAATTTTATATCTATATGTATACTCTCCAACCTTTTTATTATCTAAATCGTTTGATATTTCTATATCACTAGTTAAATCTTCATCGTTATAAAAAGCAATTGCTCCTAAATCATTATATTCTTCATTATATTTTAAATTTATTACTTCTTCACCATTAAGATTTATCTTTAAAAATTTGCTTTCCCCAACAATATTTATATATATCTTTCTAGCAACAAATAATAAACATATTAAGATACAAATAATAATTAGAATAATAATTATAGGTTTCTTTTTTAATTTTCTTTTCTTTTTATTTTTTTTATTCTTTTTATTCTTTTTATTCTTTTCTTCTTCTATTTGTTCTTTGATTGCTTCTATTTCTATTTCCTTACTATTCTCATTTTCAAGATCATATTTTTTGTCACTAACATATTTTTTATCTTCATTTTTTTCCACTTTTTTATTAGATTTTTTTTTATTATTTGTATCCATATTATCACCAATAATAATATATCATATATTTTAATAATTAAAACAAAAAAGATAAAAATATACATAAATCAATTTATAGAATTACATTTTATAGATTTTATATTCAATATATGCTAACATAAAATTAGAAAGAGTTGTGAGGTTATATGGATAAAAAAGAATTTGAAGACTTAAAAAAAAGAATTAGAGAAGCTGAATTTAATAATTATGAAGAAGATGAGCGAATTACAAATGAAAGAGACAATAAAGATGTAAATAAAGAAAATAATTATATTCAAAAAAATAATAATAAAGATAAGCAAAAGAATACTATTATTTATGTTTTAAGTGCATTAGTTGTTGTTTTACTTATAATCGTATTTATTTTCGTTACTACAGGAAAAACTGAAAACAATAATGAAGATGAAAAAACAATTAATGAAAACCAACAAGACGATGAGAAAAATGAAGAAAAAGATGAAAAAAAAGACGAAGATGAAACTAAAATAGATGAAAATGACTATGATTTTTCAACTGGGACAGTTTATTTAAATAGCTATGTTATAGTTACTTCAAAAAATAAAGATAAAAAAGTAATAACTGATTTAGAAGGAAATATAATTTTAAAAACTACTTCTTCTTGGAAAATATTTGAAGGACAAAAATGTCTATATGTTGTTGATTTAAATTACAAAGAAACTGGAAACATAAATATCAAAATGATTAAAGATAATAAAGCAAATGATATTTTAAATGAAAAAGGAAATGGGCTATTACTTGAAAATGATAATAATACTTTAATTGGAGCTTATAAACAAGACTCAAAAAATGATATTTTATATATTCTTAATAATGATAAATACGATACAATTGCTTTGGATAATTATGCTGCATATGTTAATAATAATTCTGCGAAAGATCATAAATATATATACAGTGGGAGATATATAATAACTTTTGATAAGATGGGACAAGAAGAATTCGAAAAATATGGAATATATGATTTAAAAAATAAAAAACAATTAACTAATGGTAGTTATGATAGAATTGAATTTTTACATGATGATGTATTTGTTGCAGTAAAAAATGATAAATCCGGAGTAATCAGTGCAGAAAATAAAGTGTTATATGAATTAAAAAATGAATTAATTAGTTATTCTAATGGACTTTATTTTGTTGGAAATAATAATAAACTTCAAGTATTAGATAACAATTTTAAAAGTATTAATTTAGAAATAGAAGTTCCAAATTTAAGCAAGTTTAACTATTCAATTTGTTGTGGTAATATTAATCCATTTGATTTAACACCATATAAGAATAGTGTTATCTTAAGAATTGGTTATTTACCTAATGCAACTTCTGAATATATAGCAATTAATAAAAATGGAACAAAAATAGATTTAGGAAAAGGATATATTGGGTTTGCGAATGGTATCTTAGTAGTATCAAATGAAAATGATTCGAATATTAGAATGTATGATGAAACATTTAATGTTACCCATACAATAGATGTTGGAAATAAAGCAATAAAATTAGATAATATTTATATTTACTTAAATAACACTTTAGTAATTAATAGAGCTAAAATATATGATTTAAGTAAGAATATTAGTAAAGGAACAACAAGTTGGTATAGAAGAACATCTCAAGAATTTGAAGTTAGAATTGATTTTAAAGGAGAAACAGGAACAGTAAGTGTATCAAGGAATAATAATATAGTTAAAAAAATTGATAATGTTTCAGTAAATGATTTTTTAGAAGCTAACAATAATGGTATAACTATAACTAAAAATTACTTAATATATAATGCTGATGGAGTTATTATTGTTAAAAGAGATGAAAAAGATGTTTTAGAACAAGAAAAAAGATAATCTATATGATTATCTATCAAGGGTAATATTACCAAACTTAGAATCTTTTAAATCTCTTACAATTGTTAAATATACTTTATCATAATCAATAAGACCGCCTTTTATTAAAAGGCCTCTTTTTTTTGCAATTTCATCATAAATTGTATCTAGATTAATATCATATAATTTATACCTTTCTTTTAAATTATTTGGATATAGCTCTATTAGTTTATTAATTATAAATCTTGCTAAATCTTCAACATCTAATATTTCTTCTTTAATTGAAGATAAAGCTGCAAGTATATGAGCACTATCTTGATCATCAATTTTAGGCCAAAGTATTCCAGGAGAGTCCATTAATTCAATATCATTATTAATACGAACCCATCCAAGTGATTTAGTAACACCAGGAGTGTTTCCAGTTTGAACAACTTTTTTCCCAGCAAGTTTATTAATTAATGTACTTTTTCCAACATTAGGAGAACCAACAACTACTACCCTAGTCTTTCTTGGTTTTAAGCCTTTCTTTTGTCTTTCATCATTTATTGCTTTTGATAATTCTTTGGTCTTATTAATCAATTCGTTAGTATTACCATTCAATAAATCACATTTAACTATCGTATAATCACTATATTTTTCGAGTAATTTATCAGTAATAGTTTTATCACATATATCATATTTAGAAACAACTAAGATTTTAGGTTTGCCTTTAATAATATCGTTTATATCTGCAACTTTTGAACTAATTGGCATTCTTGCATCAATTACCTCATATACAATATCGATTAATGGCATATTCTCTTTTAATTCTCTTTTAGCTTTAGCCATATGTCCTGGATACCAGTTGATATTAGTTTTATTATCCATAGGAATCACTCCATTTCTATTCAATTATAGCATAAAAAAGACGAAATTTTATATAGTTTCGTCCATTTTTAAGTCTTTTATCATAGTTAGACTAATCCAATACCAAGTTAACTATGATAGTTGCCCGGGCATATGGCAATATTATAAATGTACTTTATGTAGCACACTTTCTCTTGATAATTTTAATTTTTTAATTACTTTTTCAGTTTCTTCATTCTTTATAAAAATTATTCGTTTACAACATAATTATTAAATAGAAGCATGTTTATTATTTCCATATTTTTGTTTGCATATTTGAATAAATTCATTATGAGTTACGATTAAATCATCATTTAATCCATTTTCTCTTGCTAATTCTTTTAATCTATCTAAATTTTCACTTGTTGTTATAATAGCTACTAATCTATTTGGTTCTTCATAAAAGTTTAGTGACGTTGTAGTAACAAAAGTTTTATTACCTTTAGCAATAAGTGCGTCTACATGTAAAAATTTTTCTTTTTCCAACTCATCTTTTGGAGCAAGTACAAATAAAGCTCCATATGGTATACAATATTCTCTATTAGCATATTCTGAAGCAGTCTTTATATCACTTTTTGTACAAGTAAAAATATAATGGGAAGTAGCTGAAACATCGTAGCCTCTATCCGCTGGAGGATATAAGCCCCCACTTTGTATGATATCTTCTACTGTATCAATAAATCCACAACCATGAAATACAAATGGAACATCATTTGGAATAACTTCCTTAATTTCTTCAACAAATGTAGCAAGATTTTTTCTTTCTTCAATATCTTCTAAAAATGGTATCCTTATTGAATTAAGTACTCTTATTGAAAAAGTAATTTCATCTTGATCAACTTTAATATCATGTTTAATGTTTTTGATTTCCTCTTCATTATCATCATTGTTTTCGATTTTCTTTAATTTATTAATATCTCTATTGAGTTTTTCTGTATAAACATTTATATAGCGTCTATATTCTTTTGCAAAAGAGTTTAGTTGCTTGTTATAACTATTTTTCATTTTATCACCTTAAATATATTATATAATAGAAAAAAATATATAACAACGAAAATAGTATGTGTTCTCTAGTTTAATAATTGTTAATAAAAACAGGATTATACTAATCATTAGAATATTACTATTATATGATAAATAACAAAAGTGTTGACTGGAAATACCAGTCCTTATTTGATGAGGCATTTTGGACCATTTTTTTCATTTTTACATAATATATTAGTTTTTTTAATAAAAAAAGTGAGATCTCAAATCTCACAAAGCCTTGTTTTATAAGCATTTTTAGAAAGTGTTGGATAAATCGATATCAACCATTGAATAAGTCTACTTTCACTCATTAGAATCACTTCCTAACTACAAAATTATAACATAAAAGAGTAGATTTTTCATCTACTCTAATAGTTATTTATCATTTGAAGAGTAACTTATTTCTATATAATGTTTGAATAAATATATAAAGAATCCATAAAATAATGGTTCAGTTAAACTTCTTATTGCAATTGTATAAGTTGCCTCTTTATATTGATATAAGAATTCATTATTCAGTAATTTAACTTCAAATATACCTAAAACATTAAAGATTAATGAAGCAACTATTAATGAAATAAATATAATTCTATATCTTTTATTATTATCTTTTGATATTATCTTACCTTTAATAGAAGTTATTGCTATTTTATAAAACATAATTAATGAAATTGATGAAGCAATGAAAACTGGTAAATCTTTTATAAATCTTAATATTACTAATTTAGAATATGAAGATGCACTAGCAGCATAATTTTTTGGAAGATCAAAAATATAATAATAGAATGGTAATCTAATATTATTAGAATCCATATTTACTAATTCATATATTCTTATTCCAAATCTATAAATAATAAATGAAATTCCAATAGTAAGTGTAAGTATACTAATTATTCTAATAAATTTATCATTATTATTTGTTGATAATCTCAATTTTTTTCTTTGTTTTTTTCTTAATATCAATCCTAATAAAATAAGCAAAACTGGAATAATAAAAATATAATGCATTTGAGGATAATAACTTGCAGTATTTAAAAATCCTTTACTATATTTACTCCAATATGAAACTTCAATAAACAAGTGAATCTCTTCAATTATTTTAAATAATAGAAAGAATAGACCACCTAAAATAATATAATTTGGTACATTTCCCTCTAATAATTTCTTTTTTCTTTCTTTATATCCAGCAATGCATAATAGTGAAAGACTTGCTGCCATAGCTACTCCTCCAGCAATGCTACAAATTTTATTTCCTATATCATTACGTCTTTCTTCAATCATTTCACTATATTTTTTCTGGCTTTCAAAATTTTCTTTTACTGTCATATTAATAAAAAAAGTTCCGTTGTACCAGTGTCCAATATAATCTTTATCATATTCTTCATATTGCTTATCACTTAATCTTTGACTCTTTGGAGTAACCATATTTATAAATCCAATGGCAGTTAATTGAACAATTATAAATAAAATGATTCCTATAATAAACCATTTTTCTATAAAATGAATAAAATGATTTCTTTTTTCTAGTTTTTCGTTCATATTCTCACCATTCTAATTATACCATAATTATTTGTTATCTATCATTTTATAATCATCTTTATATTTATATTTTAATTGGTTATTTGATGATATTATCTTCTTTCCTAATTTTCTTTCTAAATCATCTTTTGCAACTTTAGCAGTATTTCCACCCATTTTAGCTATATTTTTATTTTGTTCTAATCCAAATGGTTTATATTCTTTTGTAAGTTCTCTTGTTGCTATTTCGCCAAGATTGGTTAGAGCAACTTCCACATCTGACATATTATCTCTTAGATTTTCTTTTCTAATTCTTTTATAAGATTTATATTCTGAAGCAGTCATTCCTGACCACTCTTTATATATTTCATTTGTTAGAATACCATATTCGAAGTCTTCTGTAATTCCTCCTGACTTCCAAACATCAGTTAATTTATTTCTATCTAATGTTGCTTTAATCCTTGTTTCAATCCACCTATCATCATAACCACGTTTCCTATAATAATCAATTGCTCTTTTTATAACTATTTCAGGATCAAATACTTCATCTATTCTCTCACTACCTAAGTTTGCTAACCATAATTTAAAAGGTTCAGCTTTAGGTGAAGGAATTGATTCAATTAATCTAAAGATACCTTTAGTATCTAATGTATCAGTTTCCCTCATTTTTCCATCTTTTGCTTTAAATTTGAAAGTGTCACAATTTGTGACGGTTTCATTTCCTTCTTTAATCATTCTTGATTTTAATGTTCTCCAATAATGAGATGGATCATTACTTTCAGTTAATACACTGATTACATCAATAACACTAAAGTAGTAATCCTCTTTTTCAGCATCCCAGATACTTCTAATTTCCTTTCCTTCAAAAAGATTTGTAATTGTTGCTAATTTATTGTCCATATATATTCCCCCTTTATGTTTTTATTAGCTACTTATATTATACTACATTTCATTTATTAATTCGAACATATTTTCTATATGCCTTAGGAAAGTGTTGTCTGGAAATACCACCCCTTATTTGGTATGGCTTTTTTTGAACTTTTTTATTATTTTTACATAATATTATTATCTTTTAATAAAAAAAAAGCAAGATTTTAAATCTTGCAAATCCTTGTTTTATAAGTTTTTTTAGAAAGTGTTGGATAAATCGATACCAACCAGTTGATATTAGTTTTATTTTCATTCATTTGGATCACATCCTTTATTATTTTAAAATTTTCTTTTTGGCATTTTCCTCATTTGTATACCTAAACATAGTTTCTTGAGCAATTCTTGCAAATAATTCTTCTTGCTCTTTTGTTTGAAATACTGATGAAACAATAGATTTAACATTATTCATAGATTCATCAATAGATAAATATGATATTTCACCAGTCATAGTTTTATGCATTAATTCTTTGCTACATCTTGCAAATAACTCTTCTTGCTCTTTTGTTTGAAATATAGGAGTTAATTTTGTCTTACTTTTTTCATTACATTTCCTCTTTTTTAAATAGTTATCAATAAATTTTTTTGATGGAGAATATATATTTTCAGGTAATTCATTTAAACTAAACCATTCCCACTTATCTTCTTTTTCTGGTTCCATAGCAATTAGTTTCCCATTAAAAGATTTGGCAATAATATGAAGTGTTACAAAATGTCTATCTTTTGCAATATCATCTGCTGCTCCAAACAATTCTAATTCATCTATATCTAAATTTGTTTCTTCTTTTATTTCTCTTTTTGCACCTTCAAACATTGTCTCAAACATTTCTTGCTTTCCACCAGGTAATGACCAACAATCAGGTTCTTGTATCCCACCTGTATCACTCCTTTTAGCTAATCTATGACCAAGTAATATTTTATCATTGTCTATAATCATTACTCCAATTCCAACTCTTACTACATTATTCATTTCCATTCTCCTTTTGTTAGTGTATATGGTTTAATTATTTCATATTTTTGATAATTTTCTCTATCATCTAAAACTCTATCTTGAGTTAAAAAATATGTCTTAAAATTATCTTTAATTAATGAGATAACAGTAAAAAATGAACTATTATAATAATACAATTCATTAAATAGCATTTGTTCTTCTATAGATAACTCCTCAATATTATAACAAACCAATTGAACTACTCTATTATATTTTTGTAATATGCTTCTATATTTTACTATATCAAATTTATTATTAAATGGTAATGTATAATCAAAATATTCATCAACAAGTTTTAATTGTTTTAGATAACTAAGTGAATATGTTAGTATGTCTTTAACACTAACTTTTGATAAATCAATTTTGATATTTAAAGCTACATCTACATCAATATCATCATCTATAAAAGAAATATCTGTTACATCAGAAATATCATCTATTAATGCATTTAATTTATCTCCAACAATAATCATATTATTTGTTTTATTATTTAATTGTCTGCTTTTTAAATATGTCAATAATTCATCAATTGTCATATTAATAATCACCTCGTTTTTATATACTCTTAGCCTTTGTAAACTAACAAATACGTCGGCATATTATAAGCTAAACAATTTATATTCTTTTTATTTTTATTATTCATGTAAACCACCTACTTATTCATTACTTCTTTTAATCTATTTTTATATCTTATTGGAACAAGTTTTTTAACATTACCTTGCTCATCAACACTTACTTCTGGAATATATATTCCTGTTTCAAGTTCTATATAATCCGCAATTATTCTTCTATGGCAAAATTCATCAATTGGTTCATGACATAACAATATTATATCATTACCAAATTTCTCATTTAATATATAAAGTAAATCTTTAACATCTAAATCTTTTAATCTTATATCATAATAACTCCTAATATATTCATCTTCTATTTGTTTCCTAAACTCAACATACTCTTTTAATTTAGAAACATCCTCTTTCAATTTTTCTAATTCTTCTAACTTTTCAGCATAAGGTGTATAAGTAACTAGTTTAGGAGCTAGTTTTTTATATGCTGGTCCAAAATATCCCCAAGCATTACCACCATCACCTGTAACAGATACAGTATTACCACTTTTTACATCATAATAATTACCAGTTCCTAAGATTACTTTAGATAAATCACTCATTTTATCACCTCTTTTTTTTAAAGTTAGACTAAATTGTCATCAACCAATTGATTTGTATTTTTGCTGACAAATTATCTTTTTCTTTTTTACTCATAAGAATCACTTGCTAACTGCACTAATTATAACATAAAAAAAACGAAATTTATTACTATTTCGTCCATTTTTAGGTTATTATAGTAGTTACTATAAACCGTAATCAACCAATTGATTACGTTTTTGTCTAGCCCACTTTTTTCTTTTGAATTACTCATAAGAATCACTCCTCGTATAATCATTTTATCAAAAGAAAAGGTAAACACGTCTTTTTTGTGTCTACTTTTATCTTACAACTTCATTTTAACTATCTTTTTTTATCTAGTTGGAGAATATGTTTCTTCTTCAGTTTCCAATGTGTATCCATATCTTCTTTCAAGTGCTGCATCTGTAACATTTTTTAGATTCTCATACACAATAGGATTTATATCTTTTGTTTTTGAAGTATCTATACCTTTTCTAAATGATATATTAACCTCTTTTTCAACATCCCATACAGATTTTCCAGGAAATGACTCCTGATATTCAGGGGTAATTTCTTCTTTTCCATTAGCATACTTTTTAACTGGAGTTGGAAAACAACCAAGTTTATCTGGATATTCTGTATTTGCTGGATATTCTGCTCCTTCAACCATTCCAGATTTACCAGATTTAAATTGTGATACAACTAATCCAAGAGTTTCAGTAAATCTATAAGAATTTGTACTAAACGGATTAAATTCCCAATTTGCACGTTCTGGTATAGAATTAAAATACCATTGTCTTGGAGAATGAATCATTGTTTGATTTTTTAATTCGCTATCACTTTCAAAAGGTAAACCTAGAGGATATTGATCAGAATAAGAAGACTTTTCAACCTCAATTCCATTCGACAAAATAGTAGTATGAGTATGATAAGTTGAAATAACAGTTGGTGTATCTCTAGAATTAAGCATTTCATATTTTGACTTTAATTCTGGAGCTTTTTCTATTTTTGCATAATCTTCAAATTTATAAAAAACTCCATTTGATTGTGTTAACTCTATATTATTCTTATCATCTAATGTAAATTTTACCATATCAAAATTTTTATTATTTTGTAATTCAGGATTAATATTATCTGGACATTTTCTAATTCCACTTCTTATTTCAAATCCTCTTCCATCATCATAAACATTTAATTCAAAAGGTGGTAAAACCTCATTATCTTTTTTCCTTGTTAAAAAATGAAGAGCAGTAAATAATTCTGAAATAAATTGTGGATTCTTTTTAAAATTCTCATCAATACTTGTTAAATATTTGTCTATAAAGTCTTTTTGAATATCTATATATGCATTATCTAAATAAATTGTTGTCATATAAATACCTCCACTATAATAATAATATATCATATAATTATAAAAAACATATTACTTTTTTTTATTCTTTTACACTAGTATACATTGTTTTTTATAAATAATAATAAAATAAAAAGATAGGTATTTCCTATCTTCAATTATTATTTATTTAAAGTAATATCTATTTCTTTTTCTTTATATTCATTTTTACTAACATACATTATTTTTAAAGTAATCTTATCCCCTTTAGTCTTTTTGTTTAATACTTTTTTAAATGTATCAATAGATGTTACTTTATTTCCATCTACTTCAGTAATAATATTTCCTATTTCAAGTTCTGAATTAATAGCATTCCCATCTTTATCAATTTTAGAAACATAGAATCCACTTGGCAAACTATAATTAGATATTGTTCCAGAAGTTGTCATATACCCTTCTATTCCTATAGTAACACTACTATTATCATTTTCTCCTTTAATAAGATTATTGATTATATCATCAACATTTGATATTGGAATAGCAAATCCCATTCCTTCTATACTTGCACTATTTGTTAATCCCTTTAATGAATATTTTAACGTATTTATTCCTACTACTTCACCTTTACTATTTAATAATGCTCCACCACTATTTCCACCATTAATTGCAGCATCAATTTGAATCATTTCTTGGCTATAATCTTCAGTTTCTACTTCCCTATTTAATGCACTGACTACTCCAGTTGTCACTGATTGACCATATCCTAAGGCATTTCCAATTGCAATAATTCCATTACCAACTTTTAAATCATTACTATTTCCTAATGTAGCTATCTTAATTGATTCTAAAGTATTTCCTTCTAAATCTTTTTTAGATACAGATACAACTGCAATATCTTTTCTTTCAGATACTCCTTTTATTTTTGCATCATAACTTTTATCATCAATAAACTTAACTGATAATTCACTTGATCCTTCAACAACATGATTATTTGTCAAAATAAATATTTCATCGTTATTTTCTGATATTATTACACCAGAACCAGCTCCAACAGCAGTATATGATCCACCTCTTATTATAGGTCCATAGTTTCCTGAATTAATTATTGTTTTACTTGTTATTGCAACAATTGATGGCATTACTTTATCAACAACTTCTGAAACATCTGTTATATATACTCCTTCTGATTTAACAGTAACTGATTCAGTTTTCTTTAATTCTACATTTTCATTTATTGAATTATTATTTAAATTCTTCTCAGTTAATTTGAAACCTAAAAGAACTGCAACAACAATCAATACAATAGTTAGAATTACGATTGTAATAATATAGCCAATATTAGTTTTATTCTTTTTATTATAATAATTTACATATTCATGGTCTTCTTCTTTTATTTCATTTTTTGATTTTTTATCTTTTTCCATTTTTTTCACTCCTTTAACATCTTAAATACTACATTACATTTATTAAAATAATATTAAAGAAATGTGAAATTTTTGTGATTATTTTCCAAAAAAAAAAGAATTAATCTTTTTTTATTGACAGCTTCTTCCGCCATCTATTAGAATGCTTTGTCCTGTAATATACTTTGACTCGTCACTTGCTAAGAATAATGCAAGATTTGCCATATCTCTTGGTTCTCCAATATATCCCATTGGTACTTGTTGAGCTAAAAATTCTAAAACATCTGGTTTTAATCCATCTAAAATTGCAGTATTAAATATTCCTGGGCAAACAGAATTAATTCTAATATTATCTTTTACATATTCTAAAGCTGCATTAGTAGTCATCATTCGAATAGCTCCTTTAGCAGAACAATAAGCTGTACTTCCAGGAGTTGCTCTAAATCCACCTATTGAACCAGTATTTACAACACTTCCTCCACCACTTTCAAGCATTAGTTTTAAACTTTCTTTCATAACAAGAAATGCTCCTTTTACAAGAACGTTATACAACATATCCCACTCTTCTACTGGGTATTCATGTACTCTATATGGAGTCTTGTTATTAGTTCCAGCATTATTACATAGTACATCTAATCTTCCATATTTTTCTCTTGCAACATTTACCATTGCAACTACTTGATCTTCTTTTGTAACATCACATATTACTGGTGTAACATTTTCATTATCAGTGTACTTTTCCATTATTGCAGGATTAAAATCAGCTGCAATTACTTTTGCACCTTCTTCTGTGAATAATTTAGTCATTTCAGCTCCAAATCCTGAATTTGCTCCCGTAATTATACATATTTTATTTTTTAATCTATCCATTTTCATATCCTCCTGTTATTAATATTATCATGTTTTATACTTTTTTGCACTTAAAAAGCTCCAAAAGAGCTTATTTTTGATATACCTACAATTTATTATAACCATTCTTCATATTTTCTTATATATATTTTCTTTACTATTTGTGCAATTATTCCATATAAAGCAACAAATCCAATTAAATATAAATAATAAATAGCTGGTAATAATACAAAATTAAATCCAGGAACAAAGCTTAATATCATTGGTACAACTATTGTTGCTACAACAGTTAATAAAGTAAGTATTAATAATGTATTACTTGGTTTTGATTTAGTTATATGATTAGTTCTAATATAGAAAATCATTAATGTTTCTGATATTATACATTCAACGAACCATGCTGTTTGAAAATACGATTGTAAATCAATTGAATTGTAACCTAATACAAACCAAAATACAATAAATGCAACTATATCTGTAATGGATGAAATAACACCAAATATTATCATAAATCTACTTATTGATTTTATATCCCATTTTCTTACTTTTTTTACAAAACTCTCATCTACATTATCGTATGGAATACCAATTTGAGACATTTCAACTATAAAGTCTTGAATAAGCATTTGAATTGGTAATAATGGTAAAAATGGTAAAAAAATACTTGCAATTAATATACTAAAAACATCTCCAAAATCTTGGCTTAATGCTAATTTCATATATTTTAAAATATTTCCATATACTTTTCTTCCTTCAATAACACCATTATGTATAACTTCTAAATTTTGTTCAAGAAGAATAATATCACTTGATTCCTTTGCAATATCTGTTCCTCCATCAACACTTATACCTACATCAGATGATCTTAAAGCAGGAGCATCATTAACACCATCTCCCATATAACCAACAGCATGTCCATTTTGTCTTAATATAGATACAACTCTTTCTTTCTGCAATGGATTCATTCTAGCAAATATATCGACTTCTTCAACTATTTTTCCAAGTTCATAATCATTTAATTCTTCAATTTCTTTACCAGTTATTATTCCACTTTTAATTCCAACTGCATTACAAATATTTTTTGTTGCAAAAGCATTATCACCAGTAAGAATTTTTATACTTACTCCATATTCTTTTAGTTTTTTTATTGTTATTTCAGCTGATGGTTTAGGAGGATCTAAGAATGCTATTAAACCAACTAGAGTAAAGTTTTTTTCATCTTCAGCATCATATTTATCTATACCTTCATATTCAGGTTTTATTGCTAAAGCAATAACTTGCATTCCAATTTTTGAAAGTTCTTCAGCTTTCTTATTTACTTTTTCAATTATTTCTTTATTTATTTTAACTTCTTCTCCATTAACTCGAGCCATATCACATACTTTAACTATTTCTTCTAAAGCTCCTTTAACAATTACCCTATATCTATCATAATGAGTTACAACAATGGAAGATCTTTTTCTCATATAATCAAATGGTATTTCATCTATTTTCTTATAATGCGAAATATCTACATTATGACTTTTTGCATACTGAATTATTGCCTTATCAACAATATTCTTATAACCAGTACTTAAATAACTATTAACATAGGCACATTTTAAAACATATTCGTCGTCATCACCATCAACATTTATGTATTTTTGAAGTTCAATATTATTTTTTGTAAGAGTTCCTGTTTTATCAGTACATAAAACATCCATTGAACCTAAGTTTTGAATAGATTTAATACTCTTTACTAAAGTATTCTTCTTAGCTAACGCTTTACTTCCTTTTGTTAAATTAACATTAACAATCATTGGAAGCATACTAGGAGTAATTCCTACTGCAACTGCTAAAGCAAATAAAAGAGCTTCATTTATATTGTTTCTTATCATTCCGTATATTATAAACACTAGAAAACATATAATAATCATACATTTAATAAGTAAGGCTGTTATATGATTTATTCCATTATCAAATGTTGTATCTTCTTTAACAGTCTCTTTTTTCATATTTATTTTACCTATAAACGTCTCAAGGCTAGTTTTAATAACTACACCTTTCCCTTGACCACTTATGACATTACACCCCATCAAGCATATATTATTCATCTCAATTGGATCAATAGAATCGTTTTTAATATGAATGTTTTTTTCAACAGCTATGCTTTCACCAGTAAATGATGATTGATTAACAAATAAGTCTTTAGTCTCAAATAAATATAAATCTGCTGGAATAACACTTCCTGCACTTAATGTAATAATATCCCCATAAACAACTTTTTCTTGCCTTACTTCTTTTTGCTTATCTTCTCTTATAACATCAGTAAATATTCTAATTTTTTCTTTTAATTTTTCATTAAATTTATAAGTTGAATAATCTTGAGTAAATCTTATTATTACACTAATTAAAGTTATTCCAAGAATAATTATTGCGCCAATTTTATCATCTGTAATAAAATCTATAACTGCTAAAAGAATTAAAATTAAAACAAATTTATCTTTCAAAGCTTCAAAAATAAAAAACAATGGTGTTTTCTTTTTTCTATTAGAAGCAATATTATCACCATATTCTTCTAATCTTTTAGATACTTCATTTTTGTTTAATCCTTGCTCTTTTGTTTTAAACAAAAGAAAGATTTCTTCTTTAGATTTATTAGAAATATCATTATAGCCTAGATTATTATTCATTATATATCACATCCATCCTACACTATTATAGCAAAAAAAAGTTTAGAATTAAAAAAAATAATACTTAAAAAATCATATATGTTTCAACTAATTTGATGCTTCCTTAAGTATCTTTTTACTTTATTTTGTATTACTTACGTTTTTAAACATACTATCCAATTGTGAAGATAAAACTTCAATTTCTTCTTTAGTAAATCCATTCAATAAAATATCTTCTATAAATCCTGTTTTAACTCCAAGTTTTTTAAGTAATTCTTTTCCTTTATCAGTTATACTTATAACAGATTTATAATTTGTTTTTTTTGTAATTAATTCCTTTGATTCAAGTCTTTTTAGAATATTAATAATTGTACTATGTTTTAAAGATAAGTGTTCACAAATATCTTTCTGAATAATTTCTTTATCTCTATTATTATTTAAAAACTCTAATAGAAGTATTTGTACAGTAGTAAGATTATACTTTCTCATTTTATTATCAACATCTGTTTTTATATAAAAAACAATATTCTTCATTTTTTCAGTTATCATATTCTATCTCCCAAAATCTATATAATTTGATATATAAATTGTATCATACTTTTATATTTTTCACACTTTTTTCAAATATGATATATAGCAGTTAAATTGTTTTCTTGTTCGTGATCTTCTTCAACAAATAAATTTTTTTTATAATTAATATTATTATGCTCTAAACATAATTCTAAGAAACATAAAAATATACCTATATCTATTTGATTATAATAAATAACCCTATCTTTTGGCATGATGCCTCTTTTTCCTTCTTTTCGATATCTATATATCTTTAATTCATTGTTTGATGATTCAACTCTCCACGGTTGTGTATTACATGCACTAGGAGTAAACCTAACTATATTAGCAATATCTAGAAAATTTTCTCCAATCCATATTTCAGATATTTCTTTTCTCTTACTTTTATACATATCTTTTCTAAATTTATCTCTTGAATCTACTTTGGCTATGGCAATCATGATAACAAAACTTAATCCGTCTAATTCTTTTTCATCAACTTTTCCTATTCCAAACCATAATGTGCCTATATTTTTTGATACTAAATAAAGATCTAATTGTTCTCCTAAATAACCTATATTTTGTAAGTAATTATCTTTCTTTTCAGAATAAAACAATATGCAATATTCTTGCCCTCTTAAAATTGATTCATTTTTTACTATTTTTATTTTTACTTTAATATCTTCAACTAAATGTTTTAATTTAGAAAACTCTATTTCAATATCTTTTAATTCATCTTCTTCAAGATGTTCGTTTCCTATATTTCTAAATAAATGAAAAGATTTTCTTTTAAATATCATTTCGTATAAATCTTTATTCATAATTCATTTCCTCTCAAATATCGTGATACTTTCGCAATGGCTAGATCGTGGGTTTTTGCTATGTCATTTTTTATATAACTGTGGATCTTTGCATGGATACTACCAACAAACTGCCAACCTTGTCTGTAGGATATTTGCTATCTTAATTGCTTTGTATTTATATGTCTTTCACTAGTTACTACCTTTTTTCCTGTTTCTTGCTCTATTTGCTCTTTAGCATTTTTGGCAATACCGCTTCCCTTTATAACAGATGATTCTGCACTAGTATATCCTGTATCATTTTTTGATTTTGATATTTCTGTTGATGATACTTCTGCTAGCATATTTAAAACAAGCTCCATATTTGTCATATTATCTCTTAAGTTTTCTTTAGTTAGACCTTTGTATTCTTTATATTCTTTAACTGAAAAACCACTCCATACTTTAGTTAATAAATTAGTTAATGAAGCAAAATCATTACTTTTTTCTATACCTTTATGTTTTAGTTCATCAGTAAATTCTTTTCTAGCATCTATTGCTTTTAACCTTTGATTAATCCAATCGTCTGAATAACCTTTTCTCCTATATGTTTCCAAAGCTCTATTAATAGCTATTTCAGGATCATATTCTTCATCTATTCTTTCTTTTCCTAAACGAGCAAGCCATAATTTAATTGGCTCTGCTTTTTGACTAGGAACGGACTCAATTAGTCTAAACATACCTTCAATATCAACAACATCTGTATTGTAATTCTTTCCATCTGCTGCTTTTAATTTCAGTTGGTTACAATTTGTAACCGACTCATTACCTTCCTGTTTAAGTCTATGTTTTAGAACTTTCCAATAATTTCTAGGATTCTCACTTTCTGTTAAAACAGCTATTATATCTACTACACTTATGTAATATTTTTCTTGATCCTTATCCCATATTGTTCTAATTTTACTATTGTCGAATTCTTTTTCTAGTATTTTTAATTGATTTTTCATTTTAAACCCTCCTTATATGCGCATATTATCATACAATTGTTCTATAGTCAATCGAACATAAAGAAGTTTTTAAATTTTTAATAAAACTGTGTTTTTAAAGTTTTATAATACCACTTTTAATCTTATCTATTATTGCTTTTGCACGTGATTCTAGTTCTGGTAAATTATCTAATGAGAAGAATTTTAATTCTTTACTCTCTTTATCATTTATATTTAATTCACCTTCATAGTTTGATACTTTATATAATGCAATAACGCAATCTAATTCATCTTCATTTGGATATTTAAAATAATACTCTTTACCAGATAATACTGTTATTAATTCTAAATCATTTACATTAATATTTGTTTCCTCTTTTAATTCTCTTATTGCACATTCTTCTAACGTTTCATTAAGTTCTTTACTACCACCTGGTATACCCCAAGTATTTGTATCACTTCTAAGATTAAGAAGTAATTCATTTTTATTATTAAATACTAGTGTGGTTGCACCAACACCTATAAGTGGACTATGTCCAACTTTTTCTCTTAAATTCATTATATATCCCATAACATTTATCTCCTTTCAAGCACCGTGACACTCTCACAATGGGTTGTTTCAGTGTCAGTGCTAAGTGCTCTAACCATGTTTCAGTATTAGGAATATTTTCTAGCTATGAAACAACCACAGTTGTTTGCGTATTGGGAATAAGTCAAATTATTTAATTAATTTTAAATCTCCACTTATGATTATTGGTCCAAATCCTTCTATTTCATCATAGAGCATTCCATTGGGAATATCATTATATAAATATATTTTTTTACCTAATCTAAATGCATCATACATTTCCAAGAATGTAGCTCCTCCGATATAGTTTTTTAGTATTTTTCCATCTTTTTCTTTATCTAGATTTAATACTAAAACTGCATCCATATTTGAAATTGTATCTTCACTTTGTTTATACATTGCTGCTTTAAATTTTTGATGTTCTTCTACTCCTAAATCCCATGCCTTTTGTTCGGCAGTTGGATCATCATAACAATTTGGTAAGAATACCTCTATGTTTTTCTCTTCTAAATATTTTTTTACTTCTTCTATTTTTGAATAAAACTTTTTACTACATATTATTAATATTTTCATTTTTTATCTCCTCTCTAATAAACAGACACTTTCGCAATGGCTAGACCGTGGGTTTTTGGCATGTCATTATAGTTCAATTATCCCACTTTTAATCTTGTCTATTATTGCTTTTGCCCTAGATTCTAATTCAGGCAAACTATCTAATGAATAGAATTTTAATTCTCTACTTTCTCCATCATTTATATTAAGTTCTCCATCATAATTTAAAACTTTGTATAGCACAATAACGCAATCTAGTTCATCTTCATTTGGATATTTAAAATAATATTCTTTTCCTGACAATACAGTAATTAATTCCAAATCATTTACATTAATATTTGTTTCTTCTTTTAATTCTCTTATTGCACATTCTTCTAATGATTCATTTAATTCTTTTGAACCACCTGGAATGCCCCAATTATTTGTATCACATCTAAGATTAAGGAGTAATTCATTTTTGCTATTAAATACTAGCGCTGTTGCTCCAACACCAATAAGTGGACTATGCCCTACTTTTTCTCTCAAATTCATAATGTATCCCATAATTCTTATCTCCTTTCAAAGAATTCATAATACATTTCAATATAATTTGATTATATCATATGGAGAATTATTTTTATTACATTTTAACTAAACACATAGAATACAATGGTGGTATGTGGGAACATATCAAACACGAACTACCTACTTTTATATAAACAAAAAAATGTACTGTTTTATCAAAAATCAGTACATTTTTATTACTTTTTAAATTATCGAAATCCTTATAAAATAAAGTTATTTCTTCATAAGCAAGCAAACGCATTCCACATGGGTTGTATCAGTGTCAGTACTAAGTGCTCTATCCTTGTTTGCGTATTAGGATTATTTCCTAGCTATGAAACTATCAGGGTAGTTTGCGTATTAGTACTAAGTCAATTAACATTAATTTTTTCAACATTAAGTATCATAAAAAACTAGCTGTTGCTAGTTTTTTTATAATAATGTCATCTAATATTTTTAAAATATTGAATCATCTTTATTTTTACAATATTCTTCGAAAGTAATATTGCTTTTCATTTTAGCTTCAGTAAACAATTTAGAACTAGAACTATATTCAATTTTATAAACTCTTTGTACATCACCAGTTTCTTCACAGTTCCACATACCTGATCCGAATTTGTTTAATAGTGTTTTAACAGTTATTCCACTATCATCATTTGATAAATCATATACAAAAAATTCATTATTATTGAAATATTTATCAATTTTCTCTGTTTTATTATAACTTACTAAAGATATTTCATTATATGATTCTCTTTTGTTAATATTACATAAATTATTACTATTAAGATTAATTGATGAGCATGTTTTTTCACCAACGATTAAATAATTATTATCAACAATACCTAAATATGTAATAACATAAGTTGGCTGATAATTATATGTTTTTTTTGTATATAAAACTGTATCGCCATGTTTAATAGTAACATTTGTTGTACCCCTTGTTTTATCATCTGGAATAAGATCATATTTTTGGTATTCAAAAGTATAGTCTATGTATAAACTTGCTTTCTTATTATTAATAACTATATTTTGAATTTTATAAGCTTTATTTTTTGTTACATCTTGACTCATAACATTAAATATGTCATCAAAAGTAATTATTTCATGTTCAGTGTCATTATCTTCAAATATTTCTATTTTTGATTCTTCCTTTTTCTCTTGCTTATTTTCGTTTTCTTCTTTCTTCTCTTCTTGCTTTGGTTCTTCTTTCTTACCTGCTAATACATCTTTTCCACCTAAAGCAAAATACCATGCGGCAAATCCTCCACATATTAAAAGTAATAATACTATGCAGATTAATCCACCTTTACCTTTTTTCTTAGCTGGCTCTGGTGCAGGCGTTGCTGGTTCTGCTTGAACTGGTTCTACTGGTGTTATATTTTCTTCAACATTTTTATTTTCTTCTTCCATTTTTACTATCACTTCCTCTATAATAGTATAACACATTTTTTTAAAACTATCTATTTATTTATTAATTTAATATACTTGTATTTAGAAACATGTCTACATAAGACTATACTTTTTCAAAAAACATTTAAAAATGTACTTTTTTATCAAAAATAAGTACATTTTTATAAAACTAGTCGAATAATCAAAACCCTTGAAAAATAAAGGTTATTTCTTCATTAATAAACAGACGCATTCAACGTGGGTGGTCACCTATTCAGGAATAGGTCATTCAACCATGTTTCATATTTAAAAACATGTTCCTATACATAAAACTGTCTTGGTTGATTGCGTATTGGGAGCAGGTCATTTTTACTTAAATTCTGCTCCCTTTTCTTTTAACAATTTATAATATTTTTCTTTCTTTTTATTAAACATTGTTCCAATAGCGTTTGTATTTAGTATTACTTTAAATCCATTATCTATTGCTCCTAAAGCAGTTAACGATATACATCCTCCACCATCAACTCCAACGATTTCAATTGTATCAACATTATTTTCTTTTAAATAATCTAACAATTTAGGATTAGTAAATGCATCTCCCTTATATTTATCAAAAATTACATTTCCTTTTTTTATTACTTCATCAGACAATTCAGCTTCAACTGTTCCGTCAAACACATGAACTGGTGCTAGTTTATTTATAAAATTATTTTTCATTAAATTTCTAATATAAATTACTGTTTCGTTTTCTTCGATTGATTTATTTATTCTATTAATTAATTCTTCATCATATTTAAAAAACTTATCATGAGTTTTTCCAATAGTAGCTTTTTGAACATCTATAACAAATAATGCTTTCATCTATATCTTTAATCCTTTACAAGTATCTATTACAATATCTTTTAATTTTTCTTTATCATCTATATCTTCTACAAGATACATAGTTTTTTTTGAACCTTCATAAGGTGTTTTTTCTTTCATGTTATATTTTTTATTACTTTCCACTATCTTTACAAGAAAATTGTCTCCACCATAAAGACCACCGAATAATATATTATTATGATAAATTAAATATCCACCCATCATAGGTCTACAAGTAATATTATCTAATAAGTCTAATTGTTCTAAAATATAATCTTTATATCCTTTTGTTGTAGCCATTTAATCAACTCCTATTTTTTCTTTATTGGATGTCTTATTACAGTCTTTAATTTGTTTTCATTACATTTTCTAGGATCACTTAAATATATTTCATGATGAAATCTTTTATCTGTTATATCTAAAACATAACCATTTTCTTCCATATATTTATGCATTAGTTCAACTGTAGCAGGTTCATTATCATATGAACCTACATGCATACATTGAACACATATTCCTTCATCATAAGTTAAAAACTCTACTCTAGAGAAATCTTGTTTTTTCTTTTTTGTAGCTTCTTCAATTGCCCAATCAAAATCTTTTTTAGTTACAAAATCTGGTAATCGAATGATTGAAATAAAATTCAATTCTTCTTTTTGATTGTAATCTATTCCAACTCTA
>CADBDE010000009.1 GCA_902793375.1 uncultured Erysipelotrichaceae bacterium | reverse complement strand
TAAAAAGAAAATGATTAGTGATAATAAATAGTTCGCAATATTTTGATTTATTTAATTGGATTTTTTTAGATAAGTTATTAGATAAGTTCTACGAAAAAAACTTACAATAATCGAATAAAAAATTATAAATTTAAAATAAAAAATACCAATTTAAAAGGAAAAAATTACCTGGTTGCTTTAATATTTTACCATGTGGTTCTGGTCGCAAATATAAGCAGTGCTGCGGAAAGTATGTGAAATCAAGGGGTTTAGAAGATTGACGAGTGAAGAAAAGTGAAAAAACGAGAATTAGATACCTTCTAGATACCCTAAAAAAGTGATTAAAAAGGCCAATAAAAGCTTTTATTTTGATATATTTAATATAGGAGTTGATAATATGAATGATAGAGATTTAGATAATATTATAAATACATACTATAAAGATTGCTATGTTGAAGATAATAGGCTTACAAGAGATAAAATGCATTATGTTGAATTTATTACTACTACAACTTATGTAGATAAATATTTGAAACCAGGTGATAGAATATTAGAGATTGGTGCTGGCACTGGTGCTTATTCATTATATTATGCAAAGAAAGGGTTTCAAGTAGATGCAGTAGAATTGGTTCAAACAAATGTTGATGTAATGAAATCAAAAATAACATTAGATATGAATATAAATGCAATACAAGGGAATGCATTGGATTTGTCTATGTACAATGATAATACTTTTGATGTGACTCTTTCGTTAGGACCACTTTATCATTTGTTTAAACCAGAAGAAACGAAAAAGGCCATTGATGAGGCAATAAGAGTTACTAAGCCAGGAGGAAAAATATATTTTGCATTTATATTATTTGATTTAACCATGTTAACATGGGGATTTCAGTCGAAAAATATTTATGAAAATTTTGGAGATGAAAAACAGGTATCAGAAGAGTTCACACCAAATAATGATGAAAATTTAATATTCAATATGAGATATTTTAGTGAAGTTAAAAAAATGATAAGTTCATTTAATCTAAAACAACTTCATTATGTTGCTACAGATGGTATTGGAAGGGCCATTAGAAATACTATTGATGAAATGACAGATGAAGAATATAAAATATACATAAAGTATCATTTATCTATATGTGAAAGGGAGGACTTAATTGGATACAGTGGACATATCTTATCAATTGTAGAAAAATAAATATTTAATTTGATAGAGTTGTAGGTTATTCTCAAAAATATAAGATATTAACTCTAATCACAAATATAAGTAGCATTATTAAAAGTATGCCTTATTAATGGCTTAAAATTAGATAGCTTAAAAATCATTTTGATATAATGATTATAGGAGTTGATATAATATGAATAAAGAATTGGTATTGTGAAATTGATAATATGAAGATTACTATTAACTCATATAGTTATACGATTATAACAGTACATACTTATCAAGATGATATATAGAAGAAAGATAATTTAAATGATATAATAAATGTGAGGTATAAGTTATGAATGAATATATTAATTTGGATGAAAAGAATATTGATGAGGAGCATATTTGTTGTGCAATTGGGGATCCTAAACATCAAGATGGTGTTGATAAAAAGAAAGAATGGATTAAAAGTAAATTAAAGGATGGACATGTATTTAGAAAACTAAATGCAAGAGGAAAAATCTTTATTGAATATGAACCAATAGAAACAGCTTGGGTTCCAATATGTGGTAAAAACTACATGTATATTTATTGCTTATGGGTAGCAGGTAGTTTTAAAGGAAAAGGAATTGGTAAAGAATTATTAGAATATGCTATAGAAGATGCTAAAACGAAAAAAATGAGTGGTGTTTGTACAATAGTAACTCAAAAGAAAAAACCATTTATTGGAGATAAGAAATTCTTTGAACATTATGGATTTAAAGTAATTGATACAATTAATGATTATGAATTAATGGCACTTTCTTTTGATGATAGAGAAATACCAATGTTTAATGATAAAGCTAGAAAAATGGAAATTGATGCTCAAGATTTTACTATTTATTATTCTAATGAATGCCCATATGTAGAATATGAAGTTAAAGAGTTATCTGAATATGCTAAAGATAAAGGTATTAAATTAAATTTTATAAAAATAGACTCATTAGAGAAAGCAAAAAATGCACCATGTGTATTCAATAACTGGGCAAACTTTTATAAAGGAAAATTTATTTCAAATACAATATTAAATGCTAATTCATTTGAAAAATTATTAAAATAGGTAGAGGTGATAAATTGGCTACAACAAAAAATTATAAAGATTTTGTTTTAGAACAATTAAGTTTGTTGGATAGTATAATTTGTAAATCTATGATGGGAGAATACTTACTTTGTTATGATGGAGTACTATTTGGTGGAATATATGATGATAGATTACTAGTAAAAAAAGTAAGTAGTAATAAAAAATATAATATGCAAGAATCTATTCCTTATGATGGAGCTAAATCAATGTACTTAGTAGACGATATAGAAAATCAAGAAATGTTAAGAGACATTGTTTTGGATACTTGTAATGAATTAAAAAAAATAAAGGAAGTTTAAAATATGAATATAATAGAATATTCTGATAAATATTTAGAAGATGTTAAAGACTTATTAGTTGAACTTGAAGAGTATATTGTATCAATAGATAAAGATCATTTGGATCAAGTTCATCCTGAATATAGAGAAAAAATGGCAGTTTTAGATTTAGAAGAAGTTAATAAGAACAACGGTAAATGTTATTTGGCAGTAGAAAATAATAAAGCAATTGGCTTAATTATGGGATGCATATTTCCATATGACGAATATGATTATTTGGATTATAAATGCCCAAAAAGGGGTGAAATAACTGAATTAATTGTTACTAAAAGAATTAGAAGTAATGGAGTAGGTCAAGAGCTAATAAATAAATTAGAAGAATATTTTAAATTAGTTGGTTGTGAATATGTTATAGTAGATGTATTTGGTTATAATGAAATAGGAAAGAAATTTTATAATAAAAACAATTATCATACAAGAATGGAAACAATGATAAAAAAGATATTTTAGGAGTTTAAGTTAATATGAAAGATAAAAAGAGTTTAATAATTTATTATAGTAGGGCAGATGAAAACTATGCAGTAGGATACATAGATAAAGGTAATACTGAGATTGTAGCAGAGTTTTAAAAAGAATTAACAAATGCTGATATATTTAAAGTAGAGCCTTTAATTCCATATGCAAAAGATTATCAAACATGTATTGAGGAAGCAAAAGATAGAATAGGAAATGCTCCAATTAAAGAATCAATAAATGATATTTCACAATATGAAGTTATTTATATAATGACTCCAATTTATTGGGGAACATATGCTCCAGAATTAGAAACAGCATTGAAAGAAATTGACTTTAGTGGTAAAACTATTAGAATTATTACTACACATGAAGGAACTGGTCTTGGTAATGTTGTAAACGACATTAAAAGAGTATGTAAAGGTGCTAATGTTTTAGATAATGCATTACCAATAAAAGGTTCTCTTGCAAAAGAATCTAAATCATTAATAGAATCTTGGATTTAAATTAATAAAATAGATGAAATATATTCATCTATTTTATTTTACACTTGCAAAAGCAAGATAATTATAGTACAATTAATTTGTATACAAATTAATTTAAGGAGGATGTTATATGAATATCTATGATTTGAAAGTAAAAAAAAGAAATGGTGAAGAATTTGATTTATCTACTTTAAAGGGAAAAGTATCATTAGTTGTAAATACTGCAACTGGTTGTGGCTTTACTCCACAATATGAAGCAATAGAAAAATTGTATGAAAAATACCATGATAAAGGATTTGAAGTATTAGATTTTCCATGTAATCAATTTGGTCATCAAGCACCTGGCGATGATAATGAAATTCATGAGTTCTGTACTGCAAAATATCAAACTAAATTTGATCAATTTGCAAAAATTGAAGTAAATGGAGAAAATGAAAGCCGAGTATTTACTATTTTGAAAGAACAACAACCTAAAGAAGATGTTAAAGGATTAAAAAATAAAATGGCTATGAAAGCTATTAAAAAGATAAGTTCAACTTGTAAAAAAGATGGAGATATTGTTTGGAATTTTACTAAATTTTTAGTAGATAAAGATGGTAATGCTGTAAAAAGATATAATCCAACATTTGATCCAAAAGATATAGAAAAAGACTTATTAGAATTGTTATAGGTGAATATTATGGATAATGATAGTAATGTACTAAGTCTTAAAAATCAATTATGTTTTCCAATTTATTTGTGTTCTAAAGAAATAATTAGAAAATATACACCATTACTTGATGAATTAGATTTAACTTATACTCAATATATAGTAATGATGTATTTTTGGGAAAAAGAAAAAAGTAATGTTAAAGAAATAGGAAACACTTTACTTCTTGATTCAAGTACTTTAACTCCTCTTCTTAAAAAACTTGAATCTAAAGGATATATTACTCGTGTTAGATCAACAAAAGATGAAAGAAATCTTGAAGTAACCATAACTGATAAAGGAAAACAGTTAAAAACTAAAGCTTTAACTATTCCTAAAAAAATGGGGAAGTGTATTGATTTATCAGATGAAGAAGCAATTACATTATATAAATTAGTTAATAAAGTTTTATTAAATGTAGAAAGGAATGATATTGATGAAAGTAATAGAGGTTAATAAAGAGAATTTTGAAGATGAAGTATTAAATAGTGATATTAAAGTATTAGCAGATTTTAATGCTAATTGGTGTGGACCATGTCAAATGTTGAAACCAATAATTGAAGAAGTTGCATTAGAAAATGATAATGTTAAGATTGTATCAATTAATATTGATGATGAAGATCTATTAGCAGAAAAGTATAATGTATCTTCAATTCCTTGTTTAGTTTTATTTGAACAAGGAAAAGAAACTAAAAGAAGTGTTGGATTAATATCTAAAGATGATATTAATACTCTTATAGGTGACTAAAATATGTATGATATTATTGTAATTGGAGCAGGTCCAGCTGGTCTTACTGCAGCTATTTATGCAAGACGAGCATCTAAAAATGTATTAGTATTAGAAGCTAAAAGTTATGGTGGACAAATAATAAATACTCTTGATATAGAAAATTATCCTGTTGAGGAACATATTTCTGGTTTTGATTTTGCTACTAAACTATATAATCAAGCTAAAAATTTAGGGGCAGAAATAAAATTTGAGAAAGTAGTAGATATTAATAATCAAGATAATGAAAAGGAAGTAATTACTACTAAAAACACTTATAAAACAAAAGCAATAATAATTGCAACTGGTTCAGAAAATAGAAAATTAGGAATCTCTAATGAAGATGAATTAGTGGGTAAAGGAATATCATATTGTGCTACTTGTGATGGTGCTTTCTATAAAAAGAAAACTGTTGCTGTTGTAGGTGGTGGCAATACTGCCTTAGAAGATGCTTTATACTTATCAGGTATTGTAGAAAAAGTGTACTTAATACATAGAAGAGATGAATTTAGAGGATCAGAATCAACAGTTAATCTTTTAAAAGAAAAAAATAATGTTGAATTTATTTATAATAGTAATGTTACAAAGCTTAATTCAAACGAAAAGCTAGAAAGCATTGTAGTTACTGACAAAGAAGGAATAGAATCAACAATTAAGGTTGATGGATTATTTGTAGCAGTAGGAAGAATTCCTGAAAATCAAAATTTTGGAAAAATAATTAATTTAGATAATAGTGGATATATTATTTCAGATGAAAAATGTAATACAAATGTTGAAGGAATCTTTGTAGCAGGAGATAATCGTACAAAAGAAGTAAGACAATTAGTTACTGCAACAAGTGATGGTGCAGTTGCAGCTACTGCAGCTATTAAATATATTAATGAAAAGAAATAACTTGTAAATTTATTACAAGCTTTTTTATTATGAAATATTAAAGACTGTTGAATAATTTAGATAATAATATATAATTATTTGTATGGAGGTAATTATGAAAAAATTAATAGTTGGACAATCTGGGGGACCAACTTCTGTTATAAATGCTTCTTTAGCAGGAGTTTATTATGAAGCAAAGAAAAAAGGTTTTGATAAAGTATATGGAATGGTAAATGGAATAGAAGGATTACTTGATGATCATATTATTGATTTAGATGATTATTTTAAAGATAAAAATAATTTAGAATTATTGAAAAGAACTCCTTCAAGTTTTTTGGAGACTTGTCGTTTTAAATTAGGAAGTTTTAAAGATCATGAAGATACCTATGAAAAAGTATTTAAAATATTAGATAAACATTCAATTGATTCATTTATATATATTGGTGGAAATGATTCAATGGATACTGTTGAATCTTTATCTGATTATGCCAAATTAAAAAATAAAAAACAAAATTTTATTGGAGTTCCAAAAACAATAGATAATGATTTACCAATAACTGATCATTGTCCAGGATTTGGTAGTGCTTGCAAGTATATTGCTACTACTTTAAGGGAAGTAATTCAAGATAATAATTGCTATGGAAGTACAAAACCAACTGTTGCAATTGTTGAAATAATGGGTAGACACGCTGGTTGGTTAACTTCAGCAGCATCTTTAGCAAAGGATGAAACAGGAGAAGGAGTAGATGCAATTTATTTACCAGAAATACCATTTAACCTTGACACCTTTGTTGTAGAAACAAGAAAATTATTAGAGAAAAAATCATCTATAGTAATTGCAGTATCTGAAGGAATAAAAACTGAAGATGATCAATTTATTTGTGAATTAACAGATTCAAATTTACTTGTTGATTCATTTGGACACAAAGAATTATCAGGGTGTGCTGAAATACTTTGTAAAACATTAAAAAAAGAATTAGGAGTTAAAACAAGAGCAATTACTTTATCTACTCTTCAAAGAGCAGCTGCTCATTTATCTTCAAAAACAGATTTGGATGAAGCCTTTAATTGTGGTAAGAAAGGTGCTGATTTAGCTTTTGCTGGAGATTCAGGAAAAATGGTTGCTATGAATAGAATTTCTAATAAACCATATAAAATAAAATATGAAGTATTTGATGATATTCACAAGATAGCAAATATAGAAAAAAAGATTCCAATTGAATGGATAGATGTTGATAATAATTATGTTAAAAAAGAATTAATTGATTATTTAAGACCATTAATCCAAGGAGAAGTTAAACAAATATATAAAGATGGAATACCTCAACATATTAGTTTAAAAAAATAAATAGCTTATTAATGTAAGCTGTTTTTTCTATTAATTAATTTTTTTATAATTATCCTATCTTTATTCTAATTGTACCATAGAGATTATAAATATGTTAATATATTATTAAGGAGAATAGATATGGAATTACTTGGAGCATTTATGTTACCTCATCCACCATTAATTATTCCTGAAGTAGGAAAAGGTAGAGAAAAAGAGATTAAAAAGACAATTAAATCTTATGAACAAATAGCAAGTGAAATAGGAAATTTGAATCCTGAAACAATAGTTATTTCTAGTCCACATGCCCCTTTATATAAGGATTGTTTTTATATACCAAATGAAAGTAAAGTTGAGGGATCATTCTCATCTTTTGGAGCCCCAGAAGTATCATTTTATGAAGATTATGATATTGAGTTGATAGATGAAATAGAAAAAATATCAAATGAAATAAATATTCCTTGCAAAAAGATGAACAATAATGATCTTGATCATGGATCAATGGTTCCTTTATATTTTATAAGAAAATATTTATCAGATTATAAAATAATTGTTCTTGGATTAAGTGGATTATCTTTAGAGAAACACTATGAAATGGGAAAAGCAATTGGTAAAGCAATTAATAACTTAAATAGAAAAGTTGTTTATATAGCAAGTGGTGATTTATCTCATAAACTACAAGAATATGGCCCATATGGCTATGTTAAAGAGGGTCCTATATACGATGAAAGAATAATGGATATAATGAGTAATGCTAGATTTAGTGAACTACTAGATTTTGATGAAGAATTTCTAGACAAAGTAGCTGAATGTGGACATAGATCTTTTGTAATAATGAGTGGAGTATTAGATGGTATTCAAGTAAAATCAAAGTTTTATTCACATGAAGATATAACAGGAGTTGGTTATGGTATTTGCTCATATTATCCACTTGATTCATATGTAGCTTTAGCAAAACAAACGATTGAAGAGTATATAAAAAATGGAAGAATAATAGAAATACCTTCCGATATATCTGATGAAATGTTAAGTAATAGAGCTGGAGTTTTTGTATCAATTCATAAGAATGGATTATTAAGAGGTTGTATTGGTACAATTCTACCTACAACAAATTGCATTGCAAAAGAAATAATAAATAATGCAATTAGTGCTTCAACAAAAGATCCAAGATTTAATCCAATAGAAAAAGAAGAATTAGATAGTTTAGAAATAAGTGTAGATGTTTTAACAACACTAGAAAGTGTTAAAAATATTAGTGAATTAAATCCAAAAAAATATGGAGTTATAGTATCGAGTGGATTTAAAAGAGGTGTGTTACTTCCTGATTTGGAAGGTGTAGACACTGTTGAAGAACAAATTAAAATAGCAAAGAATAAAGCTGAAATAGATAATAACGAAAAAATAAGCGTAGAAAAATTTAGAGTTATAAGGCATTAGTAATACAAAAGAATTAGTAGTTAATTTATAAATATGTTATTATTAATTATAATAGGATGTGTTAATTATGGATGATATAGAAAATAAAGGAACTGATATACAAGAAGTATCTCCAAGTGAATAGTAAAATATTAAAATAAGTTTTAAGTATATCTTAAAACTTTTTTATAATATATTAATATGTTATAATAATTAATATAGAAAGGTGAATAATTATGCTTGGTTTTTCAATTTTTATGATTATATTTGGTTCTTTAATTTTTATAGCGGGTTTATACATTTATAATGGACATAACAGTGAATTATTAATATGGAAGGGTTATAATAAAAATGCCTCAAAAGAAGAGTTGAAGAATATTGGTATGTGGACGATGGTTGCTAGTTTAGTACCATTTATACTAGCAGTATTAGGAATTATATTTAATTTTCAATAACTCAACTTCTAGTTCGTGTATTTTTTATACTATTTAATATAAAATGTAATGCAAGAAAGGAGAAACTAATATGAATCAAATAAAAATTGGTAAATATATACAAGAAAAAAGAAAAGAAAAAGGCATTACACAAAGTGAATTGGCAGAAAAATTAAATATAAGTGATAGAGCAATATCAAAATGGGAAAATGGTATTTGTTTACCTGATGCATCAAATATGCCAATTATATGTGATATACTTGGAATTACAATTAATGATTTGTTTAGTGGTGAAAAAGTAGATATGAAAAATAATGAAAAAAAACTAGAGGAAAACCTATTAGAAATGACACAATTAAAAGAAGAGTCTGATAAAAGATTGTTAAGATTAGAAATATTGATTGGAGCTTTAGCACTTATTATTTTATTTACTGCAATTGGAATATCATTTTTGGTTGATATGGAAGAGTGGGTAAGAGGTTTAATAATTGCATTTGGTATTATTATATTTTTGATAAGTATGTGTTTTGATTTAAGAATAGAACAAATTGCTGGGTATTATGAGTGTAAAGATTGCCATCATAAATTCATACCAACATATAATCAAGTGTTTTTTGCACAACATGTTAATAGAACTAGAAAAATGAGATGTCCAAAATGTGGTAAAAAAACATGGTGTAAGAAAGTATTAAAATAATTAAGAAGTATTTATTACTTCTTTTTTTATAAATGTTAAGCCTTTATAATACTTGCACTTAATATTAATATGTGTTATATTTATTTATATAATAATATGGGTTTTAGAGGTAATTAAATATGAAAAAAGTATTAAAAATAGTATTAGGCATTTTTATATGCATTTATTTGGTAGTTATAGCGTTTACAACTGGATTGTTGTTTAACAAAAATGAATATGGTGTATCTAAATTTTTAGGGAAGTATTATATAGCTCTTGATGATGATTCACTTGCACCTGATTATAAAGAAAATTCTATACTTGTATTAAAGCCAGTTACAGATGAAGATGTTGAAGTAGGAGATAAAGTGTTCTATTATGACACTTACTCTGCTGATCATAAAATTAAATTTACGGAAGTCACTAGAAAAGAAAAAGTAAATGATTCAGAGGTTACATATTCTTTAAGAGATAATACTCTTGTATCAAGTGAATATGTTTTAGGATCTGAAAAGACAGCTGAAACACTATCATTCTTAGGAAAAGTATTGTATATATTACAATCTAAATGGGGATTTTTGCTAATTGTTGTATTTCCTTTATTTCTTCTATTTATATATGAAATATATGCAATTGTTATGGAAGTTAGAAAGAAATAATGAAGAAATATACAATGGTGCTTGCACCATTCTTTTTCTTAGTGATGATATTCGTAGGAAGTTATGCTTTATTTGAAAGTCAAAGAACTAATACAAGTGAGCTTACAATTGCAAAGTGGGAAATTAAAGTAAATGATAATATGTTATCAGGTAGTACTTCTGAATTTACAATAAATAATTTTACTTGGAGTACTTCTGAATATGTTAAAGAAGGTAAAGCAGCCCCTGGATTAAATGGTTATTTTGATATAGAAATTGACCCAAATGATGCAGATACTTCTATTAGATATGATATTACTTTTGATTTTTCTGTATTAGATCCAGATCAATTTGTAATTACTGAGATTAAAGAGATTGATGATAAAGATATAGTGAGAACCGCTGAATACACTTATAGTAATGTAATTACGCTTGATGATATAGATGATGGAGAAACGAATACTATAAGAGTGTATATAGAATGGATTAATGATGATAATAATAATGAAAAAGATTCTAGTTTAGGAACAGTTTTGAATAATCAAATAATGATTCCTGTATCAGTTAATGTAACTCAATATGTTGACGGTGATACTTTAACTGAATATACAGGAGGTTAATAAATTATGAAGATACGTAAAATTGTTTCTAAATCATTAACTGTATTACTAATTATATTTACCTTTTCTATAATGAGTATGGCAATTTATAATTTTGTATCTATAAAAATATTACATAAAGATTATCCAAATATATTTGGATATACTTTTTTTGAAATAATAAGTGGAAGTATGTCACCAGCAATTGAAAAAGGAGACATGATTCTTGTAAAACTTGATACTAATTATAATGTTGGAGATATAATATCTTTTAAAGAAAATGATTCAATTATTACTCATAGAATTGTAGAAATAAATGATAATTACTATGTTACTAAGGGAGATGCTAATAATACAGTAGATAATCCAATTAATAAGGATCAGATAATAGGTAAAACAGTTAAAACAATCTCAAGGGCATTTATACTTGCTAAAGTACTTACTACTCCAAAAGTAATGATTATGTGTTTTATAACCATAACATTTATGTGTTGGTGTGCGGCAACGTTTAAGAATGAGGTTAAAAAAGAAAAAATAAAAAATAATGGTAGGATTGATATTATGGAATTAATAAAAAATAATAATAGATTAAAACTAGAGATCATAATATTATTTGTTCTACTAGTTATGCTATGCTTCTTGATACCTTTTACATTATCAAGGTTTAGAACTGAAGCTAGTGGAAATGCTCCAATAGATATTGCATTTTATTTAGTAAATGATACTTATACTCATCAAAACATAACATTAAATGAAATGAAGCCAGGAGACACGAACTCTTATACATTTAGTGTTTCTAATACCGACGGAACAAATAGATCAGAAGTAACTCTTGATTATGAAGTTGTAATACGTGCAACAACTAATTTGCCACTTGAGTATGAATTGTATGAAGTGGTTTCAGGAACAGATACAGATGTTGTATTGAGTTCTAATATAATAAATGATGATGATGGAACATATTTCAAAGAAATAAAAACGTCAAGTGAAACTTTTGAATATACCGATGATAATACAAAGCTTTACAAGTTGACAATTAAGTATCCGTCAGCGCAAAGAAGCCATGAATTACAAGGAATTTGTGAGAGTATAGAGATTAACATTTTATCAAAACAAAAGATATAGACACTTTTTTGTGTAAACCTATATACAAATATTGACAAACCTATTGCATTTACAAAAGTCAAGTGATATACTTCAACTATACTAACAAAGGAATAAAAGGTGTAAACGGAGGGAATAAAAATGGAAAATAAAAATGTTAAAGGTCGTCGTAACAAAAGAAGACTATTGTTATTATTAATATCATTACTATTTACTATGGTATTATTTGGATCATCAACATATGCATGGTTCACAGCTAACCAAACAGTTCAAGTAAGTAGATTAACTGTTAACGTTGCTGCTCAAAATGGTATTCAAATATCAGCAGATGGAACAAATTGGAAATCAATTATTCAAACAACTGATATAACTGGAGCTAAAGCAGGTGCTTATGGTGATGCAGTTAATCAAATACCAGCACAATTAGAACCAGTTTCTACTGTTGGTAATATTGACGAAAACGGTATGATGGAAATGTACTATGGTACAGTTGGAACTAATAGTGGTGGTGAATATATTCTTACTGCTACAAAAAGTACTGAACTAAATGGTACAACTGGTAAGTTTATAGCATTTGATTTATTCTTTAAAGTTGATGCTGCAACTGATATATTCTTAACAACTAATTCAGGTGTAAGATCAATTGGAGATGCAGATAAAGGAATTAAAAATGCTTCAAGAATTGGTTTTGTAGTATTAGGAAATACAGCTTCAGGATCAAGTGTTGAAACTATCCAAGGATTAAATAACGGTACTTCTTCTCATAAATATATTTGGGAACCAAACTATGATGTTCATACAGCAGCTGCTGTATCACATGCTCGTGATACTTATGGAGTAACTACTACACAAACAGATGGAGATTTATTAGAATACTCTGGAGTTAAAGCACCTATTGCTTCAACTGATAATGTTTTAGTTCGTCAAAGCAATGCAACAGATTATTCATCTACATATAGTGATTTCTTCGAAGATGTTGAAATTGATTATTCAACAATTGCAGGTTTCTCTGAACAACAACAAATCTTTAGTTTACAAACAGGTGTAACTAAAGTAAGAATCTATATGTGGATCGAAGGACAAGATGTTGACTGTGAAAACGCAGCATCTGGTGGAGATATAGCTTACGATTTACAAATCACAACAGATAACGGAGAAGGTGACTAAGATTAAACTATAAAAAGTACATCAAAAAGTGATGTACTTTTTTTATTGTTTTATTGTAAGATAACTCAAAATATGATACTCTTATATATGATAATAATGTATGATGGAGTACTATGATGAAAAAGAAGAAATCTAGAAAAATAAAGAAAATACATATAATTATTTTTGCTATTGTTCTAATTGTTTTATCAATTACTCTTTCTTATGGTCGTTTTATATATAATGGCCTTAGAAATTATTATTTAAGTACTAAATCGTTTTACTTTAATAGTGATAAAATGAGTGACAATGAATCATATTATCAGCTAGATAATTGGTCAGGAGTTGAACCAGTTACTATTACATTTAATATGGATAGTAAAAAGAATAATTTAATAGCATCACCTGATAATATCACATATAGTATTGAATACGAATGTTCATCAAATGTTACTTGTGTCGCATCTAAAGAAACTGGGTTAATTATGAATGGAACTAATACTGACAGTTTTACAATTACAATGACTCCAAACATAAATTTATATGAGGGTGATTTCATTGAACTTGAAGTATCAGCTAGTGCAACTTCACCTTACACAAAAACAATAAGTGGTAAATTTAAGATTAATGTTGGTGAGATTGGATTATCCTATGAAATTCTAGATGAGCCTGGACGAGCTTATTTAGATTTTAATATAACTAATACACTTGATTACTACAAGGTATTAACACCATTTGGAACATATAATCAAAATGATAAAATCGAAATATCTGAATACTTATCATTGTCTCCAGAAAACAAAAGAAAGTGTGCATCTGCTGTCATTACGCTTTCATTTAACCCAAGTCTATTAAGACTTGATATGACAAGTGAAGCCGTATTACAAGCTTATAATACATCTTCTACTGTTTTGGGTGACGGCTATGATTATATAAATAGTGTAACTTTTGGAATAGATGCATTATCAAGTAATGCGGTTAGATTTTATAAATTGAATACAAATAACAATTATACTTATCCATTTGTTACAAGTACTCCAATAATAACATTTAGTGCTCAATAAGAGGTGATAAAAATGAACATGTTAGAAGAATTCTTGAATTTTGAGAAAAACAATCTTACTTTATTTGCTAAAGAAGTATTATCTGATTATTATGATGAAAGTATTTTTACTGAATTATTAAATGTATATATAGATGATAGATATTATGATTACAATAGTGATAATGATATTTCGTTTGAAGATAATATAATGAATCATATTGAAAAAACTTTTTTTAATATAACTGATGGAATTCCTGAAGAAGAAAAGAAAAAGGCAATAGAAAATTATTTAATATTCACATTTATATTATATTTTGATGGCGTTTTGTTTATAGATGATCAAATTTTTATTTCACTTTTAAAAAAATATAGAATGAAATTATTTAAAATGGATGATGATTTATTCCAAGAAAATATATCTAAATTTATTAATAATACAAATAAGAAAAGAGAAAAATTTTATAAAATATTTGATACTAAAGACTTCTCTATAACAGAGAATATTACTAGCCTAGATAATGTAGTTAATGTTGAATTAAAACATAATATTAACTTTCCAAAAATATATAGTGATTATGCAATAGATAGGGTTTTTGATAGTAGTTCTATTAGTGAAGATAAAATGTTTGTTGAATATCAATTAATAACTAGAAAAATATTAAAAGATATTAAAGAGTGCAATTTTGATAAAAATTACTTATTAGATTTTCCTAATAGTTTGTTTGAAAACAAGGATGGACTAAAAAATTTACTAGGATCATTTAATAATGATTGTTTCAAAAATCAAGCAATTTTTAAGATAAAATATGAAGATTATTGTAAGTATGGAAATGATGTTAAAGACATGGTGAAAGAGGGCTTTATTCTTGCAATGGAGTTAGGTATCGAAGAAGAAGTAGAAGACTTGTTTGTGTTTAATATTTTTAAATATATTATTCTTGATAAGGATTCAAAATATTGTACTAATAAGGCATTAAATGATAAAATAATAATAGTATAAGAAAGATAGGTGAAGTTATGGATACTTTCTTTAAATTTTTATATGATTTCTTATCCCAATTTTTTAATGGTGTATTAGATATATTAATGGGATTTGTAAATGGTATTGGAAAGATATTTAATGTTAAAGCATATATATCTGTAATACAATTTTATAAAGATGATTTTAGTGGACCAGAATGGTTATTTGTTGTGATAGCTATTTTACTTTTACTAATTCTTATTGCTGGAATAGTTGTTATTGCAGGTTTTATAATTAAGAAATATTTAAGATTTAGAAAGACTATTGTTGAACAAGAATCATTATTAGAAGAAGTTGGAAAACTAAATAATAAAGTAGCAACTCTTATAAAAGAAAAAGATGAAATACTTGCTATGAAAGTATCTCACCTTGGAATAAATCCTAAGGATGCAGCAGCTGCAGCAGGTGGAGGAACTGGAGAAACTGCTGAAGGTGAAACAGGAGAAGAAGATACTGGACCAGTTGAAGCTCCAAGATTTTCAAAACTTGCAGAACTTGATGAAGAATTTGCTAATTATAAAATTCAAAATTATGGAAATTCATTTGATTTGGAAGAATTGTGTAGTAACTTTAGAAATTTTGCCGCATCACAGTTAAAACTATATTATAAACCTCAAATGATAAGATTGTTTATATCTGCACTTGCTTCAACTAAACTTGTTATTTTACAAGGTATTTCTGGAACAGGTAAAACATCACTTGCATATGCTTGGGGTAAGTTTTTAAAACATGACTCATGTATTGCTTCGGTTCAACCATCATGGCGTGATAGGACTGAGTTGTTTGGTTACTTCAACGAGTTTACTAAAAAGTTTAATGAAACAGAAGTTTTAAAAGAGTTATATAGAGCTGGTTATACTGATGATGTTTATACAGTAATTCTGGATGAGATGAATATCTCACGTGTTGAGTATTATTTTGCAGAAATGCTATCTATACTAGAAATGCCTAACCATGATGAGTGGATTGTTGAATTAGTTTCTAGTTCATGGAAGAATGACCCAAAAAGAATTAAGGGAGGAAAACTTCAAATTCCTGAAAACGTATGGTATATAGGTACAATTAATAACGATGATTCAACATTTATGGTTACAGATAAAGTATATGACCGTGCCATGCCAATTGATATTAATGAAAAAGGTGAAGCATTTACTCCTGAAGAAATTCCAGCACAAGATATAAACTTTAGTTATATTAATTCTTTGTTTAAAGATGCAATGGAAAAGAATCCTGTGTCACAAGATACACTAGATAAGATTGAACAGATGGATGATTATGTTATACAACATTTCCGTATAGCATTTGGTAACCGTATTGTATCTCATATGAAGAAATTTGTACCAGTTTATGTAGCTTGCGGAGGAGATGAAATAGAAGGAGTAGACTATTTCATAGCTAAAAAGATTTTAAGAAAATTTGAACAATTAAACATCTCATATATAAGAGATGAAATAGATGGTTTTGTAGAATTCTTAGATAGTACTTTTGGAAAAGGAAAAATGAAAGAATGTGAAGAGTACGTATTAAGACTTAAGAAATTAACATAATAATTAGAAATGAGGTGACAACATGGAAGAAAAAGATGAAAAAAAAGAAGAAATTGAGGCTAAAGATATTAAAAACGATGAAGAAGTTCCTGTAGAAATAGATAAAAAAGCCTTAGAAGAAACGTCAAGAGTAGGAGAATTACAAGTAGCAAATCTATATAATGAATGCGATGATTCCGAAATTGAAGACTTTTATAAAGAATTATCATCATCTTTGGATATTAATGTTGATTACGACAAAACGGAGTTTAATCTTGAATGGTTAACAATGATGGAGGAAACAATTAGATATATAGATAATATTTTAAGGAATCCTAATCGTTTCATTGTTAATGAAGAGGATATAGTTAAAATTGAATTAGCTAGAAGAGTTACAGTTGAAAGTATAAAACACTTATCAAGAAATACTAACTTAATTCAAGAATATGATAAAGAAACAGGAGATATAAAGCCTTCAAAGATTTTAAATATAAATAAAGAAGAAAGTTTTAATACATATGAAAACAGATTTATTTATAGTTTAATTCAAAATATGAAAACATACGTAATGTTTAAAAAGAAGGGATTAGAAACTGTATCTAATTCAAAGGATGATAAAAAATTAAAATATACTGGTACAACAAAAGTTGGAAATACCAAGTATGAAATTTCCATTAATTTTTCTAGCTCATTAGATGATAGTGCATCACAAGATGAAAATAGTGTAGAGAGTGTAATGGAACGTATTACAAAACTTGAAAATAGAATTACTGATTTAACTTCATCAGAAGTATATAAAACATTAAGTAAACTTCATGTTGCATTAGTTACATCACCAATAAAAAAGACAAATGTTATATTAAAAAACACTAACTTTCAGTATGCATTAAAACTTTGGAATTATATGCAAGAACATATGAATGCTGAAATGAATAATGTAAAAGATTCAAAAAATGAAAGAGTAGAAGGAAAAGCAAAAAAGAATTCTGATGAGATATTCTTATTAGAACATCTAATACTTGATTTATATACAAATCAAGGTACTAAAAAAGCCAAAAAACAAAAGAAAGAAATATCTAAAAAAATAGTAAATAGTATGCTTCAAAGACTTCTTGAAATGGATTCTATTGATAAAAAGGAAATATTAGATTTAATAGATAAATACTATACTATTATTAAATATAAGAGTGTAGTTAATGATAAAGAAATAGTTGATAAATTTAAAGCAGCTTTTAAAAACTATAGAGATAAGTTTAACTCTATAGAACTAGAATAGAGGTAGTTATGTTAAAAAAAATACTAAAATTATTATTTAAAATATTAAAAGTATTATCAACAGCATTTGTAATTGTTGCTTTGATAGTAGTTATTATTCAAAAGGTTACTAATAATAAATTAAGATTATTTGGTTATGGTGTATATACTGTTATTTCAGAAAGTATGTTACCAGAATATGAAGTAGGAGATATGTTCCTTGCTAAAGAAATTGAAGAAAAAGACATTCATGAAGGTGATGATCTTGTATATATTGGAGAGGTTGACTCATATAAAGATAAAGTTGTTACCCATAGGGTAATTAGAATTGAATCAGATAAGTCAATTGTTACAAAAGGAATTAATAACGATTTAGAAGATCCACCAATAAAATATAAGCAAGTATATGGAAAGGTATCGGCTAGATTAATTGTATTAAGTTTATTTAGTAAATTAATGAATAATAATATATTATTTTATATAATTATTTTTGTTCCATTTACTATTCTTATATTTTTAGATACAAGGGATTTATTTGGTGAAAAGAAAAAAGAATCAGATGTAGTAGATGTATCTTCTCTTGTAGAAATTGCAGATGCAGGGCAACAACCTTTGGAAGCACCTTTAACTGCTCCACCTACAAAAGAAGTTAATGAAAACAAGGAAGTAAAAGAGGAAATAAAAGAAAATAAGGAGTAGATATGGATAATTCTAAGAAAAAGAATAAATTTATAGAATTATTGAAGATTATTTTTAAAAGAACGAGAATAACTACAATTCTTTTACTTTTGATTACTTTTGCTTCAAGTACTTTTGCTTGGTTTATTTATGCTACTAAAGTTTCAACAGGAATAACTGCGCATATTGAAGCATGGAATATATTGTTTACTAATGAAGATAATACAGTAGAAGAGTATGTTAATTTTTATATTCCTAATTTATACCCAGGAATGCCAGATTATAGCGATAGTATTACAGCGTATAATCTAGGAGAAAGAAGTGCAGAAATATATTATCAGTTAGTTAATGTAAGAATACTTAATAATGTTTATGATATTGAAGGTGGAAGCTACTCAAGTGGGCAAATGGAAAGTATTTTAGCAAATCAGTTTCCGTTTCATACTACATTTTCATTGACTAATACTATACTTTCAACAAATTCTGGTAATACTACATTTTCTATAAATGTTAATTGGCCTTTTGAGTCTAATAATGATGCATTAGATACTTATTGGGGGAATGAATCTTATAATTATTCATCTAATCATCCAGGTGAACCAAGTTTGGAAATAGTTGTTAAAATTTCTGCTATTCAATCGAACGAATAAAAAAACACTTCATAATATGAAGTGTTTTATATTTGAATTGCATATACAGTTACATCTAATAATCCTGCTTGATTTCCTACGGTTGTATTTGTGTCTTGTGCATTTGTCATTAAGTTTAATGTATCATCCCATTTTATATAAACTCGAATATTCGTTGTTCTATTTTCATCATTTAAATTAAAAGATCCTTCTATCGTATTTTCTCCTTCTTCAAATTCTATTTCTTCTTCACCATCAATTTGATATTTTGTAGCAATCAGTTCTGTTACAGGACTATTTTCGTTTGGAGCAATAGAAATTTCATATCTAAAGGAAACATCTATATTACTTGCATCAATAACTAAATCAAAAAAACCTTCTGCGTTAGGAGCTAAAACATTTTCACTTATATTATCATTTCCAGGAAATTGTGGAGTAATTAGTGAAGTTGATGTTGCTCCTATAGTGATATCATCATTATTAACTAAAATTTTCCATCGTGCAATAGATGTAGATGATGTAGAGGTTGCAGATGAAAGATATTTGGCATAAGTTTCATTCGCTAAACAGATAGTAACATAAAGTGAAATAAAAGATAATATAAGTAATATGTATTTCTTATCCATTTAAACATCCTCCCATCTTGTAAATATTATATCATGGGAATATGTTTTTATGTTTAATTCTATTGAAGAACAATGTAAAATATGATAAAATTTTACATATATAGAATATGAAAGTTGTGATGTAATGGCAAAGGATGTTTTAGTAACTGCAAATAGAATAAAAGGACGAAAAAAACTAATGCGTATAACAATGATAATAAGTTGTTGTATTTTTGCTGTTTTAACAGTAGTTTTTATAATATTGGCTTTTCTATTTAATGGTGGAAAGTTTACAATTAGTCTAGATAATAATGATGATTTATCAACTAGTTTAGCATTATTTGATAATCTAGAATATAAAGAAGTAAAAAGAAAATTGTATGCTGATGAAATAGAGTTTATGGATAATATTTCTGTTAAGTGGTTACCAGAGGACATCGATAGTGATAAGTATGAAGGATCACATAATGGTGATAATTATATAGCATATACTTTCTATTTAGGAAATACAGGCGTTCAAACAGTTAATTATTGGTATGAAGTAGTAATTGATGATGTTATAAAAAATGTTGATGAAGCTGTTAGAATAATGATTTTTAGAAATGGTGAGAGAACAGTTTATGCAAAAAAGAATGCAGATACTAAAAAGGAAGAAGAAGGAACTGTTGCATTCTATGATAACGAAATATCAAGCAAAGAACATATTGCAGTATTAGAAGAAGTAAAAGATTTCAAACCTCTTGATATTGATAGATTCACAATTGTTGTTTGGATTGAAGGAGATGACCCTGATTGTATTAATGCAATAATAGGTGGAGACATTAAAATGCACATGAATATTCGTGAAGAACATATTCTTCCAAATGTTAATAGAATAGAGAAGAAAGAAAGTGAAGAAGATAATGAATAATAAAAGGAGAAGATTATTTTATTTAATAATAATGTTACTTTTTACATCTATTATGTTTTCAACATCAACATATGCGTGGTTCACATCAAATAGAGTAGTAACAATAAATACAATTAATGTTCATGTTGCAGCAAGTGGCGGAATAGAAATATCAGCAGATGGTACTACATGGAAATCAGTTATTTTGCCAGAGGATATTACAGGTGTTCATGCAACTACTTATCCATCAAGCGTTAATCAAATCCCATATCAAATGGAACCAGTATCAACAGGAAAGGAAATTGATGCTGCAACTGGTTTTTTAAAAATGTTTTATGGATTAACTGATAGTAATGATGTTGGAGAATATGTCTTAACTAGTTCAAGACTTGTAGAGACAGAAGGAAATGGTCCAACTAATGAGGGTAAATTTATAGCATTTGATTTATTCTTTAAAGTATCTAGCGATACAACAATGTATTTAACTGGAAATTCTAAAATTGAATATTTAAATGATGAAGGAAAAGGAATTGCTAATGCTGTTAGAGTTGCTTTTGTAGATGAAGGAAATGTTCCAAGTGGTTCTGATTTGGGAGACATTCAAAGACTTAAAGGGGCAACTGCTGCATCAACATATATTTGGGAACCAAATTATGACCTTCATACTGCTTCTGCAGTGGCAAATGCAAGAGATGTATATGGGATTTCTACAACCGAAACAGGAGCTACAGCTATAAGTTATGATGGAATTATTAATACAATAACTAGTACAGATAATGTAACATTAAGAGAGGCAAATAGTGCTAGTCATCCTACATTGTTTAGAAAAGTAAATGTTAACTATAGCACTCCAAATACTTTTACAAATAATAGAGAAATATTCACTTTATTAAGTGGAATTACAAAAATGAGAATATATATGTGGATTGAGGGGCAGGATGTAGATTGTGAAAATAATGCATCTTATGACGATGTTCAATTTAATATCCAATTAACTGTTAATCCATCATAGGAAGGGTTTAATTATGAAGAAGAAAAGAATTACTAAAATTAAAACTAGAAGAATAGTCTTTGTATCTTTTTCTTTTCTTCTTTTTTATTTGGGATTAACAACTTATTTAAAATCTTATGGTGAATTTGTATCAACTTTAGAACCTGTATCTTCTGGAATATCAAATAATACAGTATATATTAATGATTTAGTTGCTGATTATAATTACTTCAAAGGACTTAATTATACTGAAATTAGAGACGAAAATATTCCTAGTGGATCAAGTAGAGGTTATTATGATGACGAGTATCTTGTAAAAGTTAGAATTATATATGATGGAAAAGATATTAATAATTCGTCTTTAGTTGGAGCTGTTTCTCCTATAAATAATGAAACTTCAAATAAATATATTTATTATAAATATTTTGCATTAGAAAGAAATACTAATGGTACTTTGGCTACTAATAGTGATGGAGATAACTATATAAAAGTAGAATTAATTGATAATCCATTTAGTAAAAGACCATATGTTAATGGAGTAGAATATGGTTTTAATGGATGGGTATGTAATCAAGGAGAAGATACTACAAATGGTGTATGTGAAAACACTACAATGTATTTTAACAAAACAAATTATACAAGATATATGGAAATAGCTTGCGATGGTGAAGATGAATTTACTATTCACTTAAATGCTAGTTGGTATGAAGCTGATGTTGCTACAACAGCTACTGATGCAAGTAACTTTAATTCAATGTCAATGCAACCTTTACTTCATTCTGTTACAGTTAATGAGACTCGTCAAGCTTTTGCGTATTGGAAACAAAATTATAATACTTTTGTTTTTTCTCGTACTTATGTGCGTGGAGATGACCAAAATGGATATATGCCAGCAGGTACTTGGTATCAAACTGATCAAAATAATAATGGTAACACATATACATATAATTATTATAGTACAAGATGTGGAAATAGAAGAACATGCTATGTATATACAGCTTCTTCAGTTACTAGCGGATCTCAATACACTGGAGAAACGATTAGAGTTATAACAGGATACTTTAATACTACAGGAAGTAATAATGCTGTAGTAGTTGATTCCCCAAATAATACTTATATGAATATAGTTGAAGATCCTAATGGGCCTCATTCAATTCAAGTACAAGTTACACATTATTCATTTGATTTGAATGTTGGAAATAAAGCCTCTGGATTCTTCTATCAAGTGTCTAATCCAACATCAACAATGGTTGCAACAAGAGAATACTATAATAGTGATGGGTCTCTTTGTACTAATGCAAATAACTGTAGAACAGCATATAAATTGATTAATTACAATGACTCAGTTAACAATTCTAATGGGAATTCAATTTATCAGATAGAAGGATCAAACGGTAATATAGTAGACCAAAACTTATACTATTATTTGGTAACGCGTGATACTAACATATTTAGGTACACGTCTTCATCAAACAATGGTTTAAATATGTCGAGTTTACAAATTAATAGGCCGTTTACTGTGACTGGAGCAGCAGTTAATGGTACTACAGCAGCAGGGATATTGAACATATACAATAGTAATTTAACAGTTGCAAATGATTTGGCAATTGAAAATATAAGAATATATGGACCAAATTCTGCAGGAACTAGTAATACAGAACTTGGTAATAATAGTAGAACAAGTTATACTATTTACGCAAATTCACATAATTTAAAAATAGGAAGGAATACTTATAGTAGTAGAAATAGTAACTATTTAACTGCATATACAATAATGGGTGGAACAAATAATGCTGGTGCATCTGGTACATTTAGAGTTATTGTTGAAAGTGGTTATTATTATGCATATCATAGTGGTGCTATGAGTGGATATTCTAACTATACATTAAATGAAACAACTGTATTTGGAAGTGACTATGATAGAGTAACTACAGCTAATAATAAATTAAGATTTATAATCGGATTAGATGGTTATGCAGGTGGACATAATACAGCAGGAAGTGATTCATTATTTGTTTCATTTAATACAATTAAGAGTGGAACGTTTGGATACAATAGTGATGGAAGTGCTAATACTGATAATACTGCTGGATTATATATTGGTGGAAGAGCAAGTACCTGTGTTAACTCAATTACAGGAGCTAAAATAGAAGGTGGACAAATTAATACTGTTGTTGGAGGATATGGATACAATGGTACAAATACAACAAACTCAACTTATATTGGAATGAGTGGAGGAGCAGTAAGATCAATATATGGAGGAGCAGGACACTCTACAACAAAAGGAAATCGTATAATTAACGTTACTGGAGGAACTGTTCAATTCGGTGTATTGGGAGGATCAGATAGTAATAGTACTACTGATACAAGTGATGGAGTAGTTCAAGGATCTACTTTAGTTTATGTTGGTGGTACTGTGGTTGTTGGAGATGGAACGAACAATACACTTTATGGAGTTGAATCAGGATCAGTATATGGTGCTGGTGGAGGACGTAGTGGTTATGATCAAAAAGGAACAGTATATAACTCTCACGTTATCATCAATGGAGGAACAATAAGACGATCAGTGTATGGTGGTGGTAACTATGGTTCTACTGGTACTCAATATGCTGGAACTTCTTCAACAGTAATTGATATTTTAGATGGTAATATTGCAGAAGTTTATGGAGGTTCTAAATCAGCAGGATTTAGCCAAAATAGCTATAGAGGTTCAAGTACTATTGACATTAATATGTCTAGTGGAACTATTGGTAATATTTATGGTGGATCTAATACTGAAGGAGATGTATATGGATCAGTAGATATAGGTATCACTGGTGGAACTATTACAGGTAATGTTTATGGTGGTGGAAAAGGAGCTCCAACATTTGTATCTAATAATATTGATATAACAATTGGAACTAATGACGTTTTAAATACTCCAGTTATACAAGGTAATATATATGGTGGAAGTGCTCTTGGAATAGTTAATAGTAATTCAGCAAATGGAACTACTTATGGTAATACTAATGTAACAATAAATAATGGAAATTTATCTGGTTCTGTATTTGGTGGCGGAGAAGGAGATAATACTAATACTCCATATGTTTTAGGAAATGTAAATGTAACTGTTAATGGTGGAAATGCTGCTAATATTTATGGTGGTAATGATCAAAAAGGAACACCAAAAGGAACAATAACAGTAAGAATAAATGGGGGAACTTCAACAAATGTATATGGTGGTGGAAATCTAGCACCAACCAATACAAGTACAGTTTACTTATCAGGAGGAACTTCAACAAACGTATATGGTGGAGGAAATGCTGCAAATGCTACTACTACAAATGTTATTCTTCAAGGATCAACTGTAACAAGTATTTTTGGTGGATCTAATCAAAGTGGAACAGTAACAAACTCAAACATTACAACAACAAGTGGAACTGCAACAACTGTATACGGTGGAAATAATTTAGGAGGTAGTACAACAAACTCTCATTTAACAATAAATGGTGGTAGTATAACTACTGTTTTTGGTGGAGGAAATGAAGCAACAACAGGAACAACAACAGTTAACTTGAATAATGGAACTATTACAAGTGTTTATGGTGGAGGAAATAAAGCAGGAATAAATACTTCAACAACAGTTAATTTAAATGGTTCAAATATAACAAATTTATTTGGTGGATCAAATGAAAGTGGAACAGTAACTAGTTCAAATATAACAACAACAAGTGGATCTGCAACTACAATTTATGGAGGAAATAACTTAGGAGGAAGTACTAATGCCTCACACATAATTATAAATGGTGGAACAATGACTGATATCTTTGGTGGAGGAAATGAAGCAACTACAGGAACAACTCAAATTAACTTAAATGGAGGAACTTCAACAAATGTATATGGTGGAGGAAATAAAGCAGGAATAAATACCTCAACAACAACTATATTAAATGGTTCAACAGTAACAAATATTTATGGTGGATCTAATCAAAGTGGAACAGTACCAATGTCCACAATAAATACAACTAATGGATCAGTTGGAACAATTTATGGAGGAAACAACTTAGGAGGAAGCACAACTGAAACAAATATAAATGTAAATGGAGCAAGTATTACAACTCTGTTTGGTGGTGGTAATGAAGCCGCTACTGGATCATCTAATATAGTAATTAACTCTTGGTCTATAAATGACGTGTATGGTGGAGGAAATCTTGCAACTGTTGATACGACATCTGTTACACATCAAAGCGGATATGTTGGAAATATATATGGTGGAGGAAACCAAGCTGGAATAACTACATCAACAACTGTTACTTTATCTGGAGGATCGACATCGAATATATATGGAGGATCTAATCAAAGTGGAATAGTTCCAATTTCAACTATTACCGAAACAAGCGGAAGTGTAGGAACAATTTATGGAGGAAATAACTTAGGTGGAAGTACAACAACTACAAATATTACAATTACAGGAGGAAATGCTACTAATGTATTTGGAGGAGGAAATGAAGCAAGTACTGAAACTTCAAATATAAACGTAAGTGGTGTTACTCTTAATAGTGTATATGGTGGAGGAAATAAAGCTTCTGTTACTACATCAAATGTAACTATTGGTGGAAATTTAAATGTTACTAACATATTTGGTGGATCAAATCTTCAAGGAAATGTTACTACAAGTAATATTAATATTCCATTTTCTAATAATGCACCAACTATAGGTAATATTTATGGTGGTAATAATCAAGGTGGACAAACAACTGATGCTAATATAGATATAAAATGTGGAAATATTCAATATGTATATGGTGGAGGAAACTATGCAGTTACTGGCTCAACAAATACAAAAATTGAAGGCGCAGTAATTAATCGTTCTATTTTTGGTGGAGGAAACCAAGCAGCAGTTACAAATAATGCCATTCTTTCATTAAATAGGGTAAGAGCAAATGAAAACGTATATGGAGGAGGAAATCTAGGTACTATTGGAGGAAATACAACTGTAAAAGTAATTGATTCAACTCTTGGTAGTAGTCTATTTGCTGGAGGAAATGGATATACTGCGGCAGTATATGGTAATACTTTATTAAATGTTGGAGGAACAACAAATGTAACTCGTCACGTATTTGGTGGAGGAAATGCTGCTCCAACAGGAACTGAGGAAAATAATGATTCTACTAGTGTCGTAAACATCGCAGGGCTTACTTGTGGAGGAAATGTTTATGGTGGAGCCAATACTTCAGTACTTTATGGAACGGTTACAGTAAATATTGGACAAGAAGTAGTTAATAACACAATAAATACAGGAAATATTCATATTGGTGGAACAGTGTTTGGAGGAGGAGAAGCAAATGAACATGGTTCAGAAATCTATGACTTCTCATTCATAAGTGTTACTGAGGGAATAACAATTAATATTGATGGTCAAAATCATAGTCTTTTTGATATTGATGGTTCAATATTCGGAAGTGGTAATGCTTCAAGTACAAGTGGATTTAGTAGTGTTAATATAAAAAATTATGGAACAGAAACAAATTATAAAAAGAATGTTTCTATTCAAAGAGCATCATTAGTTACTTTAAATAACTCAGCTATTGAACTTGTTGGAGCAACAGATAGAACTAATGAATACTCTGATGTATTATTCTCTTTAAGTAGATTAGATGAAATAAAATTATTAAATAATTCAACACTTTATCTTGAAACAGGTACTAACTTAGTTAAGAAATTTACTAGTGGACTTTTATCAAACGGAATTGAAAGAAAAGCTACTGTAACTATCAATAATGATGGAACGATTTCAAGAAATGTTAATAATAAACTATATATTTATGAAGGTAAAAATATTAATATTGCTACTAACGAAAATATTACTGCATATGGTGAAGTAAGTGGTATGACATTCTTTGGAATGTATTTACATGATAGAGATGGAAAAGTGTTTAAAGCACTTTATAATACAAATTATGATGGACAAAGTACGGTACCTTCTTCTGAAATAGTTTACTTTACAAAAGGAAGTTATGTATTAGGTCTACATCATACTAATCATAATTACGAACAAGATGGGTTCTATAGTAATTTTCCAAGAGAGGATACTATAGATAAAGTAGATGTTAAATATATTGTTCCAACACCAGAAGATTCAAATTATTATATTTGGGCAATTGGAGAACAAATAACTGCTTATGAAATAACTTTAACAGCATCAAAATACTCAACATTAGGTACTTATGAATTGCCTCTTATCAATTTTTCTGAAGCTAATACTACTTTCTCTGTACTTGGATTTAACTATAGTGATTTAAATAGTGATATTGATTTAGTTGAAAAAAGTGAAATTCCAAGAATTGCAAGTAGTGGAACAATAGCAGATCATAAGATGAGTTTAGTTATGAAATCAAGTGATAATGGATGGATTACAATTGGTAAAACAACATTCTTATCAAATGAATCATATTTTAGTGGAACAACTAATTATATTGGTGAAAACTCGAACATTGTTCCAACATTCTTGTTCTACTTATATCACTCAAAAAATCTAGAAACAAGTGGTGATATGGGTACTGTTACAATTTCACTTGTTGCAATAACAGCAATAAATGATCTAGAAAATGAAATAAAGAGAATTAATATAAACGTTAATTTAAATAGAGCTATATACGCTACAAATGATTATGAAGGAACAATTACTCAAGGAAAGGTTTATGAAATGTTTGCTCCAAGTACAGTTAATATTACTGCTACAAGTGCATTTTCTACATATTATTCATTATTTGTAGAAAGTAATGAAACAATATATAGAAGCGGATATCATAGAGCACTTTCTTCAACATATAACTTCCCTGCAAATACAAAAATTACTATGATTGATTTATTAAGTGGAACAACTCCAGAATATTACTATTATGTTGTTACAGATAATGATTATCAAACAAAACAATTAGAACTTGCAAATCATGGTGATGTTTCATACAATCTATCTAATTTTGTAAAAATGGGTAGTTCAAATTCAAATAATCATTATGATGATGTTGCAAAAAATCAATTATACTATGATACATCTACTCATATTGCAGAAGAAGAATTTATATTTATAGTAGATTTTAAAGAATCTGGAATAGAAGAAGATGTTTTAGAAAAATCATTATTATTAGAGCTTAGAAGTAGTGATGATGAAGTTGTAATGTCTGTTATAGGCGTTGAACAACAACAATTATTCTACAATTTATATGCTAATAAAGATTCGGTAATTGATATAGATGCTAATATGAGATCAAATGATGTTTATATTGGTGAACAAGTTCACGTAAATGTATTTACTAATTTTATACAACAAAATATTTCATCAAATCCAATTGTAGATACCAATTATTATGACTATAAATCAGGTATAAAAATAACTATATTGGATTCAAACAATAATGTAGTAAATGGTTCAAGTTTGTTAGGTCTTTCTTATACAATTGGAAATAATACATATTATCCTAGATTTGATGGAACTACAAGAATTAATATTGCAGAGAGAATTGCAAATGTATCAACAAGGCTTGTTATAAATACTGAAGGAAGTAATCTAGCTTCAGGAAATTATAAATTATTATTAGAATCATTTGCATCTCCTGATGGTATTTATTATGGACTTACTTCTTCTGATTCTATAGAACTTCCTTTTGTTGTTAAAAATACTATATATGGTCTTGTTGCAACTGCAAATGATGGAGAATTAGTTATAAACAAGGATAGTGGAAAAAATGATTTAGATACAAATACTATAACATTTAATATTAACTATTCTTCTGGATTATTAAATCCAAATCTAAGAGTATCTTTATATAGAAGAGATTACAGTGAAGTATATTCAAATAATTATAATTTAGTAGATTTAAAAGATTATGTTTCTGATAATTTAGATGATACTAATTTACAAAAGGTATATATGCTATTTAATCCACCAACTAATACAATGACAAAAACTTTCCATTTAAAAGAAAACCTAATATCAGGTACTTACAAAATTGTATTTGCATTGTATGATAATAATACTCAAATAGGTAACGTATATAAATATATTGTTATCAAATAAATTAATTCATGTTATAATAAATTTAATAGTTAGGGTGATTTTTATGAAGTCAAATGACGTAATAGTCGATGAAGATGTATCTATAGAAAAACTAAATAATCAAGAATTATTAAGTTATTATCGCGAAATAGAAGCATTCCTAAAAATGGTTGACGAAGAACTAAAGAAGACGGATGTTGGTGATGATAATGAGTAAGAAGATAGAACAATATAAAGAATTACTAGAAGTCTTGCCAAGAACTAATGTTAAAAACTCAAGAGAATATAAGAAAAAAGCATTGGTAATGAAGCAAGAAATGCAAGAACAAAGAGAAAAAGCATTAAAAGAAATTAAAAAAAGATATTTAGGAATAATAGTAGAAGGAAATAGTGAAATAGAATTATTAAATGACTATTTAAATAAATCAGAAAAGAAACTTGTATTTTTAAATCAATATAATGATTCTTATGAAAAAACTGGTTTAAATGAAGTATTAAATGATTTAAGAAAATTTTATAAAAACGATTTATTTCAGGTTAATAATGATATAAGAATTTCTCTTGAAATATTTAATACTGCTCTTGTAACCCTAACAGAAAAAGATTTCAACTATGGAAAAGAAGTTGAAACATATATGACTGAGTTTTTTAAATTAAATAATAAAAACTTAGAAAAATTACAGGAAACATTTGATAATTTATATTGGAAATGTCCTAATTTATTTGAATATATTAATATATGCTTAAGACACTTATATTCTAAAAATAAAAAAGCTTTTGAAAAGTACTGTTCAAATCAAATAAAGGGAACAGATCTTTCAAAAGAAGAAGAGCATTATAAATATATATATTCAAAATATTTACAGCAAGAAAATAGTGATATAAAAATATTACAAGATAAGTTTTTAGAAGGAGAATTAGATATTAAAGAATATGAAGATTCTAAAGTATCTAAGTTAAAATCATCAATTCTTTTAAAAGAAGAAGAAAATGATGATCAAATAAATAATATATTAAAACTTTCATATTCATTATACGAATATAAAAAATATTTAGAATTTAAAAGTATACTAGAGAAAGTAAAAAATATTTATTTAGATAAGAGTAATAAATCATTAACAAAATCTTTATTAAAGAAAATTAAAAAGAGTGAAAAGAGAATTAAAAAATTAAATAAAAAAATTAGATTTAGAAAATTCTTATTTAAAAGTAGAGCAAAGACTGAAAAATTCTATAATAAGATCAATACTAATTTATTAGAATTAAAAGATTTATATAAAGAATATGATGATGCAAAATTCAAAGAAATAATTGCTACAAGATTATCTGATAATTCAACTTTACTTGATGCTTTAAAAATTGTAAGTTCTTATAAAATAGATTTTGGTAAATTATTAAAAGAAGAAAATGAAGAAATTACAAATCAAGAAATAGATGATAAACTAAAAGAATTAAAAGAATTTATATTGTATCCAAATAATAATATAATTAATAATATTACTATTAGTGATAATTCTGATATTGTAACAATAATACTTGATAAATATAAACTAATGAATATAAATATTACAGGAGAACAATTAGAAGATACTAATATAGATAGTTTAATATCATTAGTTAATAAAGTATTGGTTAACCATTATATAAATAGTAGTAATCAATCTTTTGAAAAAATAAATGATGCTTGTGAATTAAAAAAAGTATTAGATAGTAATGGTTTATAAAAGGATGAATAATCCTTTTTTTTGTTATTAATTTGCTTTATTATGAATAATATGTTATAATACATTACTTAATTGGGGTGGATTATATGAGAGATTTTGATAAAGTAAAAAAAGAATATCAGAATAAAAAAATGTATTTTAATAAATATGAATTTGTTAAAATAATTGAAAAATCAAAAATAGATCCTTATGGCTCTATAATTGAATTTGAAAAATATTTTGAGAAATATCCAGATGATAATTCTGCAAGAACTTATTATACATCTAATTTAATAGCAATAGGTAAATTTGAAGAAGCAGAAAAAGAATTAGAGAAACTAGAATATTTATTAAAGAAAAAAGGAATTTATAGTTTTGATGAAAATAGAGCTAAAGCATTAAGTCATAGTATAAAATTAAGTAGACTAAAATTATACTTATATCAAAATAGAAGTGAAGAAGCTATGGATTTATTCTTTTCTAATTTTGATGAATTATCTTATTTAGGAAAAGAATTTATTTTCTTTTTTGATAAATTACGTGGAGTATTAGATCCTAAAAGAAGAACTCCAAACTCATATATGTTTAGACAAATTGTAGAATATAAAGAAGATGACTTTAGAGAACATATAAAAAAACATTTAGCTGATTATAATGAAAATGATAGAAATATAAGCGTATCTTATTTTAATCCAGATTTTCCTATTGATAAAGCAATAGAAGAAATAAAAAAATATATACCTTCAGAGAAAAGATTATGTCAAGGATATTTTGAAAATATGTATATATTTAAATATGATCAATGTGGAAGAGATAAAAATAAATTAGTTGATTATTTTAAAGTTTATACATTTAGTAATACTCAAAATTTTATAACAATGTGTCCTTCAGATAATTGTACATATTATCCATATGTTGATTTAAATTATTTGAAAGAAAAAGAAGAAGAAAAGACTCTTGTAAAAAGACCAAGTCAAATAGATAAATTTAGACAAAGATATAATATAAAATAATAGTTGATTTTTATTAAAAGCATGTTATAATTAATTAACGAAAGCAAGTGCGAGGAAGAAGTAGATAATAAAGGCATTAAAGAGAACTCTGGTAGCTGAAAAAGAGGATGTTTAAGTTATCGAACATGGCCCTCAATTGTGAATGACTGAAATTATAGTAGGTTGTTACAGGTATGCCTGTTATAGCATAAACCTATTACTATGTTAATCATAAGTAGGTATAAAGGTTAATACAGCAATGTATTAATGAATAAGAGTGGTACAGTGTTAATTCACCTCTTAGGGAACCCTAAGAGGTTTTTATTTTGAAAGGATGGGATATTATGAATATTATAGTAGGAATAAGTTGGCCTTTTGCAAATGGAGATTTACATATAGGTCATGCAGCTAGTAGTTTACCAGGAGATGTTATTGCAAGATTTCACAGATTAAATGGAGATAATGTAATAATGGTATCAGGAAGTGATTGTCATGGTACTCCAATTGATGTTAAGGCATTGCAAGAAAAGAAGACAGCTAAAGAAATAGTTGATGAATGTCATGAAAAGTTTGATAAAGATTTTAAAGATTTAGGTTTTAGTTTTGACCTTTATAATAGAACTGATGATCCATATCATAAAGATTTTGTAAAAGAACAATTTAAAAAATATTATGATTATGGATATTTATATGAAAAAGGTGAAAAACAATTATATTGCGAGCATTGTAATCTTTTCTTAGCAGATCGTTATATTGTTGGAATATGTCCTAAATGTGGGGCAGACATAAAAGGTGATGAATGTGAAAAATGTGGAAGCCTACTAACTATAGATGAAGTAAAAGAAACTAAATGTGCAATATGCGGTAATAAAACAAGTATTAAAGAAACTAAAAACTTATATTTCTCTTTATCTAGATTCCAAGATGATTTAAAGAAATTACTTGATAAGTCTAGAGATAAATGGAGAGAAAATGCAGTATTCTTTACTGAAAGATATTTGGGTGAAGGTGTACCAGATAGATGCGCATCAAGAAGCCTAAACTGGGGAATTGATATTCCTGTTAAAGGATATGAAGATAAGAAAATATATGGATGGTTTGAAAATGTTTGGGGTTATGTTACTGCAAGCAAAAAATATGCAGAATCTCATAATTTGAATTGGGAAGATTTTTGGAAAGAAGGACATGATAACAAAATTTATCTTGTTCATGCAAAAGATAATATTCCATTTCATACAATTATTTTCCCATCACTAATGTTAGGAACAAAAGAGAATTATCATTTACCAGATAAGATTGTATCTGATGAGTATCTAACTATTGAAGGAGATAAGTTATCTAAGAGTAAAGGAAATTATATAAGTGTTAGAGATTTATTAGATAGATATCCAGCCGATGCTATGAGATATTATTTCTTAATAAATGATCCAGAAAAAAGAGATTTTAACTTTACTTGGAATGATTTCATTAATTCAATAAATGGAGAACTTCTTGGTAAATGGGGTAATTTTATTAATAGAACATTACAATTTATTAATAAGTCTTTTGATGGAAAATTAAAAAAAGATGAGATAGATCTTGAAGTAGAAGAAAAATTAAAAGAATTATTTGATAATGTAGGAAAAGATATTGATGATGGAGAAGTAAAATCAGGACTTGTTAATATTTTTGATTTTATAAGCTATGCAAATAAGTACTTTGATGAAAAACAACCTTGGGTACTTGCAAAAGAAGATACAAAAGAATGTAACAAAGTATTATTAAATTGTGTTAATATAATTAGTAATGTTAATACATTGTTAAAACCATACCTTCCATATTCTTGTGAAAAAGTTGAAGATTACTTAAATATTGAAAATCCAAACTGGAAATACAAAGCTGTTGGAAACGTTTCAATAAAAGAAGATATTAAACCACTATATGAAAGATATGATAAAAAAGTAATTGAAGAAGAAATTAATAGATTGAATGCTAATAAAACTTGCTAAATGCAAGTTTTATTTATATAGTTACCAAAATGTTTTTATAAAACATTTAAAATAATTTATAACACGTTTACAGAACTTTTAATATGTAAAAAAGTGTAATAAATATATTTGAAAAACATGTATTTTTAATATATAATACATATAAGGAAAGAAGGGATATAATGGATTTACTAATATTCTATGGTTTAGCTGGAATATCAATATTAATTACTTTAGGAGCTCAAGCATTTATTTCAAATAATTATAAAAAATATTCTAAAGTACAAAATGAAAAGGGTATAACTGGAGAAGAAGTTGCTAGAAAGCTTTTAGATAAACATGGGCTTACCGATATAAAAGTTCAACAAGTAAGTGGAGAGTTAACTGATCACTATGATCCAAAAGGAAGAGTAATTAGATTATCAGAAGGTATTTATGGTAAAGCAACTATTGCTGCAGTATCAGTTGCTTGTCATGAATGTGGTCATGCAATCCAAGATAAGAATAAATTTGTTTTTTTAAGAATAAGAAGCAGTTTGGTTCCAGTAGTTAATTTGTGTTCTTATGCTGGGTATATATCAATAATTCTTGGTGGGATTTTAAGCATGATGGGATTAATATGGGCAGGTATAATTGCAGAAATGGTTATTTTGTTATTTCAACTTGTAACATTACCAGTAGAATTTGATGCATCAAAAAGAGGTTTGAAGGAAGTAAAGGCAGAAAAATTCTTAACAGATAGTGAACTTAAGGGTGGAAAAAAGATGCTTATTTCAGCAGCTTTAACATATGTTGCCAGTGTTGCTACAGCAATAATTCAAGTATTAAGACTTGTGCTTATATACGGAAGAAGAAATGATTAAAATAGTGTAGAATTTACACTATCTTTTTTTTCTTTAATTGACATAGTATTATCAATAATATACAATATAAATAGTAATACAATAGGAGGATGCATATGTACGATACAGATGAGGAAATCCAAAAGAAAAGGAGAACCCTTTTTATAATAATTGGAGTAATTATTTTATTAATAATAATTCTTATAGTTTTTTTATTGATGAGAGGCTCAGGTAAGAAAAAGAGTAGTACGGATACAGCAAAAGAAATAACTTGTGAACTAGAGGTTAAAGAAGGAGTAAAACCAGATGAAAGTGGAGTTTATCATCAGGGATTTATGGTTGGATTTAAAAGCATAAATGCAATTTCTAAAGATTACCAGATTACTAAGCAAACAATTGGTACAGTAGATAATTCAAGAAATAAGAATACTTTTACGGTATCTAAATCTGGTAAATATCATTTATATGGATATGTTCAAGATTCTGCTGGGCATAAAGGAAAATGTGAGATTAGTTTTGAAGTTTCTCTTCAAAAACCTACTTGTGAACTTGATGTAGCTGAAGGAACACTTGGAGATAATAATTGGTATAGAAGTGATGTTGTAGTAGGATTTAGTACTTTAACTTCAAATAATCCTTCAATTGGTATTAAACAATATTATATAGAAAAAATTACAACTGATTTAGATTCTTCCGAAGTAGTTAAAGCCGATCCTCCAACAGAAAATATAGAAAAATATACAGTAAAAGATAATTCAGTTACCACTTTGATGGGACATGTTATAGATAATGCAGGAAATGAAGGAACATGTAAGATTACAATAAGCAAAGATTCAACTGTTCCAACATGTACACTAAAAGTAAATAGTGGAAATAAAGATGCAAATGGTGTTTATACAGATAACCCAGAAATAGGATTTAATACGGTAAATGATGATGTTTCATTAATTGCATCAAAGGGTATTGGAATATCAAAAAATTATACTCAAACAACTTATAAAGTAACAGAAGCAGGTAAGACTACAGTTGTTGGTTATGTAAAAGATAAGGCAGGAAATGAAGGAACATGTTCAATTGAAATAACTAGACCAAGTGGATCTTCTCAAGGAGGAGGTTCTCAAGGCGGCGGATCTCAAGGAGGAGGTTCCCAAGGTGGTGGATCTCAAGGAGGTAGTGGAGGTTCAACTACTCCATCTTCTTCTCCAAGATGTCAAATAAAATTAACACATCCTGAGGGTGAAAATAATGGAGTATATTCAAAAGATATCACAACATCTTTAATTCAAATACCAAATGGTGCTGCTATTGTAGATTATGGACTTGGAGAAAGTGCAACATATAACAAAAAAACTACAATAACTATAACTACAAATGGACCACATAAAATATATGGAATTGTAAAAGATGCATATGGACATACTTTCACATGTGAAACTCCTTCATTTTATATCGAAAAAGGAGAATTACTTTCAGCAAAAGTAAAAGTTGGTGATTATGTTGCTTATAATCCAGGTAATTGGAATGAGAATAGACCTTCTGAACAAAAACAAGATGGATATTACTGGGGAATGAAAAGTGGTCAATCTAAAAGTACAGGTGTTAAATGTGACTCAAATGATGTTAGTACAAGAAATGGCTGGATGGTAATGAACGTATATGATGGAAAAGTTGTATTAATATCTGCTGGAACTCCAGAATGTATTTATCATGATAGAGTAGCAGCTCAAAATGTTGTTAATGTAATGTATAATGAAGCAAAAAAATATATAGATGGTAAATATGCAATTGGATCAACTATTTTATCTTGTAATGTTAGAGGATTTGATTGCAATGCAAATTCATATAGTAACAATCCAGTATTTGTTACAGGAACACACTATTGGGTTGCTCAAATAGGTTCAAATAATATGTTAAATAATATTAGTTCTTCAGGAGCAAAGCAAGGACAAACACTAAGATCATATGGTTTAAGACCTATAATTGAATTAAATCCATCAACAATGACTTCTGGAAAAAATGGTAATGCATGGGTTTTAAAATAGAGAGCAAAAGCTCTTTTTCTTTAATTGACATAAAACTATTGATAATATAAAATATAATTAGATAATAAATGTGGGAGAGATGTTTATGTATGATGCTGATGAAGAAATAAAAAGAAAGAGAAGAAGATTAATTATTTTAATAACAATAGTTATTTTACTAATAATTGGTTTGTCAATATTCTTGATTTATAAATTTGTTACTAAAAAACAAACAAAATTTAGTTGTGAACTTGAAATAAAAGATGGTGTTAAACCAGATGCAAATGGTGTATATCATCAAGGTGTAACTGTTGGATTTAAAGAAATAAATACTATTTCAGGAAATAAAGTTATTAAACAAGTAATTGGTACATCTGATAATTCAAAAAACAAGGAGACATTTACTGTATCACATTCAGGAAAATATCATTTGTATGGATTTATTCAAGATTCAGCTGGAAATAAAGAAACATGTGAAATTAATTTTGAAGTTTCTTTAAAAGTACCATCTTGTGAACTTGAAGTAACACAAGGTACTCTAGGTGATAATAATTGGTATAAAAGTAATGTTGAAGTTGGTTTTAAATCAATGAATACAAATAATGATAGATTAGAGGTTAAACAATATTATATTGAAAAAGAATCATCAGGTTCTACTCCTCCAACAGGAAATGTGGATAAATATACTGTAACAGATGATTCAACTACAACATTAGTTGGACATGTAATTGATAGTGCTGGAAATGATGGTACATGTAAGATAACAATTAGCAAAGATTCAAGCGTTCCAACATGTTCACTTAAGGTAAATAGTGGAAATAAAGATGCAAATGGTGTTTATACAGATAATCCAGTAATTGGAATTGATAAAGCAGAAGATAGTGTTTCTCAGATAGCCTATAAAGGTGTAGGTGTGTCTAAGAATTATTCTGAATCTACATACCAAGTAACTGGAGAAGGAAAAACTACTGTATATGGATATGTAAAAGATAAAGCTGGAAATGAAGGAACATGTTCGATTGATATTACAAGACCTTCTTCAACACCACAACCACAGCCAACACCAGAACCAGCTAAAAAACAATCTGTTCCACATTGTGATATAAGATTAGACAATATTGAATATGATTCAAATGGTAATTATGCAAGAGAAGTTAAAGCAGTTTTAATTCCAACAACTACAAATAATGCTGTTGTAATAGATTATGGCATTGCAGAAAGTCAAACATACAATCAAAGAAAAGAAATAACTATTTCAAGTGATGGACCACATACTGTATATGGTGTGGTAAAAGATTCTTATGGAAATACTGCAAGTTGTGCTACAAATTCATTTGTAATTGAAAAATCTAGTTTATTAAATACAGTGGGTGTAAAACCTGGACAATATGTATCATATGATGCTGGTACTTGGAGCCAAACAAAAACTGAGCAAGGAAAAGATGCATATGCTTGGGGAATGACAGCTGGTGCATCAAAACAAACTGGTGTAAGATGTAATTCAAGTGACGGAAGTCCAAAGAATGGATGGATAGTATTAGGATCAAGTGGTAAAAGTATTGTTATAATTAGTGCTGGAACTCCTGAATGTATTTATCATACTAATACATCACCAACGAATTTAATAAATGTTATGTCTGGAGAGGCCCAAAGCTATGTTAATCAAAAATATGCATATGGATCAGATATTTTACAATGCGGTACAGTTGGGTTCGAATGTAATAGAGATACATATTCAACATATATGTTTAAAACAGGATATTCTTATTGGACTGTTCATTCAAATGGTGTATTTGGAATTGATCCAAACGGAAATCGTGTAGCTAGTACAAATAAATCTTTAGGGTTAAGACCAATTATATATTTAAGACCAGATGTAAGAACTACTGGATTAAAAGGTAATACTTGGATATTAAAATAAAAAATGAAAGAGCATATGCTCTTTTTTTCTATGATAAAATATGATACAATATAGTATAATTAATTGAAAAGAAGGCGATAATATGAAAATATACAATACATTAACAAAAACAGTAGAACAATTTACTCCAAATGAAGAAAATACCGTAAGAATGTATACCTGTGGACCTACTGTTTATCATTACGCTCATATTGGAAACTTAAGAACATATATTTTTGAAGATATTTTAGAAAAAGGTTTAGAATATCTAGGATATAATGTATTAAGAGTAATGAATGTTACTGATGTTGGTCACTTAGAAAATGACTCTGATGATGGTGAAGATAAGATGCAAAAGGGTGCAGAGAGAGAACATAAATCAGTTTATGAAATTGCAGATTTCTATGAAAGAGCATTTTTTAAGGATTGTGAAAGTCTTAATATTAGAAAACCAAAAGTAGTTGAAAGAGCTACAAAACATATAGATACATATATAGAAATGATTAAAGTTTTACTTGATAAAGATTTTGCTTATATATCTAATGGAAATGTTTATTTTGATGTTACTAAGGCTAATAATTATTATCAATTATCAGGTAAGAATCAAGACGAGTTATATGTAGGAGTAAGAGATACTGTAGAGAATGATAAAAGTAAAAGAAATCCACAAGATTTTGGACTTTGGTTTACTGTGTCTAAATTTTCTAAGCAGGAAATGAAGTGGGATTCTCCGTGGGGAGTAGGATATCCAGGATGGCATATTGAATGTTCTGGAATATCTTATAAATTTCTTGGAGAATATCTTGATATTCATTGTGGAGGTGTAGATAATATATTTCCTCATCATACTAACGAAATTGCTCAATCTGAGGGCTTTTTAGGCCATAAATGGTGTAATTACTGGATACATGGAGAGCATTTAAATGATTCTAAAGGAAAAATGAGTAAATCTAATGGAGAATTCTTAACTATAGACTTATTAGAATCTAAGGGATATAATCCTTTAGCATATCGTTTTTTCTGTTTACAAAGTCATTATAGAAAAGTATTAGAGTTCTCATATGATGCTTTAGATGCTGCTCAAAAAACATATGATAAATTAAGAAATAAAATTAAAAAATTAGATAGAACACCAGATTTACACGAAAGTAAACTTGATTATTATAAAGAAAGATTTAGTGATGCTATTAATAATGATTTAAATACTTCTTCAATGCTAACTGTTTTATATGATGTTTTAAAAGATAATGAATTATCTGATTTTACTAAATTATATTTAATTGAAGATTTTGATAAAGTATTATCATTAGATTTAATAATGGATGATGATGAGAAAATCATCAGTGAAGAAACTGAATCAATGATTCTTAAGAAAATAGAAGAAAGAAATCTTGCTAAGAAAAATAAAGATTTTGAAACTGCGGACAAAATAAGAGATGAATTGTTTGATCAAGGAATAAAATTAATTGACTCAAGAGAAGGAACAACTTACGAAATAATTGAGGGATAGAATGATTATTGTAGTATTATTATTAATTTTATCTATTTCGATTGGTTTTTATATTTATATTAGATTAACATATAATAAATATAAAAAAATAAAAACAAAGAATGATTTATCTGGTTTTGAAGTTTCAAGAAAAATAATTGATAATTATGATTTAAATAATATTTATATTACTGAATCAAAAATGCAATTAATTAGTAGATATGATAGTAATAGAAAAGTAATTAGATTAACAAATAAGATATTTAATGATAATTCTATTGTAAGTTGTGCTATTTCATCTATTGAAGCAAGCCATGCAATATTAGATAAAAAGAATGATCAAATGTTTCATATAAAGGAAAAGATTAATCCAGTAGCAAATATTTTACTTGTTTTAGGATATATTATAACAATTATTGGATGCTTTTTTGGACATGTAAATACAATAGTTCTTGGTTTATCTTTAATTGATTTACTATTATTATATAATGTTATTTTTTATAAAGTTGAGAAAAAATCTATTGCAATCTCAATGGTTGAACTAATAGATAATAAGATAATAACAAAAAGTGAAATAAAAAAAATAGAAGAATTATTAAAGGTATCTTCTTTTACTTCTTTTGCAAGTATTATTTTTCCGGTAGTTGAATTAATAAAAAAAATACTGATATTTGGAGATAGTAATAAATAATAGGAGGTTACATGAATAATGTTGTAAAAAAGTATAATATTTTACTTGACTTATTAATCGTAGTTCTACCATTATTATGGATATTTAATGTTTATAATAACAATTTGGCAAATACAGTTATTAATATTGTAACTATACTATTTATTATATTTACTGTTTTTATATCTTTAAAGACTAATATAACAAAGAAAATATTTCAAAAATATATAATATTGATTATGTGTTTAAGTTTAGCACCTATTATAATGAGTATATTTACTGAGAATACTAGCTTTGATACAATAGTAGAATTATCTACATCTATTATTTTACCATTATGGTTATTAACTATTGATGAAATAAGAATAAGTGATAGAGTTTATGGCTTATTAATAGTAATAGTTGGATTATTCTCTCTTTTTAATATTGGTAATAGAGATGTATTAACTGAATTATCTTGTATTTTAGCTCCTTTAACTTTTATTATTATATATAAAGATAATAATTTACTATTAAAACTAATATATATAATAGCAAATTTCTTTATATTATCTTTATTTATAAATGAACAATTATATGTAATTTTACTTTCTATTACTGAGCTAGCTATTTTATTACTTAATAAAACATCAAAAAAAATTGATTTCATTTTTATGATATTATTTGCTATATCAGCGATATTAATTTCGTTTGAACGATTATCTCCTATTATTCCAATAATGTTTGTAATGTCTACATTTGCAAATAAAGGATTTATAAAAGAAAAGAAAAGATTGCTATTTACAGCAATTAATTTAGAAATTGGAGGTATAGAAACTGCATTAGTTAATTTGTTAAATAAGATAGATAAAGATAAATATGATTTAACTCTAATATTAGAAGAGAAAAAGGGAATTCTTTTAGATGAAATAAGTGATAAAGTATATATAAAAGAATATAAAGTATTTAACTTTAAACCATCAATGATGTGCAAAGTATTAAACTTATTAAAAAGATCTATATATTCTTTATTTAATTATAATACTTATGAATTTAGTTGTTGCTATGCAACATATTCTTATTGTGGAAATAAATTAGCTAAGATTTCTTCAGATAATTCAAGTATATGGGTACATAGTAATTATAAGTATGTATATAAAAATATTGAGGATACAAAAAAATTCTTTAATACTAGAAAAATGAATGAGTTTAGAAAAATAATATTTGTATCTAATGAATCTAGAAATACTTATTTAGAATTATATCCAGAACATAAAGATAAATCTTTAGTTATGAATAATTTTATAAATATTGATAGAATAGAAGAAAAAAAGAAAGAAAAAGTAGAAATAAGTAAACCTAAAAATAAAAAATTGTTGGTTTTTATTGGTAGGTTAGAAGAAGAATCTAAAAAGATTACAAGATTAATAGAAATTGCTAATAATATTAGTAATATTTACGTTTGGATTATTGGTGATGGAAAAGATAGAGATTTATATCAAAAATTAATTAAAGAATATAAGTTAGAGAAAAGAGTATTAATGCTGGGAAGTAAAAAAGAACCTTATAACTATATGGACAAGGCAGATTATCTTATTTTAACCTCTGATTATGAAGGATTTCCTGTAGTTTATTTAGAGGCATTAGCACTTAATAAAGAAATTATTACTACTATTCCTGTTAGTGCAGGAAAAATAGATATGAATGAAAGAGCTCATATAATATCAAAGAATAATTATATAGATGATGTTAAAAGTATAATAAAAAAGAAAGAAATTAAAAATTCTAAAGTAGATTTAAATAATATACAAAATGAAAGAATGATAAAATTAGAAAAATTATTTGATGGAGTGATATAATGAAAAAATTCAGTATAATAATTCCTGTTTATAATGTGGAAAAATATATAAAAAAATGCCTTGATAGTATCTTTAATCAAACATTTACTGATTTTGAAGTAATTGTAGTAGATGATGGATGTACTGATAAAAGTATTGAAATAGTAAATAACTATAATGTAAAAATAATTCATTCGAAGCATATAGAAGTAAGTGAAGCAAGAAATATTGGTGTAAAAGAAGCTACTGGAGAGTATATTATATTTATAGATAGTGATGATTATTGGGATAAAGACTTATTAAAAGAAATAAATAAATCAACAAAAAACAATCCAGATTTAGTAAGATTCCAAGCAAGGACTGTAACAGATGATGGAATTATTAACAATTATGAGGAAGAGCCTTTTGAAGGATTAAATGGAAATGATGCTTTTAATCGTATATTAAACTATCATTACGTAGATAGTGTTGTTTTCTATGCTATAAAAAGAAAGTATTTTTTAAAGGAAAAATTTCAATTTAATAAAAATACTATACATGAGGATTTTGGTTTAACACCTTTAATAATAATTAAAGCCAGTAAAGTTAATTCCATAACCTATATAGGATACAATTATTATAGAAGACAAGGAAGTATCATGACAAAAAATGACTATGAATGGACAAAAAGGAAATCCCATGATATGATGATTCACTATAATTTTCTAATTAAAGAATCAGATAAAATAAAAGGAGAAAAAAAATACTTTCGTAGTTTTGTAGCTAATAATATGTTATTAAAGATAACAGAACTAAATAAAAAGGATTATAAGCAATATTTAAAAGAATTAAAAAAACAAGGAATATATAATAATCTTTTAGATGATAACTTAAAAAGAAAAATTAAGAAGACTATGTTGAAAATATCTCCTAAATTTTATTACAAAATGAAAGGAAATAAATAGTATGGGAATGGAAAAAGTAGATATAAGTATAATAGTACCTGTATACAATACAGAGAAATATCTTAAAAAATGTATTGATTCCTTACTAAATCAGACTAAAAAAGAGATAGAAGTTATATTAATAAATGATGGATCTAATGATAATTCAGAAAAAATAATTAAAAGTTATAATGATAATAGAATTAAATATTTTAAAAATAAAAATCAAGGAATAGGAAAAACAAGAAATTTTGGAATTAATAAAGCTGTTGGAAAGTATTTAATGTTTATTGATAGTGATGATTATATTAGAGAGGATTGTTGTGAAAAAATGTATGAGAATGCAATTAAAAACAAATCCTCTATAGTTGTATCTAATTATTATAAGGATATAGATGGTAAACTACTAGAAATATCTATAGGTAATTTTAACTCTTCTAGTATGAAAGAGAATCCAGATTTACTATTAATCATTAACCCTGGTCCTTGTAATAAACTTTATAAAAGAGAATTAATAGTTAATAATAGTATAAAATTTGATGAAGAACATAAATATGAAGATAGCCCATTTGTGGTAGATGCTCTTCTTTATGCTGATAGAATTTCAAAATGTAATAGTTATTTAAGTTATTATTGTATTCATAAAAATAGCGAAACCACAACAAGAGATGATAAAGTATTTGATTTCTTATATATAATTGAAGATTTAAGAAATAAAATGAAAAAACATGATTATTTAAAAGAGAATATGGATATTTTTACAGTAGACTTAATTACAAATTATACTATTCAACAAAGAGCTCAACAAAATAAAAAAATAGGAAATAAATTTATAGATGAAGCTTTTGCTTATTTAAAAAGAGAGGTTCCTGATTACAAAGATAAAAAATATTACAAGAATAAAAGCTATTTTAGAAGATTGATTGAGAGCAATAAATTTATTACAAAAAGATATTGTAATATTGCAAGATATAAATACGGAAGAAGATGATAAAAATGAGTAAGTTAAAAATTGGATCAAAGTATCAAATACATAGTTATAAGCATGATGGTTCGTTACATAGAGCTTGGGATGAAGCTGTTTTGTTAGATGAAACTGAAGATTACTTAGTTTTTGGAAATGATAGAACTTTGGTAACTGAGTCAGATGGTAGAACTTGGAAGACAAAAGAACTAGCAGTATTGTATTTTTTTAAAGATAGATGGTTTAATATAATAGGACAAAACAAAGAAGATGGAATATACTATTATTGTAATATGGCTTCTCCTTATATAATAGAAGATAATACTATTAAATATATAGACTATGATTTGGATTTAAGAATATTTGCAGATAATTCCTATAAAGTTTTAGATAGAGGAGAATATAGATATCATAAAAGAATTATGAATTATCCAGAAGAAATAGATATAATTTTAAAAAAAGAATTAAAAGATTTAATAAATATATCTAAGAAAGAAATGCTAGCTTTTAACAAAAAAACAATAATAGAATACTATAAAAAATATAATGAATTAAAAGAAAAAATAAAAAGTTAAAAAAAATGTTGACATAGTTTGTAGGATTTGTTATTCTATTAAACGTTGACAGCGAAAAGAAGAAAAAATAAAAAAAGTTGTTGACAATAATATATTGGTTATGATATATTAATGAGCGTTGTGTGTGAAAAAGAACATAACGTAAAAATATGTCAAAAAAATAAAAAAAGTTGTTGACTTTACTGAGAATTTTTGATATATTACTTATGCACTGCAAAAAGCAGTGAAAATGATCTTTGAAAACTAAGCAAAACGTCAATTACATTAAGTCAGGATTTAATTAATGATAATCAAACTTGATAAATTTTTTGGAGAGTTTGATCCTGGCTCAGGATGAACGCTGGCGGCATGCCTAAGACATGCAAGTCGTACGAGGTGGCCCGTTGAACTCTGTACTTGTATAGAGCGATTCGGATTTTCCACCTAGTGGCGAAAGGGTGAGTAACACGTGGGTTATCTACCTCAGAGACTGGGATAACTACTGGAAACGGTAGCTAATACCGGATGATATATACTATGATTCGTTATAGTATAGTAAAAGGAGCCTTTAAAGCTTTACTTTGAGATGAGCCTGCGCTGTATTAGCTAGTTGGTAAGGTAATGGCTTACCAAGGCAACGATGCATAGCCGACCTGAGAGGGTGATCGGCCACACTGGGACTGAGACACGGCCCAGACTCCTACGGGAGACAGCAGTTAGGGATATTCGTCAATGGAGGAAACTCTGAACGAGCAATGCCGCGTGAGTGATGACAGTTCTTTGGATTGTAAAACTCTGTTGTTAGGGAAGAACGACCTATATAGGAAATGATATAGGAGTGACTGTACCTTTCAAGAAAGCTCCGGCTAACTACGTGCCAGCAGCCGCGGTAATACGTAGGGAGCGAGCGTTATCCGGATTTATTGGGTGTAAAGGGTGCGTA
>CADBDE010000008.1 GCA_902793375.1 uncultured Erysipelotrichaceae bacterium | reverse complement strand
ATATAATATGTTGTATTGGTAGAATACATTTCTAATTTACCACCATTTACAATGTTTCTTGCTCCTCCAATTATTTCTTTTGCTGTATCTACATAAGCACTCTTTCTTGAATCACTTATATATCTTGTTACACTTGGAATTGCTATTATCATTAATATTCCTAGAATTATTATTACTGCTAATAACTCTATTAAAGTAAATCCTTTTTTATTCATATTTCCCTCCAAAAACTAAAAAGCCAATTGCTAGGCTTTAATTATTTAACATATTTCATCATCTGAAGTATATTCATCACAATATAAACATACTTTAAATTTATAATTTAGATTACCTCTATTTTCAACTCTTACAAAGCTTTTGTTTAAATCACATGTTCCACCTTTAGGAGGTTTAATCTCATCAATAAACCCTTCTTTAATTAAATATGAAAGCTCTATTTGATTAGTTTCTCCTTTATCAGGAAGTTCACATTTACTTGAATTGTTTCCAACACAATCCAAAACAGCATTTTTAGCAGCATCTTCCATACTATCTTCATATGCTATGAATGTAGTTAATTTTGTTCCTCCAATATATTTAGATATAGTTGGAGCTGCAATTGTTGCTATTACTCCTATAATTATAATAACTGCGATTATTTCAAATAAAGTTAACCCTTTTTCATTTAATTTCATATATAAACACCTCTACTCTTACAATTTTATTGTAAGTAAAGTTAGTGTCAATGTCAATTAAAAAAGTGTCTATTTTGACACTGTTTACATTATTTTACTTAATTATCAATACTAGTAATAGTCTTACAATCATTAGCATCAAGTAACATTATAGAAGTTGTATCTCCTATCTTTTTATCTAAAGTTATTGATTCTTTTTTTATATCTTTTTCTATATTTTCTATTTCAAAATCATTAACTTTTATTAGTTTTTTAACTCCTACTCCAGATTTATCTCTACCATAGAAGTATATACCATAATTATTATTTTCCCATCCTGCTACGATATAAGCATTATCAAATTCATTATAAGGAGATTTGGGAGTACCATTTTCAACTTTAATACATTGAATAGGAATATAATAAGTAGTCTCTTTATTAATTAACTTTTTATCAATACTAGAAATCATACTTCCAGCACTTTTAAGAGTATTTTTAACTGTAGTTACATATGATTTTTGGCGAGACTCTTCAATATATCTTGATACACTAGGAACTGCAATTAAAAGGAGTATAGAAATTATTATAATAACTGCTAATATTTCAATTAAAGTGAAACCTTTTTCATTTTTCATTATAATACTCCTTCCATTTTCTTAAGAGTAGTTATTTTTTTCTTAATATTAAAATAAATACCTGTATGCTCTTCATAATAATTATCAATAAACTCTTCAATGTCTTCAAGTTCTTCTCCAACATCAAGTTGTTTTATCTTATCTATATCTACATAATATAGCATTCTTAATAACTTTAATGATTTCTCATTAACCATTTTTTCATTTGTATAACATTCACTACAAACAAATCCAAAACTTCTTGCATCCATTGTAATTATGTTATAATTACTTCCACAAAAAGCACAAGAATCTAAATTAGGTAAAACACCTAAAAAGTTTAAGTATTTAAGCATTACTATACTTAATAGTACTCTTGGATTAATATTGTCGTTTATTTTATTTAATGTAGATATTAAAATATCATATATTTCTTTTTTCTCATTATCATCTATTTCTTTATCAGGAAGTACTTGCATCGTTATATCTACTATTGTAAAAGCATACATCTTCTTAGCTAGATCTTTATAATCCATTCTAATATTTTTAAAACTATTCTTTATATCAATACCAATTAAAGTAGATAAACCATCTTCTTTATAAGAAAGATCAAATACTCCATATATTAAAGTATTACTTCCTTCATGAAGTGGACTTTTTGGTTTTTTACAACCTTTTGAAATAACACTAACAAGTCCAAAATCTTTAGTAAATATCTTTAATATTTTACTTGATTCACTATAATTTTGTTCCTTTGTTATTATCCCCTCTATTTTTTTTATCATCATTACTACCACTTCCTGCTTTTTTTAACATTAAGTAATACTTAATATCTCCAGTTTTTTTAAATAACTTCCATAGTATTTCTTCCATAAAAATATCACCATATATATAATGGTAATATTTTAATTATTTAATTCATAAAATCCTAATTCTCTTAAATATTTTTCTTTTTCACGCCAGTCTTCAATTACTTTAACATAAGTTTTTAAATTAACTTGTTTACCTAGAAACTCTTCTATATCACTTCTTGCATATATTCCAACTTTTTTAAGCATTTGTCCATTTTTACCAATAATAATCTTTTTTAAGTTTTCTCTATCTACAATTATTAATACTCCAATATTAATATATTTCTCATTTTCTTCGAATGACTCTGTAACGCAAGTTACAGTATGTGGGACTTCATCTTTAGTAAGTCTTAATAGTTTTTCTCTTACTACTTCAGAAATATAAAAATCACGACTTATATTAGTAATTAAATCTTCACTATATAAAATACCATCTCTTGGTAAATACTTCTTAATAGTATTAATTAAATCATCAATATTATCATTTTTTAAAGATGATATAGGTATTATTTCATCAAATTTATATAATTCATTAAATTCATTTATAATTTTAAATAATTCTTTTTTATCTATTAAATCTACTTTATTAAGAATTAAAAATATAGGTTTCTTTAAATCTTTTATTTTATCTAAAATAAAAGAATCTCCTTTTCCATATTTTTTAGTTACATCTACTAAAAATAGAATAATATCTACTTCATCAATCATATGATAAGCTTGATTATTCATAACAGCACCAAGCTTGTTTACTGGTTTGTGAATACCTGGAGTATCGATAAAAACAATTTGAGAGTCTTGATCGTTATAAATACCTTGAATGATATTTCTAGTTGTACCAGATACATTAGAAGTAATTGCAATTTTTCTTTCGAGAAGGGTATTTAATAAAGTACTTTTACCAACATTTGGTCTTCCAACAATACTTACAAAACCACTTTTCATTACTTTAAATCCTCACTATCAAATGGAAATGGTGCTAATTCTTCTACTGTTTTAACAATTGTTTCACCATCTGGGTTCATACAAGTAACTTTCATATCTTTTTCAAAAAGTTCAACAAAAACTTGTCTACATTCAAAACAAGGCATTCCAATTTTTTTATTATCACACATTACAAATAATTCTTTAAAACCACCTTTTTTATATCCATTGCTAACAGCAGATACTATTGCACTTCGCTCAGCACAAATGCAAGCTCCATATGCAGCATTTTCAACATTAACTCCAATAAACTCTCTTCCATCTTTACAAATTAATATAGCAGCAACTCTAAAATTAGAATATGGAGCATAACTATTATTTAATAAATTAATTAACTTCTCTTTCATAATTCCTCCTAAAATAAATCAATAAACTTTGGAATGAAAATAATAAATCCAACTATAGCAGTCATAATTGCTGAGAATAAAACTGCGCCTGCTGCAACATCTTTACTAGCCTTAGCAAGCGGATGTACATCAGGACTTGCAAGATTAACTACTTCTTCTATTGCAGTATTAATAAGTTCTAATGACACCACAACTGAAATACAAAGTATAATAGCAATCCATTCTATAAAACATATTCTAAATAAAAAACCACATACAATAACTGCTATTATAAATAATAAATCTATATGTAAGTTTTTAGTATTAATAAACCCATATTTTAAACCAGAAAAAGCATATTTAAAACTTTGAAATACATTTTTACTTTTTAAATTTTTACCTTTCGATGCCATATTTCTTTAATACCTCCTCTTGTTTTCCAAACATGATTATTTCATCTTCTTTCTTCATATGATCATATCCAAGTAGATGAAGAAGTCCATGAAGTGCTAAAAAGAATAATTCTCTTTTAAAAGAATGTCCATATTCTTCACTTTGACTAATTACTTTATCAATTGATATATAAATATCTCCAAGAATTCTAATATCAGTTCTATTAAATGTTTTATCATCTTCTAAAGCAAAACTAATTACATCAGTTTCCCTATCTATTCCTCTATATTCTCTATTTATTTCATGAATTTTTGGATTATCTACAATAATAACATTAAACATAACATTATCTAATTTTTCATCATGACAAACATTTTCTAAAAATTTTTTTAATTCACTCAAATAATTTACTTTTCTATCTAATAAATTAACTACTTCAATATTCATAAATCCCCCTTATGTTAATAAAAATCCTAAAAATACAAAAAATAATATTAATAATATTATAAATACAGTATTTAAAAACCAAAGTGATTTAAATACTTTAGGCATATCATCATATACATTATTAGAAAATAAGAATAAGAAATATCCTAAAGATCCTCCAATTACATTTAGTAATATATCATCTACATCAAATACTCGTCCAATAGATAATTGAGTATACTCAATTGCACATGATGCAAGAGTTATCAAAAAAATACTTAATGCTTTACTTTTTCCTGCAAAATACCTTCCAACAAAGTATCCATATGGTAAAAATAGAAGCATATTTCCTATTACATTTTTTATAAATAATGCACTAAATGGCTTGTATCTCATTATTTCTTTAAACGGTATAAAATTATTCCCATATGACGCTGAAATATCAGTCGATGTTACTATTTGGAATAAACATAAAATATAAAACGCAAAAAAGAAAAGAAATATTTCTTTATATAAAACTACTTTAGCTTTATTCTTATAAAGATAAGATAATCTAAATGATACAAGTATTACTAATGATACAAATACCATTGGCCACGTTGTATTAAATATATTTTTAAAATTAGAATATAGTGACTCTAACATTAAATCACAACCTTTAATTTAAACTATAATAACTATAACTAGAAATGTCTTCATAAACTTTAAAAAACACTTCTACATTAATTGTACTATTATTTATTGTTGTTTTCAATTTTTTTTGAGAGATTATATACTCATTAGTGTCAAGATGATTAATAATCTTATCTCTTGCTAATATAATTGCATATTTTTCTTTATCTATAGTATTTACTTGATCTACTATACTTAATTCTTCATCTTTACTATAATTAATACTAAACATATTATAAAAGTCACTAAATAAGACTTTTTTATTTGATCTTTTATTTTTATATTCTTTATTAAATATATTATATTCTTTATTTAGAAATTCTATTTTTATAGTATTAATATCATTTCCTGTTTTCTTTTCTTCATAGTAATATAATGGTAAATTTACTCTAACTTTATACCATACTTCTGCATAGACTTTACCATTAACAGATAAATTATTCTTTATATCTTCACCTTTATGTATTTCCCCACTAATTATAATATCTCCCTTATTTACATAATCATTTACTTTTTTTATTATTTCTCCATCTTTAGCAATTATTTTTTTTATAATCCCTGACTTTTTTGCTACCAAATGTCTTAAATTACTTTTCTTTTCATCACTATTTTTTATTCTTTTATCTAATCTTATATTATATACTCCACCAACTCTTTCAATTTCAATCCATTCAAGAGTATCTAAATTATCATTTAATATTTTTTCTTTTACTTTTTGTATATAATCATAACTTTTGATAAAAGAATATTTCTTAATATTTAATTCATCTAATTCATTCTTAATAATTTCAACCAATTTCTTATCATCATGAATTATATTTACCTTAAATATTATATTTTTTAAAAAAATTAAATATATCATACCAATAATAAAAAAAATAATAAAAATTACATTATATTTAATAGAATTAATTATTCTTTTAAAACCATATACTTTCAAAACTTTTATTTCATAAGAAGTTTTAATATCTTTTAATTTATTATAGTTTATTTCATCTATCTTACATATTAATTCATTATTAGTAATAGTAATACTTATAAAATATATATTTCTTCTATATAAACTTTTTAAGAATCTTTTAACATCTTTTCCTTTAATACTTAATAAATAAGTACTATTAAACATTATTTAAACTCCAATGAAGTTATACTTCCATTAATCATTACTTCTTTATCCAATAATTTACTTACTGTTAAATTATTTCCATAGATTCTTAAATATCCATTAGGTATTTCTAGTACTATTTTATTTGATTCAAGTATTGTAATGTCTATAAAATTATTAATATCTATTGTATTTTCAATAATATTAATAGAAAAAATATTATTTTTAATAATTTTATTAATACTTTTAAGCATAAGTATCACCTAGTTAAAAGTATTATAAAATAAAGAAAAAAAGAACTAAATGTTCTTTAATTTATCTTTAATAATGTTACTTACTTCTTTCATATCAGCTTTTCCTTTAACTAAAGGAGTTACTTCTTTCATAATAAGTCCCATTTCTTTTTCACTTGTTGGATTTACTTTCTTAAATACATCATCAATAATCTTTTCTACTTCTTCACTTGATAATTGTTTAGGTAAGAATGTTTGTAATAATTCAATTTCTTTGTTTGTTTTTTCAATTAAGTCGTCTCTTCCACCTTTTTCGAATTCTAGAATTGATTCTTTTCTTGTTTTAATTCCACGAGATAATACATTAATCATTAACTCGTCATTAATTTCTACTTTTTTATTGATATGCTCCATATCAGCATCACCTTTAATACCTCTTAGAGTTTGAAGTTTTAAAGTATCTTTTTCTTTCATAGCCGTAACTATTTCACTTTTTATTTTATCGTACATAATATCATCTCCTTAATAAATTTTAACATAAAAAAAGACTATATACTAGTCTCTATTTTGTCTATTTCTCTTTTTTATCTCCAGGTTTTACTGCAAATTCTCTTTTCTTGCATTCAGAAGGGACAGATTCTCTTGCTAATTTTTGTTTAAGTCTTCTTAAAGCTAGATCCAAATTACCATTCTTAACGGATACTTGTACTTGTGCCATTTCTTTTCCCCTCCTTCCATAGGTCGCTTACTACCAAATTATAACATAGTAGAATACAAAATTCAACAAATTTTTAATTAAAATAATATGATAATAAAAAAAACTGAAAAATTCAGTTTTTATTTATAAGATAATATAAAAGGTTTTGAATCTGTTCCATCTCCACCAATAATTTTTACATCCTTTTTCAAGTAAAGCGTTGGATAAGCTTTATATGGATTTGTACTCGTTGTATCGCTTATGCTTTGATTAATAATTGCAAGTACTTTGTTTTTTCCTTTTTGTTTCGAAATAGTATAATTTGATGTCATATTTATCCAATTATTATAATAACAGTTAGTTATTGAATAATTACTTAGTAATTGATTTTTTGGACAATAATTATCTTCAACACTTTCTTTTTCATATGCTGCATAACCAAAATCACTTGGATAAATCAACCCTATTTTTGTAGTATTTGAAGTAAAACTGTAATTATTATCAACATTGGATTGATTTCTCTCTGCAAGGTAGAATTGCTCTTTTGATAAATCATTATTTGATGGTCCAACTAAATACCATGTAGTATTTTCATCAATCATATTTTTATACTCATTTTGTATTGTATCATAATATTCACTATTTAGATAATTTTTTACATCTGAAGAATCCCAAATAGCATTACTTCCCCATCTATTAAACGTATCTATAGTTTGATACAAACTAATATATCTAAATAATTTTAATTTGCCATCAAATATTCCAATGATTCGCCATAACTCATTATTAAATCTAACAAAATTTTGAGGAGATGATCCTTGATATCTATAATCAACATCACCATTATCATGTACTACTTTTACCAATTTTGAATTTCTTGAATATCCAGTTTCTACATTAAGCTTCTTATATATTACTCCAGCAGCACCAGCAAAAGTTGCTTCTTCAGTATTATATGTTTTACAGTCATTTTCAATTATTGCATAATTTTGTTTATCATTAAATATAACACCTATTTCAATATCTTCAGCTGTTAAATCACTTTCTATGTCATCTATATCTAATTGATCAACACTTGTTATATTTTTTATTCCAGTTCCTGTTTCATCTAAACTTACCCAAAAATATTCAAAACCTTTTCCATCATATGTTACTACTACATAAGTTTTATCTTTAACGAATTCCCCATATGGGCTTTTACTTGCATTCTCTGTTTTAATACAAGAACTAGGCAAATAATATGCTGTACTTGTATCATACATCTCTAATTTTCCTTCATTTACTAAGTTTCTTGCACCAGCAATTATTTCTTTTGCAGTATCAATATAAGCATTTTTTCTAGAGTCACTAATATACCTAGTTACACTTGGTATTGCTATTATCATTAATATTCCTAGAATTATGATAACTGCAAGTAACTCTATTAATGTAAATCCATTTTTCTTTTTCATATTATCACCTATTTTAAGAATATCATATTATTTAAACTAATACAAAAAAAATTAGATATTTTCATATCTAATTTACATTTATTAAACTTCTTGAATAACTGTTATTATCATTGGTTTACATTCAGTTTCTTTATAAAAGTATTTTCCTAATTTTTCTCTAACATCATTTTTTATTTGTGTATAATCAACTTTTGTTTCACCAACAAAAATATTATTTTCGATTACTTCACGACAAATATCTTCTGTCTCTTTAATAAGTTCTCCACTTTCTTTAACATAAACGAATCCACGTGTTAATATCTCAGGTCCTGCTAATATCTTTTTAGTTAGTTTATCAAGTGTACAACTTACTATTACTATTCCACTTTCTCCAAGCATTTCACGGTCTTTTAAAACAAGTTCTCCAATATCTCCTTGACTCTTACCATCAATTAATATTTCATCTATTGGAATATGTTCATATGTTTCTTGAAGAACTCCATCAACAAACTCTACTACATCTCCATTTTGTTTAAGAATTATATTCTCTTTTGGCATTCCAAGGCGCTCTGCTATTTCAGCATTTTTAACTTGATGACGATACTCACCTTTTACAGGGAAATAATACTTTGGATCCATCAAATTAATCATTAACATTAAGTCTTCTCTTGATGAATGATGAAGTAAATGTTTTTTAGCATCTAAACTAACAGCATTTACATCTTTTTTTGCAATTTCATCCATAATTAGAGCTGTTCTTTTTTCAATACCTTCATAAGGTGGTTCAGTAATAAATATAGTATCAGTATCTCTTAACTTAATATATTTATCAAATCCTCTTATAATTCTTTCTAAATTCATAAAAGGTTTTTCTTTACCATCAGATATTAATACAACAACATCTTTATCATTAACATTTGATAAATCTCCAATTCTTGATTTATCAAATTTAATATATCCTTCATCTATTGATCTATTTATTAAACTTTGAAGATTCTTACCCATTATAACAACTTTTCTTTTTGTTTTTTCTACTTCATGAAATATTTCTTGAATACGATAGATATGTGCAGTCATAATAGTACAAATTACTCTATTTTCATTTTTAATAAATACTTCTTTTATAAAATTTGTAACTCTATTTTTTGGACTTGTATGTCCTTCTTTTTCTGCGTATATAGACTCACATAATAAACACAATACCCCTTGTTTTCCAACATAAGCAAGTTTCCCAATATCTGTTTTATATGATCCCATCATTGTAGAATCAAACACAAAGTCACCAGTGTATACAATTGCACCATCTTTTGTATATAAAACAAAACAAACAGCATCTGGAATTGAATGAGTAACACTTATTGGAAATATTACTAATTCCCCAAAACTAATTTTTGAATGTGGTCTAATCTCTTTTAAATTATTTGCTACTATATTATTCTCTTTTAAATCATCTTTTAGTATTTCCATAGTAAATTTAGTAGCATAAATTGGTAAATCTGGAAGATCAAATAATATATCAGCAACTGCTCCCATATTACTATCATGTCCATGTGTTAAAAAAATACCTTTAACATTTTTTACATTATTTTTTATATAACTATAATCAGGTAAGATATAATCTACACCTAACATTTTATCATTAGCGTACTTTAAACCTGCATCAAAAATAAATATGTTATTATCTACATCAACAACATACATATTTTTACCAGTTTCATTAAGTCCGCCTAAACTAAAAATCTTTATTTTACTCAAAAATAACTCTCCTTTCTTTTTTACTTATAAGAAAATACCTTGTTAATTATATCAAATTCCAATAAAAAATACAATTACTTAATTGCTAATTTCTTTAAAGCATCTTTTGCCGCTTCTTGTTCAGCTTCTTTTTTGCTTCCAGCTGTTCCAACACCATACACTATATCATCTATTCTTACTTCAGATGTAAAACTTTTATTATGTGCAGGTCCACTTTCACTAATTATATTATATATTAAGCTTCTTTGCTCTGTTTGAACAAATTCTTGCAAAGCACTTTTATAATCATTAAAGAATACTATATTAGGATTTTCTATAAAAGGAACAGTTATATCTAAAATTACTTTTTTTACTGTAAGAAAACCTAAATCAAGATATATAGCCCCCATTAAAGCTTCAAATATATCAGCCATAATTACTTTTTTAAATCTTCCTCCATCTATTTCCTCACCATGTCCAACTTTAATAAATTCACTTAATCCTAAAAATGTTGAATATTCATATAACGCATTTTCACAAACATAACTAGCTCTTAATTTTGTCATATCCCCTTCTTCAACATTCATATTCTTATATAAATAATCACTCATTACAAGTTCTAAAACAGCATCTCCTAAAAATTCCAATCTTTCATAATCATTTTTTAAATGATTCTCATTTACATATGAAGAATGTTGAAAAGCTGTATTATAATATTTTATATTATTTGGTTTAATACTTAATCTCTCAAATAGTTTATCCATAATAATCACCAAAACAATTATAACAAAATTAAATCTTTTATTAAATACTTTTTATAATATTGATTAAATATTTATTTAATAGTAAAATATATATGGTTGTGATGATATGAAAATACTAGTAAAATTAATTAAGATATATCAAAAAGCGCCACTTTCAAGTCATAGTTATTGTAAGTTTCAACCAACTTGTTCTAATTATGCAATTGATGCTATAAATGAATATGGTTCAATTAAAGGAAGTATTATGGCAATAAAAAGAATAGCAAGGTGCAATCCATTCAATAAAAATAGTGGATATGACCCAGTACCAAAAAGGAGAGTTAAAAATGAAAAAGATTAAGTTATTTATTTTACCAATTCTAGCATTACTATTATTTAGTGGATGTAATATATTTAAAGTTGATAATATGGAAGATATAGATATTATTACTACTAGTTATCCTCTTGAATATATTTTAAAAACGTTATATGGAGAACATGCCGATATTAGTTCTATTTATCCAGATGGAATAGATACTTACACTTATAAACTATCTGATAAAGCATTAGATAATTATAGTAAAAAAGATTTATTTGTATATGTTAGTTATGGAAGAGATAAAGATATTGCAGTTAATTTATTAAATAGAAATAAGAATTTATTAATTATTGATGGTAGTTTAGGAATGAAACCAGATTATATTGATGAATTATGGTTAAATCCTTCTAACTTATTAATGGTAGCATTAAATGTTAAAAATGGTTTAGCAGAATATATTAATAATAATTATTTAATAAAAGAAATTGATAAAAACTACGAAAAATTAAAACTTGAGTTATCTATGCTAGATGCAGAAATAAAACTTACTGCAGAAAATGCAAGTTATAAAACTATACTAACTTCAAATAAATCATTAAATTATTTAAAGAAATATGGTTTTAATGTAATATCACTTGATGATGATAACACAGCAATTGAAAAGACATTACAAGAAGTTAATAATTATATAAATAATAATGTAATAAAATATATTTATTCTCTTGAAAACACTGAAAATAATGAAACAGTTAAAGAATTACTTGAAAATAATAAAAACTTAACTGAGATTAAAATTAAAAGATTAGATAGTATAAATGATGCTGAAAGGCAAAGTCATGAAACTTCATACTTTTCATTAATGAAATACAATATTGAACAAATAAAGAAAGAAACATATAAATAGGTTTAACCAAAGTAAACCTATTTTTTTATTATATATAAAACTTTTCCAATATAAAAAGAATAGATTATTGAATTTATATCTATATTACTAATCTTTTTATTTAACCAATTCTCATCTTTTCCAATTAATTCTAATTCTTTATAACAAATACTTCCATTTATTATTAAAGATATTGGCCTATTAATATATTCTTTATAATAGAGTTCTATTTTATTATTAACTATAATACCACATACTTTATTATTTAAAATTATTTTATTATTCTTTAAGTCTTTTAATAATTGAAGAATACTATATTTATTCTTAATCATATTTCTAAAATTTATTTTCCCATTAATAATTACAATTGATGAATTACTACTATCAAGCTTATTATATGAATATATTATTAAAAAAAGTGCAATTAGAAGAATTAAAAGCACTACTCTTTTACTACCATAAATGATAAATATATAATTAAAAAGAATAAATAGAAATGAAACTGTTATATTAAAATAATCATTAAAATCAAACCTAGCAATAAATATTTTAGTAATAAATACTATAAAAAGAACAAATAATAATCTAATAATCATAATATCACCATATAAATAATGATTAGAATAATATTATTTTATTCAAATGCATATATTTAAATGGGTGAAAACAATGAAATATTTAATTAGTTTCATAAAAATTATTATAATATATATAATCTTTACAATTATATTATCTTTTTTATCATATAATAATATAATTAATGAAAAAATATTATCTTTTATACAATTATTTATAATATTTATTTCTATTACTATATATAGTTATAAATTAGGAAAAAATAAAGAAAAAAACGGATATTTAGAAGGAATTAAACTAGGAAGTCTTATAGTTTTTATATTTTTATTTATCAATCTATTATTTATTAAAAATATTACATTTTTAAAAGTAATATATTACGCAATTATTTCTATTCTATCTATAATTGGAAGTATTATTGGAATAAATAAAAAAACAAAAAATTAATTTTTTGTTTTTGTTTTAAAATCAATTAATGCTTTTGCTATTTGATCAGGACATGAAGTATTTTTATAACCACATTTAATACCTTCTAAGGATTGTATTACTTCATCAACTGTTCTTCCCTTACATAGTTTAGATATTCCTTTTAAATTACCATTACAACCATTTGTAACAGTTAATTCACTAATAACATCATTATCATCTATTTCATACTCTATTAATGTTGAACAAACACCATGTGGAACATATTTACCCTTCATTCTTCTTTCCTCCATAGTAATTTTTTATAAACTCTTCTCTATATTCAAGTACTCTATCATTTTTTATTGCTTCTCTTAATTCTTCAGTTAAACGAATCAAGTATCTTATATTATGAATAGATAATAATCTAGCTCCAAATGTTTCTTCAGCATTAATTAAATGTTTTATATATGCCTTAGTGTAATTCTTACAAGCATAACAATCACATGTTTCATCTATTGGAGTAAAGTCTCTTTTATATTTAGTGTTTTTTAAGTTTATTTTTCCATATTTAGTTAAAGCATGTCCATGTCTTGCAAGACGTGTTGGAGATACACAATCAAATATATCTACACCTCTTATAACATTTTCTACAATATCAATTGGATCCCCTACTCCCATTAAATATCTAACTTTATCCTTTGGTAAATATTTACAAGAATACTCTACTTGTAAATACTGTAAATCTTTTGGTTCACCAACAGCAGTTCCACCAATTGAGTATCCATCAAAATCCATTTTAACAAGTTCTTCAACACAATGTTTTCTTAAATCTTCAAATTCCGCTCCTTGAACAATACCAAATAAAGATTGCCTAGGATTATTAAATACATTTTTTCCTCTTTTAGCCCACCTTAAAGTTCTTTCTACTGATTCTTCAACATATTTTCTAGTATGAGGAAATCCAACACATTCATCAAAACTCATTGCTATATCACTATCAAGTTTATTTTGAATTTCAATTGATTTTTCAGGTGTTAATAAAAGACTATCTCCATTATACTGATTTTTAAATTTAACCCCTTCTTCAGTTATATCTTTTGGTTTTGCCAAAGAAAAAACTTGAAATCCTCCCGAATCAGTTAAAATTGGTCCATTCCAATTCATAAACTTATGAAGTCCACCAGCTTCATCTACAATATCTTCACCTGGTCTTAACCACAAATGGTATGTATTTGAAAGAATTATTCCCGCATTTACATCATGTAACTCCTCAGGAGAAAGTGTTTTAACTGTAGCTTGAGTTCCAACAGGCATAAACATTGGAGTATCATATACACCATAATTTGTATGAATTTTACCAAGTCTAGCTTCTGTATTTTTATCTTTATGAATTAAATCATATTTAATTTTCATAATATCACCTGGTTAACATTATATCATAGAGAAATGAATATTGTAAAATATCATTAAATGTGATAAATTAATATATGTATAATAAGGAGTTGAGTATATGAAAAACTTAATGAGAGTAATGTCTATTTTAATAGCGTTTTGTGGAATAATGGTAATTATTATAACTTTTATGGATGTAGAAGATCTTCTTACAAACAAAGGTAATTATGATTTTTATATGTTTGCTTTTAAAATTTTTGCTATATTTACTACTAATATATTACCTATAATATCTATTGCAATATGTGCATATTGCTTGGAAAGAAATGATAATAATTATATTATAAGGATTATTCCTATTTATATGAGTATTCCAATTGTAATTTCTATCATAATGGCATTATTTGATACAAATGCTGATTGGTTAGTAAATATATATCAATTCTTAAATAGTACATTTATAGGAGTAACTGCTTTATCACTTATAATGGTTATAAAAGCCAATAATAAAATAACTACTATTTTAAAATATATTGCTGTTGGAATATTAGTATTAAATGTTATATTAGCAATAATTACTCAAGTTAAATCTTATATGGTAGATACATTACCTAATGTTTATGGATATAAAAACTATGGAGGATTTAATTTTTCTACAGTTGAAGAAACTAATGAATTTACATCTAAATTATATTCAGTAACTTCCATTGCAGAAATATTTGTAATAATTCTTCTATTTACAACAAATTACGCTTTTAGTGATACGATTGAATTAGAAACAGAAGACATTGATTATGAAGCAGTTAAGCAAGATGCTTTAAATGTTGCAAATACAAAAATGAATGAAATGTATAGTATAGAAAAGCCAAAAGAAATTAAACAAGAACAAAATGAAGAAAATAATAAAATGAATATTAGTAATCAATTAGGTGTAGATAGTAACGTAGGAACTGTACAAGGACAAGCTAAAGAAGTAAAAGTTGCAAGTTCAATAGATTCTTTTATTTCTTTATCTCAAGGTCCAATAGTAAATAATGCACTAAGTAATAACGAAAACCAAGAAAAAGAAGAAGTTCAAGAAGTAAAACCACAAGAACAAGAAGTAAAACATGAACCAACTCCAGTACCAAGCACACAGGCGCCAAATTTAGATATACAAGAACAAATGAAAATGAAGATAAATGAACAAAATACACAACAACAAGCTCCACAAATGATGCAACAGAATATTCAAGCATCTCCTACCCCACAAACAGGGAAACAAACAAATTCATCTACTATGCAACAAAACACACAACAAATTCAATAACAAAAAAAGGAGTTCTTAAGCTCCTTTTTTCTTATTTGAATTATCTGCTTTAGTAGTATTTGACCTTGCATTCTTATTTCTTTTATATTTAAATGCTTCTTCAATTATAGATACAACTTGACCTGATTCATTTTTTGTTGTTTCAGCAAATGCTAAATTACCTATATTTCCATGAGCCCATTGATTATCATATTGATGATACTCAGCAGATCCACCAACGGCATTAATAGCTTCTGTTTGCTTCTTTATATATCTACAATCAGTATGGTTATTTGCAGATTGTCTACCTGAATAGTTAATTACTTTCATACCACTAAACGATTCATCAATATCTCCTGCGCCACATGCTGCAATAATAGCAGAAAATTTGCCAGGGTTTTCCTTAACTAATCTATATGAAGTAACTGCTCCATAACTTGTTCCTGATAAGGATACTCTTTCTTCATCACCATTATATTTTTTAGCAACTTCAAAAGGAAGTTTAGCAAGTAAATCACGAAATTCTTTACTTTCATATTGTCTTCCATTTTGAACATATGGAATAACTACAATACCAGATGGTTTAACTGAACCTTCTTTTAAATACTTTCCCATTTGTCCATATGTCATATAGTTAGTACCTTTATTATCAAATCCAATTCCATACATATGCATGTTTATAGGAAGTTTTCCAACATCTTTATTATATTTAGGTCTATATATATAACAAAGCATTTTTTTACCATTTACATTTATTTCTTCTAGTTTAAATGAACTTCCAGTTGGTGCATCTGAAATAGAATTACCAGTAGATAAAGAAGAACTACTTGTTGTAGATGCAATTGAACCTCCAGATGATTTTAAACTTTGAAGAGATGATTCTGCTTCTTTTTCTTTTGATTCAAATTCTTGATTTTTTTGATTTAGTTGACTTTGAGCATTACTTCTTCTTGATCTTGAACCATCATCATCTCCATGATTACTATTTATAATAGCTTGTAATTTTTCTATTTCTTGATTTATTTTTTCTAATTCATCTATTTTACCAATTAATCCACTACAACTAGATAGAATACCACTCAATTCTCCTGTAATACTAGAAACAACAGAACTACAATCACTATTTAATGAATCAAAAGAACTTAAAACAGCATCTTTCATATCACTATTATAATAAGAATCTATTCCATTTTTAGCACTATTATTTAAATTAAGTAAATTTCCAACTTTGTCTTGTAAAGTTGAAGCAGTACTTTGCATATTTCCAATTGACGGTCCAACACTATTTTTAAATTTTAATAAGTCTGCTGAAATTATTCCCATAACTCCTCCTTATATTGTAATATTAGAGTCTATTTCTTTATTTGTTAATTCTTCATTTGTTTGATACGATGCTTTAACAGTTTTTTCTAAAAAGTCAATATCGTTGCTCAAATAATTAATTACATTCTCAAAATGTTTTTTAAAATCACTAAAACTTGAAAACACTTCATCACTTGTTCTTGTTTGCCAGTATTCTTTTAATGCATCAGTTTGTTTATATAGGTTATTTAAAACATCTTCTAAATTCTTTTTTTCTTTTTTTATTTTTTCAGTTTCTGTAACAATACTTTCAACATTAATAGAAATATTATCCATTATAATTCCTTCTTTCTAATCTTGAAGCATATTTATTATTTGACTGATTATGTTCTAAAGCATTATTTTTTAATAACTTAGAATTACCTTCTAAATAATTTTTTAAGTTTTCAAGTTCATATATGTGAGCTTCAAAAGATTCAATAAAATTATGACTATCAGCACCAGACCATGCACTTTTAATATTATCTGAAATTTTTTTTAAATTGTTCTCTATAATATTAATTTCATCTGATTTATTTTTATAAAGTGAGCCAACTTCATATACTTTTCTACAATTAATTACTATATCTCTCATATTAACTCTCCTCAATCATCAACTTAGAACATAAATTTTTAGAAACTTCTTGTCCTAAACCATTTGATGCTTTTAAATAAGAAAATGTTTTTTTCAAATCTTTTGTACATACATCTAGTATTTCTTTATACTTTGAATTAGATAAAATATCTTCACTTGTAGTGTTCTCTGCAGTAGCTAAGACATCTATATAATTTCTCGTAAAATAAATCACTTCATTACTTACACTATCATCAACATTTCCCATATATAAATTTGATAAACCTTCCTGAACTTTATCTTCTGAAATATTTGATAATGAACTAAATAATTCATCAGCTTTTTGAGATGATAAATAATCACTTGTATTACTATTTAAACTACTTTCAAATACAGTTAATACAATTTTAGAAAAATCAGTTATTGCATCTCCGTTAGTTAACATATTTTTTATACAAACCTGAACTTCATTCTCATCCATTTGAGAAATGATATTCTTTAAATCATCAGTTAAATATACACTATTTAATACTTTTTCTTTTAAATACTGAGAATATTTTTCATCATATAATAATTCACTTAAAGAACGTCCAGAAATATTTATCAAATCATTTATAAATCCAATTTGACTATCATCATCTAATTTCGTTATTTCATTGTCAAATTCAGTACGTAATTTTTCAAGTGATGCAGCTGCACCAATTGCTTCTTCATCGTCCATTTCTACATTTTCATTTTCGTTTTTAAAATCTTCAACTAATTCATTATTTTCTGTCTCATCATAACTAGTTTCAACGGTACTATTAGAACCTCTAGTGCCTCCGCCGCCAGTTGTATTAAAAGTTGTTCTATTACTAGCATCGCTTTCTCCTCTTGTATCTATATCTTGTTGTTCTTCAACTAAACTAGTAATTGTTCCTGAAATCTCTTGAGATGAAGATTCAAGTTTTTTAATAGCTTCAGCTAAGCTAGGTATTAATCCTGTTGCTATTCCATTTTCTGTTAAAGGAGCAAAAGTTCCTGCAACATTAATAGACCCAAGGTTTAATGAAGAAATCGAAGAAGACCAACTAGAGCAAACATCATTAATTCCATCCGATTTTACAACCAAGGTCTCTTCTGATAATTCTTCTATATTATCATCGTTATCCATAATTATCACCTATTATCATAATACTACATATTTTTCATTCAAGTCAATAAAAATAGGTTCTAATTTACACATCTCATCTTTTACTTTTTCGGCAAATGCTAAATCACCAACATTACCATGTGTCCATTGATCATTATATAAATGATATTCTGCATCTCCACTATTCATACTGATAATAGATTGTAATGATTCAATTTCTTTATTAATACTTTCAAGTTCTTCTATTTTCCCAATTAATCCACTACATTTTGATAATATTCCACTTAATTCTCCTGTAATACTAGAAACAACACTATTCTTAAATTTTAAAAAGTCTTGTGATATTTCTCCCCTAAATTCTCCAAATATTATAACTAATAATATAATACTACATTTTTTTTATTATAATCGATCTTATAAGATTTAGTTTATAAACAAAAAAAAAAAAATAATAATTATATTAATTATTATTTCCTTTTTTCATTAATTCACCAATTTCTTTAGCAAGTTTTTCATTAGCTTCTTCTAAAGTCATCTTTCCTACTTTAAATGGTTTCCCTATATAAAGTCTTAAATTTTTACTTCTAAATTTATAATCTCCACTTATTCCAACAGGTACTAAATAAGCATCAGTTTTTTGTGCCATAGACACAGCTCCAAACTTAAATGGAAGTAAGAAAGCATCTGTTTTATTCCTTGTTCCCTCTGGAAAAAGCCCAATAGCACCACCTTGTTCAAGAGTTCTTAAAGCAGCTCCTTTAGCAGTATCATCATGAATACTTCTATCTACACAAATACATCCTGCCATTTTGAAAAACCAAGCTGCTTTTCCTTCAAAATATTCTTTTTTAGCCATATAATGAATTACTCTTTTAGTCTTGACTATTATTGAACATTGATCCATTACGTGTTTATGATTAGCAGTTACTAAAACTGGTCCATCCATTGGAATGTTTTCAGCTCCATATACTTTTGGATTGTACCAAAACTTATAAAACCATCCTAAAGCTCCTTTTAAGAACTTATAACCTCTTTCTGGTAATTTCTCTCTATCATTAATATTATCACTCATACTATTCTTTATTCTCCTCTTCTTCAGCAAGCTTTTTAAAATCTACTTTACCAATTAAAGTCTTTGGAAGTGATTTTCTAAATTCATATTCGTATGGAAGAGAAAATCTAGATAAATTCTTTTCACACAATTCTTTAATACTTTTCTTTATACTAGATGATTCAGTATACCCATTTTTTAGTACTATAATTGCCTTAGCAACTTGTACTTTATATTTATGAGGAATACCTATAACCGTACACTTCATAACTGCTTCATGAGACTCAATAACTGTTTCAATTTGTTGTGGATATACATTATATCCAGAAGATATAATCATTCTTTTTAATCTACTTTGATAGAATATAACACCATCTTTTCTAATGTATCCCATATCTCCAGTATGTAACCAAATCTTATTATCATCATGTATTTGTAAAGCATCATTTGTTTCTTTTTCATTATTATAATATCCCATCATAACTGTTGGTCCACTAATACATATTTCTCCAGTATCACCTGGTTTTTCAACTTCTTCAGTTGTATGTGGTTTAACAATCTTAGCAACTGTTCCAGGAAAAGGTATTCCAATACTTCCAATAACATTATGTTTTCCATAAGCAAGGATTACTGCACCACTTGCTTCAGATAAACCATATCCTTGCATAACTTTATTTTTACAATTATGTTCTTTCAAATAATCATTTACTTTATTTGCAAGAGACTCTGAAAGTGAATCTCCTCCACTTATAATATATTTTAAACTAGATAAATCCATCTTTTTATTATTTGTATTTAATAGTGCTTCAAATAAAGTTGGAACACCTACAATAATTGCTGGATTATGCTTAATAATTAAATCATCAAAGTGTTTAGCATCAAACTGAGGAATTAAATCTACACATGCTCCAATATGGAATACTCCATGAATTGATACAGCAAGTCCAAATGCATGGAATACTGGCATAATAGCAAGTACTTTATCACTTGGTACTAATTCAGTAAATAACATTTTAATTTGTTCAGCTTCAGAATTAAAATTACCATTTGATAATACTATTCCTTTAGGGGTACCAGTAGTTCCTCCACTATGAAGTATAACAGCTGGAGTATCCTTATCTACATCAAATTCAACTCTACCATTATAATTATTTCCTTTTGCTATAAAATCATTCCAGCGAAGATATTCACCTTGAAAGAAAGGCTTTTTAATTTTATAACTTTTAGTAAGCATATAACCAAGTTTCATATGCATTGACATACTTCTACCAGCTGAAACAATAATTGTTTTATATACATCTGTCTCTCTAATAATACCTGCTACTTTTTCATAACATAAATCAATCATAACAAGCATAACACTACCAGTACTAATTAAGTAATTTTTTATTTCTTGTTCACTTGACAAAGGATGTATCATACTAGATATAGCACCAATTTTATTTAATGCATAAAAAGATATTACAGCTTCTGGAGTGTTAGGCATACAAATAGTAACTACATCACCTTTTCTTATACCTTGACTTCTAAAAGCTTTTGCAGCATTATCAATTTGTCGCATAAATTCTCTATATGAAACAGAATGTCCAAAATAAGTATATGCAGTTATTCCTTCTCTATCTTTAACTTGATCACGAATCAAAGTATAAATAGATCCTTCAGGAACTTTAAATTTTAATTTTTCTTGTTTATATATTTCATTCCATTTAGAATAATCATTTTTTTTACCAAATTTAAAAATATCTAATATTTTCATAGTTATACCTCACTATCGGTTAATTGCTTTTTTATAAATTTCATAAACTTCTCATTTTCTTTATCTAAATTATCTGATTTAACTTCAAATGGGTCAAAGAACACTATTCTTACCCTTTTTCTAAATAACTTATAGTCTCCTTTTATAACAAAAGGAACTATTTTTGTATTTGTATCATGAGCCATTTTAACAGCTCCTATTTTAAATGGAAGAATTACACCTTCTCCTCTATTAAATGTTGCTTCAGGAAATATACCAATAAGTTTTTCATTCTCTAAATATTTAATAGATTCAGGAAGTGCTTTCCCATCTTTCATTTTTCTTTTAACAGGTATTAATCCCATTGCTTTAAAAAACCAGCCTAATGGTCCTTTAAATAATTCAATTTTTGCTAAAAAATGAACACATCTTTTAGTAGAAGCTATAACCATCATACAATCCAAATTATTTTTATGATTTCCAGCCAATACTATTCTACCAGTTTTAGGAATTTTTTCTTTTCCAATTATTTTTGGTCTATATAATATTTTAAATAATCCACTACCTATTGGTCTAACAATTTTATATAATAATGGATCTTTATATTTTTTCATTATTTCACTTCCTTTTAAGCGAAACCTAAATCATTATATCATATTTTATAAAAATTATAAAGTCCTTAGGTTAGATACTTATTTAAGTATTTATAGCACTTTTTCATATCATTAAATCCAACATCATATACTCTTTGTAAATCTTCTTTTGTTTTCTTTATTGCATCTACATTAATATCTTCACTTGGTCTAATAACAAATATTTCTTTTTTATTCTCTAATTCTTTTATAAAATCTAGTGTTTTATTGTAATTATCACATCTATTAAGCATTGTTTTTACAAACTTAGGATATTTTTTATACTTAATCATTATTTTTTTCATATTTTTATCAGTTAATTCAGGTTTTCTAAAACCATCTGGTTGAGTTAGTACTACTACTATTCTATCGTATCCTAATTCAATTGCTTTTTTAACTGGAATAGAATCTGCTACTGCTCCATCTAAATACTTATTATTTCCTATTTTTATTATTCTTGATAACATAGGCATAGCAGAAGTTGCTCTTAATTCTTCCATTTGCATTAAAGGGCTATTTATTTTCATATATTCAGCTTCTCCTGTTTCTATATTAGTAGCAACAGAATAAAATATCTTTTTACTTTTTCTAAATGTTTCATCATCGAAAGGATCTAAAATATTAGATACTTTATAATATGCAAAATTCTTATTAACAATGTTTCCAGTTAATAATAATGATCTTATACTCATATACCTTTTATCATTACAATATTTAAGATTATATCTTAGTCCTCTTCCTCTTTGATTAGAAAAATAATTAACTCCAAATAATGCTCCTGCACTAACTCCTATGATACAATCTACATTAACTTTCTTATCCATTAAATAATCAAGAACTCCAGCGGTATATAAACCTCTTAAAGCTCCTCCTTCAAGTACTAAACATGTCTTCATATAATTCACCTATTACCCACATTATTAATTATATCAAAATATTATAAATATACAAAGAAAAAAGTCCCAAAAGGGACTTAGATACTAAATTGTCTATTTTATTAATTAAACAATTAGATTAATAATATATTCAAATTATTTGGACTATATTCTATTATCCAGTAATAGATCTACAATCATTAATAAAACAGGCCAAGTAATACCTACTCTTATAACTACCCAATTTAAATTAATACTTATCTAATATAATAAATATAATTAATAAAATATAAAAGCATATTTACCTCAAATAATAAATGATAATACTATAATACCACGAACTTGAATCTATAAGTTTGCATCTCTTATAAAATCAAAATACTATATTTTAGAATATATTAAATAATAATAAATAGCCTATAATTATTCCTTATATATAATTTACTACCAAGTATTACCCTTGATAAACATACTAATATACTCTACTAAAGATAAATACTATACTAAATAAATACTAAAATAAACTAAATAATTACAAAAGATTTGTAAAGAAAAACTTTACCAATTATATATAATAGCAATTAAAAAAAATAAGTCAAGAAAAAAGATGTAATAAATACATCTTTTTAATCTATATATATATATATCATAAATTATTGATACAATACTCTTTTAGCTACTACTACTAAATATTTATCTTTATATTTTGAATATGCTTCATTATGAGAACAAGTTTGAAGTAATAATACATCATCTGTTGCATCAACAACTACTCCAGTATCATACATTGATTTATTTTTTAAATAAGAAATATGTTCAAACCACGAAGAATCATTCTTAAAGTTTAAATACATGTAATTAGAATCATGAGTTTCTACAAATACTGAAAATATTTGATATGTTCCTAATCCTTTTTCATCTTCTAAATATACATATTGATTTTGATCAAAGAAAGCTTTGTCATAATACTTTTCTAATTCACTAAATGGAACATTTAAATTATTACTATTTCCATTATGACCATAAATAATATTCTTTCTACCACTATTAATATCAGTTCTATAATCTAAATAAATTGCTCCTTCAGTATTACTTTCTTTCTTAGCACTATGATTTAAATAATAATCATTATCACTATGTTGAACTACTACTGAAGAAATACTAGTATTTGGAATATAAATATATCCAACTACTTCATCATTATTATATTCTTCTTTTAATCCTTTAATTTTAATTGTATGTTCATTTTCATCAAATGCATCAGTTCCTGGATGCTTTTCATTATCATTTTTTTTATCTGGATCTTTTTCTTTATTTTCTTTATCTTCATCTTTTTCTTTATTCTCTACTTGAGAATTCTTATTTTCATCGTCTGATCCATTTTGAGTAACAAAATATATTGCACCCCCAACAGGTATCGAAACAGCTAATGCCCCAATTAATATTCTTCCAACTAAACCTTTCATTTCATCACCCTCTTAAAAAATATTATATAAAAGATTAATAATAAAAGCAATAAAAATAAAACTAAGTAAAGTTATTACTTAGTTAAATCAATAATTGTTTCTTTATCAACTAATCCAACTGATCTTTTATATTCCTTACCTTCTTTAAAAGAAACAAGACAAGGAATACTCATAACACCATATTTCATAGCTAATTCCTGTTCATCATCTACATTTATTTTATAAATATTAATATTTTCTAATTCTTCTAGTATTGTGGAAAGCATTCTGCAAGGTCCACACCAATCAGCATAAAAATCAACAATAAAAGTATCTTTACTATTCAGTAAACTATTACTAAATTCTTCACTATTAATATGTTTTATCATAAAAATCACCTAATCACTTTCTAACTAAATATTCAAAAGAAAACAAAAATATTACAATTCCCATAATTGAACTTATATAATCTCTTTCATAAAGCATACAAACCATAGAAACAGAACAAATAATTGCAAGAAAATAACCTGACTCTTTATTTCTAACTGATAAATTAAATGCAATTAATAACAAAATTACAGTTGGTATATAATGACAAAAAGGAATAATTTCGAAATTATAAACTGAACTAAATATAATTATAAATAATAATATTAATGACTGAATTAATAATAAATAACTTAGGAAATGATTATTTTTATTTTTTGGTTTCCTTTTTAAAGAAGAATTTCTATTATTAATAGAATTTATCTTTTTTTCTATTTGTTCATCATATTTTTCATCTGGTTCAAATATTATAGAATTACTTATTTCTTCTTTTTCTTTAGATAATTCATTTGATATTTCTTTATTATCTTCTACTACAGGTATAGTGTTACTTTCTTCTTTTTTATTTAAATTATTTATTTTATTTAAATCTAATTCTAAGAATTGATTTTTTATATTATAGTTTTGCTCTGTTAAAAGACTATCACAATTAGGACAATTTGTAATATCAGAATTATACACCTTACCACACTTTTCACACACTTTATTATTCATAACATTCCCTCTATTATAATTATAGAATAAAATAATTAAAAAACAAATACTTAATTATCATTATTCAATATATTTAATTACTTTTTCTATTAAGTACTTTGGAACAGAAGCTCCTGCAACTACCCCTACTACATCATCTTTATTAAATTTTATTTTATTAAGATTTGTTTCATCTTCTACAAAATAAGTATCTTTACAATTATCTTTAGCTATATTATATAATTCTATGGTATTAGAACTATTATTACTACCAATAACAATCATTTTATTACAAGACTTACTTAAATTAAATACTTCTGTTTGTCTTTTTTCAGTAGCATCGCATATCGTTTTATCTATTTTTATTAAAGTATCATTAAATACTTTTTTTATTTTATTAACTAATTCATCAAATAAAGAGTTAGAAAATGTAGTTTGTGATACTACATATACTTTATTCAATTTAGATTTTTTAAATTCAATAAAAGCATCTTTAATATTTGATTCATTTTCTATTACATAATAATTATCACCACTAAATCCAATAGTACCTATTATCTCTGGATGTGTTTTTTTACCTATTATTAATATAAATGAATCATTTTTTTCTTTAGATACTTTATTATGAATTAACTTAACTCTCCCACATGTTAAATCAATTATTTCTAAATTATGTTTTTCAGCATATTCATAATTTTTTAATGGTTCTCCATGGGCTCTAAATATTACTCTTGAATTATCATTAATTGATTCTATATTATCAATTGTAATCATTCCCATACCTTCAAGTTCTTTTATTACTTGATTATTATGAATTATTTCTCCTAAACAATATGTTTTTCCTTTTACAATTTCTTCTTTTGCTTTTTTATATGTGTAATTAACTCCTAAACAAAACCCAGAATATTTTCCTTTTATAATTTCCATAATACTATCCTATTTTCCTTTTCTTTTTAATTACAATATTAGTTAAAATAATAAATACTATTGTAAAAGCAATTACTATTATATTATTTATTATTATTGGTCTTAAACTATCTAAATTAAATGATTCTATCTTAGATACTAAATCGTTTGATTCAATATAGTAAAAAGATGGAAATACATGCCCCATAGCAAGAACACTACTTGGTAAGTATTGTTGAGGTACAAAGGAACCACATAAGAAACTTGTACCAAGAGCAATTACATTAATAAGTCCTCCAATAGCATTCCTATTAGTTATTAAATATCCAATTAATATAGCCATAGTAGTAGAACATACAATAAATATACCCATATTTATAACACATACTAATCCATGATAAGTAAATACTATATCACCTACTACTAAAAATGCTCCTAACACATAAATTATAAATAATCCAAGAGATAGTAATAGATTAGATAATAGTAAATATCTATTATGTTTTTTATAATTCATACTACTAATTGTAATTCTTTTATGAATATTTAAATCATTAAATGAATTTAATATCATAGATATCATAAATACTAAAGAAGCTATTATTGTATAATTAGAAAAATCAAAATATGAAGATAGTTTTAATAATCCAGTAGTATCTAAATTTGTAGTCATTTGAATATCTACAGTATTATTTAAATTGTCTCTAACTAGTTTAATCATTTCTTCTTGATTAATATTATTATTTTTATAAAAATCTACTAATCTTATATATCTATTAACAAATCTTTCTGCAAAAGTTGCATTATAATCATTTACTTTTTTTATTTCTAAAGAAACATCTTTATTATTTAATAAATCATCAAAATAGTTTTCTGGAATATTAATATAATAACTAATATCTCTATAGAATACTGCATCATCTAGTGCTTCATCATAATTTTTTATTTCAATTATTTCAGAATTATCTGTAATATAATTAACAAAATCTTTACTAAGAGTTGAATTATCATTATCTCTTATATGAACTTTAGGTTTTACTTGTTCAAATGATCTAGATGATTCTAAACTATTAAAATTAATATAACTAATACCAATAAGAAGTAATGTATAAAATATTATTGTTCCTTTATTCTTATTTAATATTTTAAGAAAAGCTTTAAATACTGTCATACTTCTGCCTCCTTAAAAAAATAAATGAAATAAATATTAATATAAATGAGAATATTAATAAACTTATTATATTAAATATATATCTATCTAATGTGTCATAATAATAAAGTGCATAAAGTCCATCAGTAATCATATTTACTGGATTTATTTTATTTATAATTGGCATATTCTTATCAATAATATATTTCATCGTTATTCCCATCATACCTGCAAAAAATGAATATACCATTGTAATACCTATTATGAATCCTAGTTTAGTATTTTCATTTTTCTTTAGTATAGATGAGACAAAAACACCAAGGGCAAGTCCAGAGAAAGAACCTACAATAGCCAATAAAATAACTAGAAATATATTACTTCCATAATCAACATTTAATATAAATATTGTATAAATAAATAATAGTAAAACACCAATTAATTGAGTTATAAAGCTTGCACCTAAAGATGCTAAAATCATTTTAAACTTAGATACTGGAGATACTGCAACTCTTTTACCTTTATTAGACATATTAGGAAGTATTTGATTTAATGAATACATACTTAAAGTAGCACCATATAAACAAGTCATCGCAATAAGAGTATAGAATTCTATCATTGTATAACTCATATTCTTTTTAGTTGTATCATTTACTTTAACTTCACTATTCATTAAAGATATGGCATACTTACTTATTTCTTCAATACTTCTAAATTCAAGTTCTTGAATACCATTAGATATAGTATTTATTTCTTCAACTACATATTTAAAAACTGACTCATTTATTCCATTTGATTTAATAATAATATGTGCTGTTGTATCTAAATACAAGTAACCTGATATATCTTCTTTTTCAAGCATATCTTGTAATTTATCTTTTGACCCATAAGATATATTAAATATTCTATTATCATCATCAACATTTCCTAAATAACTAAAAGCCATATTATAAGCTTGATTATTCTTATAATTATCATCATTAACTATTCCAATATCAATAATATTAAACATTTCTTCTTTTTCAATATTAGAAAAAGCCATATTAAATAGTGTACCTAAAACAATTGGAAATATAAAAGTCCAAAAAATTAACATTTTATTCTTAAATAATACTTTTAAAGAATTAATAAATATATGAAAATACATTAGTCTCTCAAATCCTTTCCAGTTAATTCTAAGAATACATCATTTAAAGTTGGTCTTTCAGAGAAAATACTATTATAATCTACTTTCTTTTCTTTTAAATATTCAATAATATTAATCAAATTAGATTTTCCTTTTCCAAAAGATATAGTTAATAATCCATCAACATATTTTACTTCTAATACATTTTTTAATTCTGAAACACTATGTAAAAAATCTTCTGATAAGTTATATGCTTCAATTGTTACTTTCTCTTCAATATTAGCAAGCTTTTTAAGTTCATCAATCGTTCCCTCTGCAATTATTTTTCCTTTATCTAAGATAATTACTCTATCACAAAGTATTTCTACTTCTTCCATATAATGTGTTGTATATACAATAGTTGCTCCATCATCTCTTAATTTTTTTATACCATCCAAAATACTATTTCTACTTTGAGGATCAACTGCCACAGTAGGTTCATCTAAAAATATTAATTTAGGTTTATGAGCTATACCACATGCAATATTAAGTCTTCTTAATAAACCACCTGACAATTGTTTAGGATAAAATTTCTTAAAATCAGTTAACCCAACAAGTTCTATAGCTTCTTCAACATATTTTATTCTTGTATTTTTATCACTAACATACAACCCACAAAAATAATCAATATTATCATATACTGTTAATTCATCAAATACTGATACTTCTTGAAATATAACTCCTATTTTTGATTTAATATCATAAGAGTCAGGCTTCATTTCTTCTCCAAATATTTTAATAGAACCTTTATTAAATTTTAATAAAGATAAAATAGAATTAATAGTAGTAGTCTTACCACTTCCATTAGGTCCTAAAAGTCCTAATATTTCCCCTTCTTTAACATAAAAAGATAAATCATCTACTGCTTTTAAACTACCATATTCTTTTGTTAAATTTTTAACACTTATTATATTTGCCATACATAATCACCTTCCAAATTATTATACTAAAAAAAACACTATTTATATAGTGTTTTTATTCTTTTTAATATTTTATTAATATTCATTTCGTCTTCTTTATTACTAATTATTCTATTTTCATCTAGAAGAGACATATCATACTCTTGATCAGTTATATGAAGTATATTTAAAATGTCTTCTTTAGAGAAATTTTTATCATTAATATATCCTTCACTTAATACTTTAATAAAGAATTGATTTATTGATAAATAATAACTAATTCCAGAATTAATATATTTATCTAACATTTTATGTAATTTTATACAATCATTTATAGTAAATGATTTTGAAAATACTGAATCACTATTAATTGATTCTTTATCAATATTATATTTAAATGATAATAATCTTTCTCTAATATTTGGTACTATTACTTCATCAAAATATTTTTTTTGATTATCTGTTATTTCAAAGATTCTAGGTTCTTCAAAATCTCCACCATATCTTAATTTAATAAGGAATTGATCTAATTGACTTAATTTAGATATAGCATTATCTACTTTAGCAGTCGAAAAATCAAAGAAAATACTATAAATTGTTTGAATCTTTCTCTTTTCTATAGTTCCAGTTGTTTCATCATAATATAATTCTTCTTTAATATGACTTTTATTCTCTCTTTTATTATTATTTAAACTACTATTCATTCTTTTAATATTTTTGAATGCATTAGCAGGAGAATCCATATAATCAATATAATTATATATCATATTAGATGCTCTTAGTTTATTAAGAGCTTTACTTTCAACTTGTCTTATTCTCTCTCTTGTTAATCCATACATATTTCCAATTTCTTCAAGAGTAATTGGATCATTCCCATCTAAACCATATCTTAATGTTAATATAGTTATTTCTCTTTCAGATAAACCATTACTAGTTAACAATAAATTAATATCATCTTTTTCAGTAGTAATAATTGCTTTAGTTTCTACTGGAATGTCACTATTAGCAATTATTTCTGCTAATTCTGTATCTTCATCTTCATATATTTTTTCATTCAAACTTTCTGTTTTTTGATTTAACTTATCAAGTTGAGAAAACATTTCTTTTGAAATATTCATTCTTTCCATAATTTCATCATCTTTTGGAATTCTTCCTAACTCTTTTTCTAGTGTTGCAAAAGTCCTTTTATATAAACTTAACTTTTCATAAATATAAACTGGTATTCTAATAGTTTTTCCTTTATCTGCAATTGCCCTTCCAACAGTTTGTCTAATCCACCAAACTGAATAAGTAGAAAACTTAGTACCCTTTTCTTTATCATAATTATTAATTGCTTTAATAAGTCCAAGATTTCCTTCTTGAATTAAATCTTCAAAAGAAAGTCCTTTATCAAGATATCTTTTAACAATACTTATAACTAATTTTAAATAATTTTCCATTATCATATTTCTAGCTTCTATATCACCATTTTGAGCTTTTTTTATCAATTCTTCTTCTATAGATTTATCATATGGTTTTATAGAATCGATATCTTTTATATAATTTTTAATACAATTTGTATATAAATAATCAGTATTTGTTTTTAATCTTTTAAGAACATTCTTTTTAATATAAATGTTATAATCAATTGATCCGGTATACTCTTCTTTAGATGTTTCTATTTCATCTAAAATTATCTTTTTAAACTCAGAATAATTCATACCATGTTTATTATTTATTTTAAATATGTTATCAAAAAAATTAGATAATTTTTGATAAATATCTTCAGGACTTAATTCTTTTAATTCTTCTAAAGAAACATCCATAAGTATACTCCTTTCTATTATTTAACTAATTTTTTATCAATACTATTTTCTAATAATGAATTATTATTTATTATCACATTTTTATAAAATACTAAAGAATCTTTAATAATTTCATCTACTTCATCTGCACTAATATTTAAAATATAAGCAACATCTTCTAAAGTGAAAAAGTTCTCATCAATTAAATCAAGCTTTAATGAAATAATTATAGCTTCTTTTAATGGTAATACTTCTAATAAATCTTTAAAGTTTTTACTTTTAGTAAATCCAAGTAATTTGAAATATGCTCTTGTCTTATAAGCATTATCTAATATATTAGTTTTTTCAAGTATTCTATTTCTAACTATTTCTATTTCAGGTATCTTTTGTTCTTCTTCTTGATTATCGTCATTTAAATAATTACATAACATCTTTTTAGTTTCTTGCATTGCTTCATATCTATCACTTTCAACATGTAAATATTTATTATCTTTTCCTTTAATAGCATTAAGCATATTTTTTATTTTAGGAATTATAACTCTAAATAATTTACTTGATTCTTCTTTAGATAATTTTTTAGTATTTGGAGATTGTAAATCATATCCAAATCTTGTATGCACTAATCTTTTTTCTTCGTTAGATAATCTACTAACAATGTAATCTACTTTTTCTTTTTGATAATTACCTAATAAAGAATATAAAGAATCATTTCTATTAGGTTGAGGATATTTATAATATTTTGGTTTCTTATAATCTTTTTCATCTTGTAAATACCAATAAGATAATTGTCTAAATGAATAAGATTTTTTTAGTTTTATAAGAGCTTTAGCTTCTATTTGTCTTATTCTTTCTCTTGTTACATTATATTTTTTACCAACTTCTTCAAGTGTTAGTGGTCTTCCAGTGTAAAAACCAAATCTATACATTAATACTTCTTTTTCTCTTTGAGTTAATCTACTTTCTTCAATTGCTCTGTCTACTTCTTCAGGAAGCATTTTATCAAAAGTCTTTTCATCAGGAGTTTTTTCATCTGATGGAATAAAACTACCTAAATCTGAATCTTGATCTTCTCCAACAGGAACATCAAGACTAATAATTTCAGTATTATATTTACTAAGTTCAATAACTTTTTCTAAAGGTATTCCCATCTCACTAGCAATTTCTTCATGTGTTGGCATTCTATTTAATCTATCTATTAAAATATTTTCTGTTTTGTTATATGCATTCAAAGACTCAACTACATGAACAGGAAGTCTAATAGTTCTTCCACTATTTGCAAGAGTTCTTGTCATTGCTTGTTTGATCCACCAAAAAGCATATGTAGAAAACTTATATCCTAAATCTGGATCAAATTTTTCAATAGCTTTTAAAAGTCCAAGATTTCCCTCTTGAATTAAATCTTCAAAAGATATTCCTCTATTAGTGTACATCTTTGCAACATAAACAACTAATCTTAAATTTGAATTAATAATTGTATTTTTTGCAGATTCATCTCCGTTTTTAAGTTTTAAAAATTCTTCCTTTTCTTCTTCATCAGTTAATAAAGGATAAATACTTATTTCCTTTAAATAATCTTGTAATGAATCTGTTCCTGATAATTCAGAATTATAAGTTAAAATCGATAATAAATTATTTTTAAATAATAATGCAAAGTTTTCTCCTTCTTGTATTTTTTTCTTAGCTTCATCGATACAGTTAAGTACATAAGTATTAAATTCATCAGAACTATATTCTTTTTTATGCTTTTCATATATTTCTTTAATATCTGGCAATAAATAATTATATAATTCTTGATTGGACATATTTAATACATCTTTTTTTGAAAGCATACTATCCACCCACCCTTTTTGTTGCTCTATATAATAACATTTTTTTATAAAAAAGTAAAGAAAAAAGAGTATTAAAACCCTTATTTTTACTCGTATTTATCTTTAAAATACTTAATTATTGAAGAAACTTCTAAATCTTTACCACAAATTCTATTAGATACTTCATTTATATTATAAGCACCACCATACTTATGAATATTATCATTTAAGAATTTTGTAATCTCTTTTATTCTTCCTTCTTCTAGTATTGTATCTACATTTCCAACTTTTTCATTTACAAGATCTAGAAGCATTCCATCAAAGATAGATCCAAGTAAATATGAAGGAAAATATCCAAATGAACCATCAGACCAATGCATATCTTGAAGTATTCCTTGAGAATAATTAGAACTAGATACACCTAAGTATTCTTGATATTTATTATTCCATATTTCAGGAAGTTTATCTAAATCAATATTTCCATTAAATATTTCTTTTTCTATTTCATATCTAATTATTATATGAAGACAATATGTCAATTCATCTGATTCTGTTCTAACAAGAGATGGATGAGCATTATTAAAACAAGATACAAATTCATCAATTGATAAATCAATATTTAAATATTTTTTTATTTCATCATAAATAGGTACAAAAAAACTTTTTCTTCTTCCTAAAATATTTTCATAAAATCTTGATTGAGATTCATGAAGAGCATATTTTGAAACATCATATGTTTCATATTTTGCAAGTTTTTCTCCAATATTTTGGTCGAATATGCCATGTCCCCCTTCATGAACAATAGTACTTATTGAATCAAGCGGATTATCTCTATTCGAAAAAGTTATTCTCTCATCATTTCTATTAAATTTAGTAGTATAACCATGTGTATATATACCTAGAGATCCTCTTGAATTATCAAATCCAATATAATCTAGTAAGAATTTAGCAAACTCAATAAACTTAGAATCATCTAAAACATTCTCTACTTTAGAAATATTCTTTTCTTTTAAATTCTTAACTATTGGAATTAATTCAACTTTTAATTCTTCAAATAATTTATCTATTAATTCACTCTTAATTCCTTTCTCATAATCATTTAACATACAATCATATAAATTATCTGAATCTGGATAAATAAACCTATAATACATTTTAGTATATTCAATAACATCTTTTAAAAATGGTTTAAATAATTCATAGTTATTAGTCTCTTTAGCTTCTACCCAAGCATTTAATGAATTTTGTTTTAATTTACAAAAATCTTCATAAAAATCACTTGGAACTTTCTTAAATTTATAAAAATCATCTTTTAAATCTTTAACATATATTTGTTCTTCAATAGATATTTTATTAAATTCATCACAATTAATAAAATCTTCAATTAAAGAAATATAATCATCACTTGTTAGTTTATTAAATATTTTCATTTCATATTTTGTACTAACATTTATTAAATAATCAAATGATTTTTTAGGAGCTTGAGTATCCATCTCCCATCTTAAAATTGTAACTAAATAATTTAATTCTCCAATTTCTTTTAAATAGTTTAATAATTTTTCTTGTTTCATATTTATTCTCCAATCATTATTAGTATACCAAAAAAAATAAGTTGACAACAAAAAAATAATAAAAGATAATAAAAAAGTGGTGATTATATATGCTATATTGTATATTAAGTTTTTTATGTTGGGGGATTGCAGATTTATTTTACAAAATAGGAAACAAAAATGAAAAAGACAAATATTCTCATTTGAAAACAGGAGTAATAGTTGGTTATGTAATGGGTCTACATGCTACTATATATATGTTTGTAAATAAAGTAAGTATTAATTTTATGGATTTACTTAAGTATCTACCTGTTTCTCTTTGCTATATAGCAAGTATGATTATCGGATATAAAGGACTAAAGTATATTGAATTATCAATTTCTAGTCCAATTCAAAACACATCAGGTGTAATAACTGCAATTCTATTAATATTGTTTTTTAAAGAGGCATATGACCTTCCGGTATATATAGGAATACTTCTTGTATTTATTGGAATTCTAATAATATCTATTAAAGAATATAAAGAAAATAGAAATTTTGATTTAAAAATATATAAAAAGAAAATAACAATGTTAGCAATAATACTTCCATTAATGTATTGTTTACTAGATGGTTTAGGAACGTTTTTAGATGGAGTTTACCTTGATAAAATGGAACTTATTAGTGAAGATTCAGCACTTATTTCTTATGAATATACATTCTTTATATATGGAATAATTAATTATATATTCTTATCATTTAAGGCAGATAAAATGATAATAAAGGGAGATGCAAGTAAATTAATTGCAGCAATACTTGAAACTGCTGGACAATTCTTTTATGTATTTGCAATGGCAGATGACTCAGTAATTGGAGCTACTGTTATTGGATCATATTTCATATTAGCATTACTATTATCAAGAATATTCTTAAAAGAAAAACTAAGTATTATAAAATATACTGGAATAACAATAACATCAATAGGAATAATTATATTATTAGTTTTAGGTATATAAAAAATGTAACAAATGTTACATTTTTTATTTTATTTCTATTAGATAATTATAACTGGGCGAACGCCGAAGTTGTGGTCGCCGTAATAGTTGCCGTTGCGGAAGAAGTAGCCGTCAGAGTTCACGCCCCAAACGCGGAAATAGTTGTAAGCAGACCCAAGCCAGTATGATGTCTCTTTCCATGCTGCTTGATTTTCGTTGCTAAAAGCATACGATTCTTCTAGTGTCATTAATCTTGCGCTCTTTATTGTTACTCCTTTTCCTTCTAGATATGTTTTATAGCTATCTACATATGTCTTTAAATTACTATTTGCATCATATACATATACACAATTTGTTTCACTACTACTTGTACAATAATCTCCTGAATAATCCAATCCTTCTCCTACTTTTCCATTCCAATAATTTGTACTTGAGAATGCTACTGTTCCATTAAAGTATGATGCTACTGATACCATCCCTTTTGCATCACTACTTTGTATTCCATATCCTGAATCACTACTTGTATATTCTCCTGTTTTAGAATAACTACTATTATATATATTTCCTACTTTTAAATTATAGTGCGATAATAGTACTAAATCACTTCCATCATGCTTTATTACATAGAACTCTTCTGTATCTATTGTTACTATGTCTCCAACAACAACAGTATCTTTCGTTTTACCTGTTGGATATACTACTGCGTTACTTGAAGAGCCTCCTCCAGAGCTAGATCCTCCAGAACTTACTTGTTCTAAGTTTTCTGTTATTGCTCCTTCTTTTTGACAATTATTTCTATCTGTTATAAGAATTACTTTTTTTCTTCCATCTAGACTTCTGTTTGTCTTTATATCATTTACTGTTAAATCACTTTCTATTGAATCAGCATCTAGTTTATCATATGATACAATACCTTTTACTCCTTGTCCTGCATCATCTACACTTGTCCAGTAGTAAGAATATCCTTTTCCATCATATGTTACTACTACATATGCTCCTAAATCTACAAAGTCTCCATATGGACTTTTCATTGCATTTTCTGTTTTTACACATTTTATATCTATATAATAAGTAGCATCTGTATCATACATTTCTTGTTTTCCAGCATTAACTAAGTTTCTAGCTGACCCAATTATCTCTTTTGCTGTATCTACATAAGCACTCTTTCTTGAATCACTTATATATCTTGTAACACTTGGTATTGCTATAATCATAAGTATTCCTAGAATTATTATTACTGCTAATAATTCAATTAGAGTAAATCCGTTTTTCTTTTTATTATTCAATCTTTCCATCTCCTCAATTATAATGCTATCACAAATATATAATTTATGAAATAATTAAAAAAATAATTATGTGTAAAAATGTAAACAAAGATTATTTTGTATTTACTTTTTATGTTAATTAAACTATTATATTAATGAAAATTTGTAATAGGAGGTAACCTTATGGAAAATGAAAGAAACATTGAAGAATTTGAAAAATTACTTAATTTAAAAAAACTAAGTGATGCTAAAAAAATATTAAAAGAAATGAATGAAGTAGATATGGCTGAATTTATTCAGGAACTTCCTGAAGATAAACTAATTCAAGCATTTAGATTACTTCCTAAAGGGCTTGCTTCTGACGTTTTTGTTAATATGGATGAAGATGTACAAAAAAACTTAATTACTTCTCTTACAAAAAGTGAAGCTACTTCAATAATTGAAGATATGTTTACTGATGATGCTGCTGACCTTTTCGATGAAATGCCTGCTGTTATGGTAACAAAGCTTTTAAGTGGTGTATCAAAAGAAACTAGAAGTCAAATTAATAGATTATTAAAGTATCCTGATAATTCAGCTGGTTCTTTAATGGCTATGGAATATATTCATCTAAAAAAAGGATTAACTATTAAAGAATCAATTGAAAGAATTAGAAATCAAAAAGATGATTTTGTATCATATGACTCTTGTTTTGTTACAGATAAAGAAAGAACTCTTCTTGGATATGTTACAGTTAAGGACTTATTAATTAATGATCCAAATACAATGATTGATGACATAATGCAAGAATGTGAACATAAAGTAAATACTTTAACTGACCAAGAAGATGTTGCTACGATATTTAAAGATTATGACTACTCTACACTCCCTGTTGTAGATATGGAAGATAGACTTGTTGGCATTATTACAATCGACGATATCGTTGATATTATGGAAGCAGAAACTACTGAAGATATTGAAAAAATGGCTGCCATTACTCCAAGTGATAAGACATATATGAAAACAGGTGTATTTGAAACATGGAAGAAAAGAATTCCATGGTTACTTCTTCTTATGATAAGTGCAACATTCACTGGTCAAATAATAACACATTTTGAAGGAGCTTTAGCATCATATGTAATACTAACAGCATTTATTCCAATGCTTATGGATTCAGGTGGAAATGCAGGAAGCCAAGCATCCGTATCAGTAATAAGAAGTTTATCTCTTGATGAGATAGAATATAAAGATACAATTAAAGTACTTTGGAAAGAATTTAGAGTTGCAATTCTATGTGGAATTACACTTGCTGCTGCAAATTTTGTAAAACTATATTACATAGATAATGTTGGATTTAGAATTGCTGGAGTTGTATGCTTAACTTTAATTGTAACGATAATAATTGCTAAATTAATTGGAAGTTCTCTTCCAATACTTGCAAATAAAATTGGTTTTGACCCAGCTGTTATGGCAAGTCCATTTATTACAACACTTGTTGATGCAACATCACTTATTATATATTTTAGATTTGCATCATTATTATTAGGAATATAAAAAAAGAAGAATTACTTCTTCTTTTTTGCTGATTTTTTAGCAGTATGTTTTACTTCTTTTAATTCTTTTTCTTCTTTTGTCTCTTTTACTCTTATAGACTTGTTATTAGTTTTTACTTTTGAATATACTAGATATATAATTATTAATCCTAATAATGAATATGTGATTATACAATTAACAGTAACACATTTTTTTAAATCAGATATTTTCTTATCAGTTTCTGTTTGGAATTCTGGAATATTGTAACTTTCTCCTTTTTCAATTTTACCTACAACATCCTCGTCTCCTTCTTCATAAGCTTGCTTAATAATATCTGCTACATTTGGATTATAACTTGCTTCTGCATATATATTACTAATTACAACAAATGGTGTACCTTGATATGAAGCGTTTTTAAATCCTTTTTCATAAAATGCAGTTGCTACTTTTACTCCAGTATCATAATCTTTTCCTGGTTGCCATTGTATATGATCAACATATAACTCTTTCTCAACAATTTCAAATGTCTTATCATAATCTTCTAATGACTTAAGATATTGAATTTCATTCTCACAGTAAGGGCATCCTCCTGCAAAGAACACATATACTTTTACTTTGTCACTTGATTTTTTAGAACTACCACATGCAGTAACTCCAAGAACAAGCATAAAAACTAATACAAAACTTAATACTTTTTTCATTTTGTTTCCTACCTTTCTAGTTAATTATATAATAATTAATTATAATAAAGCAATAAAAAAGACATCATTTTTTTGACTTAAATGGATGTCTTATTTTGTTTTTAACAGTAGTTCCTAAAATAAAAATACATTTATTATATAAATCATCTGCTTCATTTCTTTCAATATTTAATCTATCTTCAAAGTCTTTTAAAATTTTTTCTTTATTATTCTTACCAATTATAAAATGACTTTCTATTACATCATTAACAATCATACATTTATCATTACTATATCCTGTTTCCTTACTTAATTTATCTACAAAATTAGTTTTGTTCATAAATTCCTCCTAAAGGACATTATATCACAATACACTAATAATTTATACAAATATCCGTAAGTGGAATAGGAAAATATTCCTCTTCACTTTTTTCTTCCTTTTCTTCAAATACCTCTTCATATGTATTTTCTTTTTCCTTAATTGTTAATTTTCCCTTTACTGGCTCTACTATTATTCTTCCTAAATTATTAAATAAATATTGTATACTTCCTCTTGTTAAATCATTCACAAATGAATAAACTATATTATCATTATTTTTTAATTCAAATTTTGGAACTAAGTCGTATTCTCCTGGAGTTTCCCCTTCTTCTCTTTCAATAGTTATATTAAAAAATTGTCCAATATTATCTTCTAAATTATTATAATTAAAAACTTTATAAGTTAATTCTGGATCTTCTTCTCCTTCAACTTTTTCAATATCATTTGCTTTTATATAAGTATAACCATATACTGTATGACATACTACTTTTTCAGAAATATAATCACCAAGTCCAGTTATTTTCTCACATACACTTCCAGGAAGTTGTACTTCATTTAATGCGTCTTCATAAGATAAATAATTTAATTCACTAACATTTCCTACTAGTTCTCTAGTGAAAGCCCAACTTCTAACATAATCCTTCCCTTCTTCTAAAGAGTCATCAACAGTTACTTTTGGAAGCTTACCAGTAGCCCAATCATTTCCATACCACTTCCACATTAAATCATCCGGAACATAATTCTGTATATGATCATTTTCTACTGCTTTAACAGATATAGAATAGATTAATGTAATTAATACTGATACTACTAAAAACACTTTAATATTTTTCATAAAATTCCTTTCTTACTTCTATATTCTTTATGAAAAATATTATTAATTTTTATTCATATTTATGACTAAAACTTGAAAAAAACTATAAAATATGATATAATAGCTAGCAATAAATGGGGGTATTAATATGGAAAAAGAAAATCAAAAGAAAGAAATTAAGTCATATATTAAATTTATGAAATCAGCATCATTTGAAGAATTATATAGAGTTTTTTCAGATGCATTATTTACTTATTTTAAATGTTTAACTACTTTTGGTATAAATAATCCTTATACAAAGGAATGCTTTAATGTTGTTAAAGAAATGAAACAAGTAATAAAAAAAGAAAAACATTTATTAACTGTTCTTAATAATCATATAGATACAACAAATTTAGATGATTTAGATGATATGATTGATGAATTAGATGAATTAAATATAGATACTTATTTAGATTATAGTGATATTTTAGATAATATTTATGTATCTTGTGAAGCAAAAGATGATTCTAGAATTGTAAGAGGAAATAAACCAATTAATTCATTAATTACAAATAATGAATATGAAGAAAAAGTATATACTTTAGTTCAAAAAGGTTCTATTAAAAAATAGAACCTTTTTTATTTTATATATATTTTATTTTGAATATTATTATCTAGATTATTTAAGAAATTATTTAATTCTAATTCACTTCCAACTACTGTCTTATAATGAATTGGAATAACACACTTTGGTTTAATTACATTTGTAAGAGTAGCTCCTTCTATTCCATTCATTGTATAGACTCCTCCAATAGGTACAAATAAATAGTCACACTTAACCTCTCTTGCATCTAAAGTATCATCACTATCACCCATAATATAATAAGAATTATTATCTAAATATAAAATATAACCTACCCAATTATTTTCTTTTGGATGGAATTTCTTGTTATTATTATATGCTCTTACTACTTTTACTTTAAAATCAAATATTGAATATTCTTTATCTGGATCTACTCCTAAAATCTCATTTTGATCAAATAAGCTTAAAACTTTATTAAGCATTGAATTAGGAACAACAATTAAAGTATCATCTTTTTTAACTTTATTTATACTTTCTAAATCAAAATGATCATAATGCTCATGGGTAATAAAAATAACATCAGCATCATTTAAATTATCTTTTATTAAATATGGATCAAAGTATATATTTTTACTTGATGTTATTTTTATAGCACTTTGACAAAAAACAAAAACATTATCTAACATATTTTCACCATCTACTTTCATTTAGATTTTATCATAAAAAGTGTAAAGTAATCAAATAAACATGATAAAGAATTGTTATATTTTAAATATTAAATTATAATTAAAATAAGGAGTTTACTATGAGATTAAAAGAGTTTATTATTTTTATTATAATATTTACGATAATCTATTTTGGTGGATTAGCAATTCTTGATTATTTTAAAAACAAGAAAGCACAAGAAAACAAATTAAAAGATAATCTATTACTTTTAAACATTGATAAATTAAAAAAGTTTGCTCTATTTTATAATGTAAATATAACAATGGATGTAATTACATTAACCCATATATATGAAGATTTAAAAAATATAATAAGTATTCAAATATCTTTAGAATCACAAAAATATAATATATCTTCTAATGAATTAATTGTAGCAGTAGAATATTTAGAGTATGTGGGATTAATAAGAACTAGATCAATTAGATTAAATGAAGATATAATAATAAATCCTAATCCTAAAGAAGATTCTTTATTAGTAAAGTACTCATTACTCTTTTCAAATAAATATGATTATAAAACTATTCTTAGAAATGGTGGATTTGGTTCTGATAAAGAAATACCTATATTAGTGGATCATCATTTAATACCTGGTGTAAAATTAGTTAATTCAGAATTTCAATATGTAGGTGATTTAGATGAATAAGAGAAGAATTATAATATATATTATACTGGTAATATTTTTTACTTTATTTAATTTTTATTTTAGACCAATTAAAGGTAATCCATTAGTAAATAGTACATATAGAAAAAGTAAAGAATATATAAATGATTTATATAAAAGTGATGAAATGTTTAAAAAAAGTCTATTAAAAGACGATACTTATTACATATATGATGAAATAATTAGTGCAAGTCTTAATAGTAAAACAAAAGTAAAAATAAAATGCAGTGAAGATTGTCAAAATGATTTTATGAATAGTTATTATGCAGTATATCTAGATCATCCAGAATTAATAAGTTTTGTTGGAATTGGTTATTACAATATAAGTAATAATTATATTGAATATGAAAATTATGGAAATATAGATCAGTTCAGAACGTTTTTTGGAACTAGAAGAATAGATAGAGAGTTAGATATTATTCGAGGCGAAACAAAAAATATGACTGATAAAGAAAAAATCATATATGTATATGATTATGTAGCTTCTCATAATTATGATAGATTGTTTACATTTAGTAAATCTAATCAATCAGCATATAGTTTTTTTACTGGAGGTAAATCAGTTTGTGCTGGATTTGCTAAAGCTTCACAGTTAATATTTCAATATATTGGTATCAATTCTTACTTAGTATTATCTACAAATCATATGTGGAACTATGTTGAATATGAAGGAAAATACTATGTTTTTGATGCAACTATGGGTGCAAGTTTAAATGATAAAAATAGTTCTCGTTTCTATGATGGTCTTGGTGAAACTACAATAAAGTCAACAATTGGAAAATACTCTAACTTATATCCAAAAATAGAAACAACTAAATTAAAAGATATCTTTAAATTATAATAAGAATACTTAAAGTATTCTTATTTTTTTAATAATTCTTTTAAATGATAGAAAGCAAGTTTATTACTTGTTGCTTGTATATAGTTATTATCTACTAATTCTTTTAATTCTTCAAAAGTAAACAATTCATAATTAATATACTCGTCTTTATCTAATTCTTGATCACACTCTTTTTTTGCATTATAAGCATATATTAAATATAGTTTAGAATGTTCTGTTCCTATATTAGACATACATGTATCAAGAATAATAGCATCTTTTGTAACGTATCCAGTTTCTTCTTTTACTTCTCTTAAAGCACCCTTTATTGGATCTTCATTATTTTCTATATATCCACTTGGAAACTCTGCACTAACTATGTTATCTACTCTATTTTGAAAAACAATTAAATATTTATCATCAACAGTTCTTGTAACCACAATAGCAGCAGATTTATCATTATTTTTAGATATTCTTTGTTTTGTTATTACTCTATTATCTGGTAACAAATAGTCTTCTTTAATTATTTTTAAAAATCCAGTATCTAATACTAATTCACTTTTAAGCTTTTTCCCTTTAGTATTATTTATTATATTATCTATTCTTTTCTTATCCATAAATAATCCTTATCTTCTTATTATTTTTTTTTGATATCTATATTCATCTGCATTATTTAAGTCTACATCCCTACTACTATCTGGTTCATAATTAAAATAATATGATAAATCATGATAAATCCATTCATTTCTCATAGAAATTAATGATCTATCCCAATTAGATGGATATTCTTCTTCATATTTTAAAAGTACATTTAAAATATCAATCATATCATCTTTATTAGTTATCTTATATGAATTAACAATTTTCATATTAGGATCTTTTGAATTTCTTTCATCTACTACTAATATATCAAAATCATCTAAATCATTTAAAGACTCTATATCCTTTGAATCTCTAATAAAAATTTTACCTCTACTATATGATAAATAATCTTCATCAGAAATTCCATTTTGATAACACCCAAGAGAACTTATCAATAAAGCACATGCTACTAGTCTACTCTTTAGTTTCATAAAAATCACCCTTAAAGCATTATTATACAATTACTTTAGGTTGATTTAAAGATGTTTTTTTTGTTTATTATCAAGCATTTCAAGAACCGTTTTAAAGCACATTAATAAAGCACTAGAAATAATAATTCCACCAAATATATCAGTAAGCCAATGTACTCCTGATAAAAATCTTGCAAAAACAGTAGCTACTGCCATTAATAATAATAAACAATTAAATATTTTTGTCATATCTGATTTAAATAGTCTTTTATTAATCCATGTTGCACTTACACAAACGCATATTGCAAGCAATGTATGAGAAGATGGAAATGATGCTTCAAGCTTTCCATTTTCTAATACTGGTCTATAATTAATTGCTATTTTATCAAATAAGAAATATAAACCTAAAACAATTATATAGAATACACCTAAAGCAATTATTTCATTATCAACTTTTAATAAATTCTTTCTTTTAATTAATTGATATAAACCAACTACTGCATAAATAAATACTATTCCTAAAGCAATATAACCAAGTATTTCTGATATTTTATATAATAAATCATTTTGCCCAATAGTCTCAAATACTTTTTTATTAATTGTAGCAAAACCTATATCAGTACCATTAACCCCTACACTTTGAACATCTACAGTTTTAATTAATACAGTAAATAAAATTGAAAGTACAATTAAAACAATACTTATAATAATATTTTTCTTTTTCATAAAACTTCTACTCCTTAATATATATAGATTATAACATAAAAAGTAGGAATAATCCTACTTAAAATATAAACTATTTTCTAAAGTTGTTACTAGTTCATTAAAAACAGATGTTGTAGTAAAAAGAGGAGATAGTGCAATTAGATAAAAATCATTACCATCTTTAATATAATATAATGTATCATTATCTTTTGATTTACCTTTTAAGAAATGATTTCCATTTATAATTGTTTCCTCTAGATTATTAATTATTGGATACATTTGATATTTATCATCACTTATATATTCATTTAGTGTTTTATTATTAAAAGTATCTACATAAAATGCTACCATTATTCCATTTTCATTACTTATATAGGAATATCTATTATTTCCTTCAGACTTATATACATCAGGCAATGTAAATGTTAAATTCCTTATACTATATTTTCCTTCTTTAAATCCCTCTTGATACTTTTTAGATTCTCTTTCTACTACACTTTCACTTTCTTTATCTTCATTTTTACTATTACATGCTGTAAAAGATAGTGCAATTGCAAATAAACATAATACCAACAATACTTTCTTTTTCATACTTATCACCCATATTTTCATTATATTATTTTCTCAAAACAAAGTCTATATACTCCTTTGCATTTAAATGTTTTTTTGGTTTTTTAAACTCTTTGATAATTATCTTATTTTTTTCTTCTTCTTTTAAATTATAAGATTCTAATAATTCTAGATATTTATTTTTTTGAAATTCTAGTAATTCTTCTATAGTATCAAATGAATGAATACCTCGATTATTAAAATCAGAGTTTTCAAACCATTTCCATTTTTTATCAAAGTATACTAGAAATGAATGAGTTGGATATAAATTATCATAGTTTAAATCAACAATTTCATAATATGTTTTAACTATATAATTGTGTTTAAGAAACCAATCTCTTTCAAATTCAACTTGATCATAACAATTACCCACTTTTGTTTTTAAAATATCATCGGTATTTTCAAGAATGTATTCAGAATACCAAACATCATTAAAATCTGGATCAGTAAAAAAATGTATTTTCCCATTTTTTCCTAAATACCCATAATTAATATATTTATCCATAAATTTTAATAATTCTTCTGGACTATTAATGTTTTCATATTTCATATAATTCATCGCCAAATATAGTCTATCACAAAAATAAATATTATTGAAATAAAAAAACTGATACGAAATAATCTATACCAGTTTATAAATACTTAATTTATTTTAAACGCAAGTATATCCACCATCAATTGGTAAAATAACTCCTGTTACATAACTAGCTTCATCACTTGCTAAGAAAATTGCTCCAGCATTTAACTCTCCTTCATTGCCATATCTCTTCATTGGTACGTGAGTTTCTGCAAATTGCTTAAACATATCTGTATCAAGTACTGCTGTTGTTAACTCAGTATAGAAGTAACCTGGACAAATACAGTTAACTGTAATATTGTATTTAGCAAGTTCTGCAGCTGCTGCACGAGTGAAATTAATTACTCCTCCTTTAGAAGTGTGATATGCAATTGTTGGTATTTCTGTATTACCAACCATTCCATACATAGAAGCAATATTAATAACTCTTCCATAATTATTTTTCTTCATAATATTTCCAAATGCGCGAGTCATCTTAAATACACTTGTTTCATCAGTAGCTATAGTAAAATCCCATTCATGATCATTCATCTCTAGTACACCTTTATCCTTAGATGATCCAGCACAATTTACTAAAATATCTACTTTACCAAATACTTCTTCTGCAATTGCTGCAGCATTATTTATATCATCTGTTGATGTTACATCACACATAATTGGTAAAACTCTTACTCCGATTGGCTCTAACTCTCTCTTTAATTCTTGTAATCTATCAAATCTTCTTGCAAGTATTACTAAATTAGCTCCAGCATTTGCAAAACCCTTTGCCATTTGTTTTCCAAGTCCAGAACTTGCCCCAGTAATTACAGCTACTCTTCCATTCAAACTAAACATTTCTAATCCTCCTACTTTATTCTAGTATATTATATCATTTAAAATATTATTTTACAATAAAATAGAAATAACTAAAAAAAGAGTTTACACTCTTTTACTTCTTTAAGTATATATGATTACTTAACCATTTTTCAAAAGAATCTTCATTTTGATAATAATCAATATCACTATCTTTTTCTGCATCTAAGTATGCTACTATTTCACCATTTTTTATAATTATAAAAGATGGAGCAAGCTTTACAGTATCATGATACTTAGTTTTTCTAAAGCTTTCTATAGGGATAGAAATATAATCAATTTTATTCTTTTTTAAAACACTATCAAAGACTTCTTCGCATGGTTTAGCCATTCCACAAAAACTATTATAAGTAAAAATTAAAAAACTATCTTTTGCTAAATCTTTAATACTTTCTTCATCTACTTTAATACTTTCTCCATTATTATAGTATTTATCACTTAAATAAAAAATAGTATTATTCTTAGTAGTATTTGCAGAAAAAGCAATAATAGTTAATGCTATTATTACAATAATAGATGATACTAACATTTTACTTTTTTTTGATAACATGATATTCACTTCCTTATTTATTGTAAATTATATCAAAGAAAAATAAATATTTCTATAAAAAATAACTCAACAATTAGTTGAATTATTTCTTTGAACAATTATCATTTAATTTCAATGGAATTTTATAAGTAATTACTTTATTATCTTTTCTAGTAGCATTTATTTCTAAATATAAACTATCATCATTATATTTATTACATGTTTGTTTGTAATTGTCAATATTTAATTCTACATTACTTAGATAGTCTTCTAATTTTACATTTTCTTGTTCTGATTTACAACTACTAATCTTAATATTAGAATTATCATGAGTTTCATATAAATTACATTGAATCTCTTTATATTCAGTAGTATCATCTCCACCACAATAATCTATATTAGAAATATAAATAGAAGATTTTTTTGTATTATAGGCAATACTTCCAGACACATTAAATTCACTACATGAACTTGAAAATGTTTTAAAGTCATAAGATTTAGAATTATCATCATTTATTAAGTGAAAAATAAATATAACAATTATAATTATAAATAGAACAACTAAGATATAAAATATTTTATTATGATTAATATTTTTATTATTTGTTTTACTTATTTCACCATCTAGTAAATCTTCAATACTTATATTAAAATCTCTACTCATTTCTCTAAGTAAAGAAACATCAGGAAGATTAATTCCATTTTCCCATTTACTTACTGCTTGATAAGTAACACAATATTTATCTGCTAAATCTTTTTGAGTTAAATTATTATCTTTTCTTAATTTTTTTATAAATTTACCTACTTTATCAGGATTCATGAAATCACCTCCATTTATTTAATTATATCATTTTTTTATTATTTTTCCATCTTCTAGAACTTTTGCATTTATACTCCAAGAATTAATTTTATCTATTAATTTTTGTTTTTCATTTTCTTTTAAAAAGTCTGTAAAACATCCTTTTTGAAGTGCTGGTAGTATGTAATACTCTTGACTACCATCATCATTTAGTTTTATTTGAAACATTGCTGTTTCTTCAGTATTTGCATTAAATATAAAATCACCAAGATTATATATTATTGGTTTATCATTATATATTTCTATACCTTGTAATACGTGAGCATGATGTCCAACTACTGCACTCGCTCCAGCATCAATATATTTTTTAGCACTTTCTACTTGTTCTTTTTCAAGATCATGTGATCCTTCTTTTCCAAAATGAATAATTGCTATTACAAAGTCACTTTCCTGTTTAACATTTTTTATGAGTTCTTCCATAGCTGTTGGATCATAACACCTAAAAACTCCAGGGGAATCTACTTCAGCTTCAGGAGTCATAATATATTTTTCTGCACGAGTTGCATTAACAAAAGCTATTTTATAGCCATTTACAATAAAATAATATGGCTTTTTAGCTTCTTCAATATTGTGCCCTGCTCCTATTCTTGGAATTTTCTCATTATCAAAAGCATCTAACATATCTAGAAAAGCATCACGTCCAAAATCATATACATGATTATTAGCAAGCGTTACTAAATCAACACCCATTTCGTGATAGATTGACAATCTTTCAGGTTTCGCCCTAAAAGTATATTGTTTACCACTTAATTTTTGTCCTCTTTCAGAAACAGTAAATTCGGAATTAACTACCATTAAATCACTACTAGTCATCGTATTAGTTACTTCTTCAGATAATATTCCTAAAACACCTTTTCCTCTTTCATCATACTTAGGCATAATATACCAATTATCAGCCAAAGAAACATCTCCAATTATACTTATTGTACTTGGATTCTTTGATTCTATTATCTTAATATTATCCATAGTATCATATTTTTTATTATATAAATCATTTAAAACTATATAAGAGTTACCAGTTACTTGATGCCACATAGATAAGTTATATGTTTCACTATCTAATAATAAATTTAATTTATCAAGTGCTTCAAGATAATTATCTTTAATCCATAACAAAAAATCAATAGTAATTTCTTCATTATTAATCTTATCAAATACAATTTTAGAAATATCTATTTCTTCTTTAATTTCTTCTTCAACATTGTCTATTTTTTTATCATTATTTTTATTTAACATTGAATATATAAAAATACATAACAATAATAATATAATAATTATTAAAAATACTTTAACCCATTTTCTAACTTTCATACAATCTCTTCTTAATTATAAAAATCTATATTATTAAAATACTCTTCTTTTAAAATAGAATAAGTTAATAAATCATTTCTAATACCATCTCTATCAAGAACTCTTCCTCTTTCAGTTCCTTCGTAATTCATTCCTGCTTTTTTCATTACTTTACCACTATTTGGATTCTTATCCATATGATCAGCAAAAATTACTTCTACATCTACTTCTTCAAATAAATATTTAATTACTCTTTTTAAAGCTTCAGTAGCATATCCTCTTCCCCAATAATCTTCTCCATAGCAATAACCTATTTCAGCAGTTCCAAAAGGAAGAAAGCGTTTAGAGGCAACATCAATTGTACCAATTAATTCATGTGTACTTTTTAATTCAACAATCCATCTAAAAGTATCATTATTTTCATATTCTTTTTCCCACATATCAAATAATTCTTTTGTAGTCTCAGGTGAATTGTGTACATTCCATAAAGTATATCTAGCAACGTTTGGATTGGAACACCAATTTCTAAATGCTATTTCATAGTCATTTAACTTTAATCTTCTAAGAATTAATCTTTCAGTTTCTATTTTTTTAGTTCCTATTAAATTCATAATTACCTCCAAATATAATAATAACATTTTTTTATAAAAAGAAAAAGACTTATAAAGTCTTATTTCTAATATATAGCTATTATTTCATCAATTGTTATATTTTTTTCTTTTTCATAAGTTCCAGAAATATCACTATATGTACCACTACTAAAATCAATTGTATTTTCATTAAAGATAGCAAATTCATTTTCATTAGATAAATCAAATACTTTGTTATCATTTTGTAAATCTATTTTATAAACATTTCCATAAAATGAAACAGTACTATTTGAATTTCCAACTACATTTATATATACAGTTTCTAAATCTGTTTGGAAGGAATATAATTTAATTCCATTATAATTATATATACCATTATATTTTGAATTAATTAAATTAGAATCACCAATATTATCATCGTAGTATTCTTTTGAAGTATATTTTCCTGTCTTTTTAAATGTTCCATTTTTAAATCCTTGATTTGATTCAAGAGCTGAATCATTAAATGTAACATTTACACTATCTTCATTGAATTCAAAATTAATAACATCTTCAAATAATTTTGAAACACCTTTATTATCAGACATTTCAATGATACCACTATAATTACCATTTATATCAAATGATACATACCCACCTGTTGAATATAAATCTACAGATAGTTGTTCTATTTTATATACTTTTAGGACTAAATTTTCATATTCATATATACCATTATATTTACTTGTTGAATTATTGCCTGGTTCATCATCCTTTTCTTTGTTTTCTTTTTCCTCATTTTGTGTTTCTTTGCCTTTAAACATATCAGTACAAGCAAACGTATAAATAAGGGAACCTATTATTAATAATAGTCCTACACCCATTATTATCAAACCTAAATTTTTATTATTCTTTTTTTTATCCATTCAATAAACTCCTTTATTCTATTATATACTAATTATTTATTTTTTGGTGACATATTACTGAATGATCTAGTACTTTAAATGTAAACCCATTGTCAATTCCATATTTTACTATTCCATCTATTGCATTTGCAGTTGTTTTTTTAATATCATGCATTAATATAACATTACCATGTGTTTTACTTAAAGATGTAGATACATTTTTTATTTCTTGAGCAACATTTTCTTCAAGAGTTGGATGAGTGAGTCCTCCAGCATCTCCAGATGATTCATTCCAATCAAAATATGCATATCCTTTGTCTTCAACTTCTTTTGCAAGTTGTGTCATTATACCTTTACTATATTTTCTAGAAACTGTATTAGATGACCCTCCAGGAAATCTTGATAAATTAGCTTCTTTACCTGTTATTCTTTTAATTCTTTCTTGAACTATATTAAAATCATTCCAAAAAGCCTCAGATGATACATATATCTTTGCATAATCATGTGATGATGTGTGAATACCAATAGCATGACCTTCATCAAATTCTCTTTTTATTAGATCATCACTACCAGTACTTGTTACAAAGAAAGTTGCTTTAACATCATATTTTTTTAGTACATCAAGAATCATAGGTGTGTATCCGTTATCAGGCCCATCATCAAAAGTTAAATAAATAACTCCCTTTTCACCACAAGAAGATTCACCTGGCTTTTCAGTAACATTTACTTTTCTAATTATAGTGCCTTCATTTCCTGCAGCATCTTTAACTGAATACTTAATCTCATATGATCCAATTGTTTGATTATCTATTTCTCCAGTTATTTCTATTTTATCTGTTAAATCACCATCAATATCATCTTCAGCTTTAGCACCAAGTTCAATATATTTTTTACCAGTATAGACATAAGTCTCATCATTACCATTTAAAGTAATTTTTGGAGGTTCTTTATCCATTACTTTAACAGTTATTTTCTTTACTTTTTTAAATATAAATTTAGTACACGTATATTCAGCTTCTTGCTCTCCCATTGTGTTTAAATCTACTTCTTTTGTTAATCTACTATTTGCTTTTAATCCCAAGAAAGTACATTCAATTTTTGGATATTCAAAATTCTCAGCTTTATAAGGTACTTCTAATACTTCTTCATTATTAATTTCAAAAGTTAGAAAATTATTACCTAGTAATAAGAATACTAATAATCCAACTAAAATTAATAAAACACCAGATAAAAAAACAATAATGCCTTTCTTCATTTTTCTTTTTGCCATAATTACACCTCTATTTTAAAGTAGTTTAATATACTTAAATTATAAAATCATTTCATAAAAAAAACAATCATTATTTTGATTGTCTTTATTTTAAAAATACATAAGTACCTTTTTTTTCAATTATATAATCAACTATTCTCTTTTTAGTTTGAGATATTAGATGTTAGAACTGTAATGACCGGACGGACACCGCTGTTCGTCATACTGCTGGTGTTGTTGCCGCTCACGAAGCGGTAGCTATCATTCACGAACCAAACGCCGAAATTGTCATTAGAGAGCGGAGTCTCTAACCAGTATCCGTAACTTCCACTACCTGTTTCGTATTGTCCTACATTTTCCATTAACCATATACATCCATCTAATTCTCCTATTGTATAACTTCCTACTGTTGATATACTTGAACATGCATTTACTAACTCTTGACTTGTTAAGAATCTTGCTGCTTTTCCCTCATATGTGAAACTTTCTATCGTTCCTCCGCTTGTACTTGTTGCTCCATTATGTGCTTTTATCGCTCTTGTTCCTGGTGCTATTAATCCTGGATTATTCCATGTACTTGTATCTGGTAAATAACTATATGCTGTTCTTGGTCCATGCCAGTTTTCATTACTTGAGTCATATGCATATGTTGTTTGATCATTCATATTTCTATAGTATATTAATATTGAGTTATTTCCTTCGCTTCCTACATAATAAAATCTTTCTGTGTAATCTCCATCTTGAGTTACTTTACAATCATATGCGTCTCCTGCTTTTGGACTTCCATTTACTAGTGTTCCATATGTTATTGTATTTCCATTTCCTATTGTAGCTCCACATCCATCACTTGCTCTTTCACATGGTTTTGTATGAAGTGTTGTGGCTTTTCTACATACTACATTTGATGTTGTTCCTCCTGATCCTCCAGAACCTCCAGAGCTAGATCCTCCTCCATCTTCTGGTACATTACCGCTTGTATCATCTAATTGATATTGTCTTTCCCAAGTGTTTGTATTACAGTTTAATATCTTTATCTCACTTCTATTTCCTATTCCTGTTGTTTGTACTACTCCTTCTATATCAGATGCTTTCAAATCACTTTCTATATCGTCTGTATCCAGTTTATCTAGTGGTGTTATTTTTGATACTCCTTGTTGCTTGTGTAAAATCTCCATATGGTGATTTTTGTGCATTTTCTGTTTTTATACAACTTGTTGGAATATAATATGTTGTATTGGTAGAATACATTTCTAACTTTCCGCCGTTTACTACATTTCTTGTTCCTGCTATTATTTCTTTTGCACTATCTACATAACTATTTTTTCTTGAGTCACTTATATACTTTGTTACACTTGGTATTGCTATTATCATTAGAATACCTAATATTATTATAACTGCTAATAACTCTATTAAAGTAAATCCATTTTTCTTTTTCATACTATCACCTATTTTAATATAATAATATCATATTTTTATTTTTATAACTATTATTTGTTTAAAATACTTAAAAGATTATTCTTTTAACTATTCATTTTCTTCTATCTTTCTTTAGTATTATATAAGTATTTTGTTTATTTGCAGATAATTGTGAATCAGCTTCTCTATATAACTCATCTATATCAGTTGAATAGCCAGACGATACCCCATAATTAAGTCTTAAATCTTCATTATCAAGTCCAAGATCTATATTTTTAACTTTTTCACTTGCATTAAATAATTTATCAGTTAATACAAATGGAGTGTAATCATTTATCATTACTACAAACTCATCTCCACCAAGTCTATATACTTTTGACTTTTTATCAGCAAAAGTATCTTTTAAGATTTGAGAAGCATCTTCTATATACTTATCACCTTTTTCGTGACCATAAGTATCATTAATGTGTTTCAATCTAAATAAATCAGTAATTATAAAAGTTATTATTTTTTCTTCTTTAGATAATTCATTTATATCATTTTCATAACATGATCTATTGTATAATCCAGTCATTTCATCAGTTATACTTGATTTTCTTAGTTTATAAATAAGTTCAGAGTTCATTATTATATTTCTAACACTCTTTTTTAAAACATTAATTGCCTCTTTATTATCATTTAAGCTATATCCATTTGTAACTGCTAGTGCATATAATTCATTATTAATTGGAATATTTAATATCATTAGTCTTTTAATTGTTTTATCATTTAATTCAACATCAAAATCTCTTTTTCTTCTTCTATTATAAATATTAATAATATATTTTAATTCTGAATTATATAAATCACTACTTGCTGAAATTAAATCAAATTTATTATTTTGATTTTTTTTAAATAATAAAGTAGCATCGGCTTTCAAACTTTTTTTTAAGACTTTAGTTGCTTTATCAATACTTTTTTCTGGATGGTCATAATCTAACGATGTTACAAGATTATATCCAGTTTTATAAATATTTGGTGTTTTATTATTCATTTTAACTTCTTTCTAAGAAAGATTATAATAATGCATTAATTATTTCATTAGCAGCCTTTTTTCCAGCTTCCATAGCAAGTATTACTGTAGCAGCTCCTGTTACTGCATCTCCTCCTGCATAAACATTATCAAGAGAAGTTTTTGAGTTTTCAACACTAATTAGTCCTCTTTCTGTTAATACTATATTACTATTTTTTAATGCTTCATGATTTGGACTTGTTCCAAGTGCCATAACGACCATATCACAATCAACAACATGCTTAGATGATTCATCTTCAGAAACACTTCTTCTTCCATCTTCTCCAGCTTCTCCTAAAATCATATTAACAACTTCCATACCAATTACATTGTTATTATCATCAGTAAGAATTCTAACTGGATTAGTTAGTAAATCAAAGATAATACCTTCTTCTTTTGCATGTTCTACTTCCATTTTTCTAGCAGGTAATTCTTCTTCACTTCTTCTATACATTAGATGTGTTTCTATACCTAATCTTTTTAAGCATCTAACTGCATCCATTGCAACATTTCCTCCACCAATTATATATGCCCTTTTTGCTTTCTTAATTGGTGTTTTAGATAAGCTTTTATAAGCTCCCATTAAGTTAATTCTAGTAAGTATTTCATTAGCTGAAAATACTCCATTGGCATCCTCTCCATCGATTCCCATGAATTTTGGAAGTCCTGCACCACTACCAATAAATACTGCGTCATATTTATCCTGTAATTCAGGAATTGTAATTGCATTTCCTACTGGAACATCAGTTAAAATCTCTACTCCTAATTTCTTAAGAGATTCTACTTCTTTTTGAACAATTGACTTTGGAAGTCTAAATTCAGGAATTCCATAAGTTAAAACTCCTCCTGCTTTATGAAGCACTTCGTATATTGTAACACTAAATCCATTTTTTGCAAGGTCTCCTGCACAAGTTAATCCAGCAGGTCCTGCTCCAACAATTGCAACTTTCTTTCCATTTGATTCTTTTTTTGCAGTTGAAGCATAATCGTTTTTCATAGCAACATCTGCTACATATCTTTCAAGAGACCCAATTGAAATCGCATCTCCCTTAAGCCCTTTTACACACATTTTTTCACATTGTTTTTCTTGTGGGCAAACCCTTCCACATACTGCAGGAAGAGATGATGACTCAGTAATAATCTCATAAGCAAGTTTTAAGTCATTATCTTTTATTGCTTTAATAAATTTTGGTATTTGTATTTTAACAGGACATCCTTCCATACATCTAGGCTTAGGGCAATTTAAGCATCTGCTTGCTTCAAGATGTGCTTCTTCATCATTAAATCCAAGTTCTACTTCATTAAAGTTATTTACTCTTACATTTGGTTCTTGAACTCTTCCTTTTACTTTACTATCACTCATTATAATCCCCTCCTAGTATTCTTCCTTATGAAGTCTTTTTTCCATCTCAAATAATTTATCCATTTCTTCTTTATGATATATATTCATTCTTTTTAAAGCTAAATCAAAATTAACTTTATGTCCATCAAATTCTGGGCCATGAATACAAGCAAATTTAGGTTTACCATCAACTTCACAACGACAAGCACCACACATTCCACTACCATCAACCATTAGTGGATTCATACTTACTATTGTTTGTAAATTATATTTTTTAGTTAATTCACAAACACTTTTCATCATAATTACAGGACCAATTGCTACACATATGTCATAATCATTTATTCTTTTCTCTAAAACTGTTGTAACAAAACCTTTTTCTCCAAAAGATCCATCATCAGTAACATAGTACATATTCTTAGCAACTTTTTCTATCTTGTCTCTAATTAAAAGTAAATCTATATTTCTTGCTCCATAAATAACATCTACTTCTATTCCATGTTCTTTTAAATACTTAACTTGAGGATAAACTGGTGCAACTCCTACACCTCCAGCAACATATACTATTCTTTTATTCTTAAACTCATTAATATTTGCACATATCTCATTAGGATTTCCTAATGGCCCTGCAACACTAAATAATTCATTTTTTACATAAGATAGCTCTAAAGTTGAACCTCCTACTACTTGATAAATTAAATAAAGAATACCTTTTTCTTTATCATAATCATATATTGTTAATGGAATTCTCTCACTATCTTCATGAGACATTACAATAACAAATTGTCCGGGAATTGCCTTTTCAATAACTAATGGAGCTTCTATTGCCATTTCAAAAGAATTTGAACTAATTTTATTATTATATAAAACTTTATACATCACACTTCACCTATCCTTATCCTATATAATTGTACAAAATTATATCGATTTTAACAAGTATTTTTAATCAAAAGAAAAAAATCAATTTAAAATTGATTTTTTATTCATTATAAATTTTTTAATTCTTTAATTTCTTCTATTCTTATAAATTATTAACACTATTTCATCCTAAAAAGAGTGCAAAAAAAAATGGTAGCGAGAGAGGGGATCGAACCCACGACCTTCCGGGTATGAACCGGACGCTCTAGCCAGCTGAGCTATCTCGCCATAAATAAGCATATTAATAGTATCATACTTTTATTTTATTTGCAATAATAAAAAGCATATTTTTATAAATATGCTTTTAATTTATCAATACTTTCTTGTTGAAACTCAATTAACCTATTTCCAAGTTTTATTAAATTATTATTTACTTCGCCTTTATAATTATCAATTCTTTTATTAATATCTATTACTCCCATTACAAGACCTTGAATAATAATATCACTTATTTTAGAATCAGAATTATCATTTTTTACATCTTTCCTCATCTTCATTTTAGCACCAATTATTGCAAACATACTAACTTTCTTTGGTTTAATCTTATTACATTTTAATTCTTTCTTTAACTCTTTTAAGTAACTTTCATATTCTTTTAAAATAATTTCTACATCACTTTTTATTTTATTATCTTTATGTTTAATTTCATCAAGTAATGATTCTAAATTTTTAACTGCCATGTAACAATCTTGATACATACATTCTAAAAGTTCATTTGTCTCATCCATAATATTCCTCCTTTAATATTATGGATAATATTTTTTTAATAATACAAAAAAAGAGTATTACTATACTCTTTCTTCATTCTTTATTACATGAGATAATCTTAAAATTTTAGGATTTTCTACTTTTTCTCTTTCATTTGTTTCTTCATTTATTGGCATATCTTCATTAATTCTTTTTCTTATCATAGATTTTAATTTAACTAATGATACTTTCCCTACTCCATCAAACATTTCAAAGTCACTACCATCATCTTTAAATTTTGAATATGCAATTAAATAATATAGTTTCTTTAAATCTTCAGGAGTGTTTTCTTCATCATCAAATCCTAATTTATTTTTTGTATTTTCTTGAGTTTCTATATTAGATATTTTATTATAGATTGATTTAAAAGAAGCATTTTTTTGATATAATCTAAAATCAATTATATCTCCTACTTCACATAATCCGTTTATAATTGTAGACATTAGATTATTTCTTCTATCTATAGTTAATTCTTCATTATCTTTTGCCTCTATATCAAATTTTGTAAGATCATCTATTATTTCAAATGCAGAATTAAAGGCATTATCTCTTCTTTTTTTTGTACTATACCAAAATCCATCTTTAATCATTTGAAGAAATAAAGTATAACTGTCTGATAATTCTTTATGTGTATATGATAGTTTTCTTTCAAAATCATTTAATTCATATAATTCTCCAATGAATATTAAATTAATTGAATCTCTCATAATAAGTCCTTCATTATCTGGATTAAGACCTAATACTTCATAATATTTTTTTATTTCTTCTTTTGTAAACTTTGGCATAATAATTCCCCCTGTTGCCATTTAATTATTTATTTTCTTCGATATCTTGTTTAACTGCTTTTATTACATCATCTATTTTTTTAACGTCACTTGCTCCTCCTTGGGCGAAAGTAGAGCTTCCACCACCACGACCTCCTGACATTTCAGCTGCTTTCTTAACAATTAAACCAGCTTTTGATGATACTCCATTACATTTACAAATATAATTTACATTTTTATCTCTTAGATTTGCAAAGAATACAATACCTTCACCTAGCTTATTCATTAATTCATCTACAATAGTTTTTAATTCATTCATTTCTAAGTCTTTAACTTTCATGATTATTGTATCAATACCATTAATAGATTCTTTTTTATCTAAATATTTATCTAAATCATTTACTGTTTTTTCTGATTTCTTTTCATTATATTCTTTTTCTAGCATTCTAACTTCGTTTTGAATATATTCAAGTTGGTTCTTATTATATGTAATATCTCTATAACTTGCAAGACCTTTTTGATCTAAAGAAACATCAAATTTTAAATTTATATCTTCTTCTTTTGCTTTTTTTAGTATTTCATCTGCTTTATTAAGAAGTATTTTAATCTCATCAACATATTTTGCAACAGCTTCACTAATTAATACTGGAACTAAATCATTAGTACATCCTTCAAGTCTATATAAATTACTTCCTTTAGACTCTACTTTTAAAATTGCAAAGCGTTCTATTTCATCAGTTGACTTAATATGTGTTCCACCACAAAGTTCTATAGAATCACCAATTTTAACAACACGAACTATATCTTTATATTTATCAGTAAATAATGCCATAGCTCCAAGTTTTTTAGCTTCATCAAGTGACATATTAGATATTTTACTTTCAATATGAGTATTAATAATTTCATTTACTTTATCTTCTATTTCAATTATTTGTTCTTCACTTATCTTACCACTGTAAGTAAAATCGAATCTTAATCTTTCATCATCAACATAACTTCCTGCTTGGTGAATAGAACTAGATAAAGTATCTTGTAATACTTTTTGAATAATATGAATTGTACTATGATTTGCTTGTGTTCTAAGTCTTTTTTCTTTCATTATTTTAATAGAACAAAAATCTCCTATTTCTAAAGATCCCTCTAATACTTCAATCTTATGCATATGTTGTCCATTTGGTGCTTTTTTAACATCTACTACTTTAGCTTTAAATTTATCATTTTTTATTGCTCCAGTATCTGCTACTTGTCCACCACTTTCTGCATAAAAACATGTTCTATCAAATATTACATATCCATCACTATCTAAGAAATCTACTTCTTTTCCATCTTTAAATAATCCAATTACCCTAGCGTCTTCCAATTCATAAGTATCATATAAAAATTCACTTGGAGATTTAAAGTTTAATAAGTCTTCATTTTGAATATTCATGTCTGCTACTTGTTTTCTACTATCTTTAGCAAGTTTTTTAGCTTCTTTCATATACTTATCAAATTCTTCTTTATCTACACTCATACCTTCTTCTTCAAGATATTCTAATGTAAGTTCAAATGGAAATCCATAAGTATCATATAATTTAAATGCATCATATCCACTAATTGTTTTATCAGTTGATTCTTTCATTAACTCAAGTAGTTTTCTTTCTCCTGCTCTTAAAGTTTGATGGAATAGATTTTCCTCATCAAGAATTAATCCTTTTACATATGCTTTATTATCAACTAATTTTGGATAACTATCTTTCATAATATCTACTACTGTATCAACAAGTTTATACATGAATGGTTCATTAATTCCAATTTTACGTCCTGCTCTTACACTTCTTCTTAAAAGTCTTCTAAGAACATATCCACGTCCAGAGTTTTCAAATATACATCCATCAGAAAGCGCTACAGTAAGTGCTCTTACATGGTCTGCAATTATTTTAAAATAAGTTGATTCATTATATTGTGTTCCACTTATTAATTCTATTTGTTCAATAATTGGTACAAATAAATCTGTATCAAAGTTAGAATCAACATCTTGGAATATACAACACCATCTTTCTAACCCTGCTCCTGTATCTATATTTTTATGTGGAAGTTCTTTATATAAACTTCTATCTACTCCTGGTTCACTATTATATTGACTAAATACATTATTCCATATTTCAACAAAACGTTCTTGATCTATATCATTTTTAAACTTTTCTAAAGCATCACCATTTGGATCATATTTTTCTCCTCTATCAAAGAATATTTCAGAGTCTGGCCCACAAGGTCCACTTCCAATTTCCCAAAAGTTTTCTTTTAATCTAACTATATGAGAAGGATCAAGTCCTAAACTAACCCATTTATTGTATGCTACTTCATCTGTCATATAAATAGTACAATATATTTTTTCTTTAGGAATATCACACCACTCTGAACTTGTTAAAAATTCAAATGCAAAATCTAAAGCTTCTTCTTTAAAATAATCTCCAATTGAAAAATTACCCATCATTTCAAAGAAAGTTTGATGTCTTTTAGTAACACCAACGTTTTCAATATCATTTGTTCTAATACATTTTTGAATACTACATAATCTTCTATTTTCAGGCACAATTGTTCCATCAAAATATTTTTTAAGAGGTGTAACACCTGCATTTACAAAGAATAGTGAATCATCATCTTCTGGAATTAATGATGCACTTTCTATTACAAGATGACCTTTACTCTTAAAGAAATCTTGCCACATTTTTCTAATTTCTGTACTTTTCATGTATTTCATATTATTTACCTACTTTCTTATTAAATAATTCTAATATTTTTTTAACTGTTTCTTCTCTTGAAAGATTAGAGTTATCTAACTCTACTGCATCATCAGCTTTTTTAAGAGGACTATTTTCTCTATGTGAATCTCTATAATCTCTTTCTTTTAATTCTTTTAATATATCTTCAAGTTTTACATCTTGACCTTTTTCAATCAATTCTTTATATCTTCTTTCTGCTCTTACTTCATCACTTGCAACTAAATATATTTTTAAATCAGCATCAGGAAGTACTACAGTACCTATATCTCTTCCGTCCATAATAACCGAATTCTTCTTAGCCATATTTTGTTGTATATTAACTAACTTTTCTCTTACATCTTTATATTGGCTTACAACTGAAGCATAATTAGATATATGATTTTCTCTAATTTCTTTACTTACAATCTCATTATTTAACTCAATTTCTTGATTTCCTTCTTTATAAAAAATATTAATATCAATATTATTTAAAATACTTTTTACTTGTTCTTCATTATCTATATCAATATTATTTCTATAGCAATATAATCCTACTGCTCTATACATCGCTCCTGTGTCAATATAAATAAAAGATAATTCTTTAGCTAATAATTTAGCTGTTGTACTTTTTCCAGTACCACTAGGTCCATCGATTGCAATTTTATAATTCATAAATACCTCCAAAATAAAAGACCAATTTATAGGAGTGAATAATCACGGTACCATCCTACTTTGGTCTTAATTAACATAACGGTTTTGCCGAAAGATTCATAAAGTAGCTTTCCTAGTAATCCACTGACTTAATTCCACCATAATAAGTCTCTCTATAAATTTCATAATAGTACTCATCTTTAATCAACATCTTTAAATATTCAATTCGCATATATTTTAACAAATATTTTATTATTATTCAACTGTTTTACATTTTTCTTCAATATATTCTTTAATTGTTTTAGTTACTTTACTAAATATGAATTCATATTTATCATCATTTAAAGAAAACTCAAATTCAGCTTTTATAGGGGAATCATATGAAATATTATTCTCTTTTATGTCTTCTTCATTACATAAATCAACATTGTTGTCATCTACATCAAGATTTGTTTTATTTAATAATCTTATACCATTAACTATTAATTTATTATCTTTTGAAGTTATTCCTTCAGGAATCATATTATAATCTCCATATTTAAACTCTTTAACTCTTTTAGAAATTCCTTCATCATTAATAACATATAAATGTCCATTAGTTCTAGAACCTAAAAAGCAAAAACTTATAATTGAATTATTATATATATAGAATAAATCACATTCTTCTCTATCACTTTCTGTCTCAAAAGCTTTTTTACCATCATATAAGAATTTTCCTGTATTGCTTTCATTACTTAAATAATATTGTATTTTTACTTTTTTACCATTTTTTAAAGTAATTTCAGTTTCAATATTATTTAATATACTTATTTGATTTATTAAATCTTTATTATCTTTTTCTTTTTCTTCGTTCTCAAATGGATTTTTTTCTTCTTTTAATTCTATTTTATCATCAGTAAAATAATAGAATAAACCTAGTCCTAATAAAGCAATACCTACAAATATAAATAATATATGTAATATTCCACCCTTTTCTTCCATATCTATTCTCCTACCTATATAAATTATAGTTTATTTTTAAATAATAATCAATTAAAAAAGTCAAGTTTTTAAACTTGACTAATTCATCATATTTTTTACTTTATTACTAGCACTTTTTGTCATGTTATCAAGAGATTCTTTCATATCTTGAACACATTCAGGCTTACTCATTTTACATATTAATAATGCTCCTCCAGTAAGTCCTACAACTGCTAGAACTTTCCACATAAAAGACAAAAGTATCACCTCTATAAAATATGATATTGTACCAGTACATTTATATTATTACCTATACATAAAATTATATACTATATTTTTTTATTATTTTATCTTTTATAGTTGTCATTCTAATATCTTGATTATTATTTAGTGAAGCTTGTTTTAAAGCGTTAATGTCTCCAATTAGTATAAGTTTCTTTTTACTTCTTGTGACAGCAGTATAATAAAGCTTTCTATAAAGCATCTTATTATACAAAGTTGTTATCGGAAGAACAACTGTATCAAATTCTGATCCTTGACTTTTATGAATACTAATGGCATACCCATGTTTAAATTTATTAAAATTTGCTGGAGTAAACCTTACTTCATTAGTATCAAAATCTACTACTATATCTTTGTTTTCAATTCTAGAAATTATTCCTATATCACCATTATATATTCTTTCATCAGGCATATTTACAAGTTGTAGAATTTTATCACATTCTCTATATACTACATCACCTACTAAAAGTTCTTTCTTATTCTTTGATTTAGGATTTAAAATATCTTGAAGTTTTTTATTCAAATTATCAATACCATTTATTCCTTTATACATAGGAACTAATACTTGAAAATCATTATATGATTCATCTTTATAACATTCTGTTATTTCTTTTAGTTTACTTACTATATTATTGGTTTTAATATAATCTAAATCATAATTAACATTTAAAATACTTTCATTTATTTTTCCATTATTAATATCATATGCAAGAGTAATAATACTTGAATCTAAACTTTGTCTATATAACTCTTTTAAAGAAATTACACTTAATAATTCTGATTCAATTAAATCTTTTAATAACTGTCCTGGTCCAACACTAGGTAGTTGGTCATAATCTCCCACCATTACTATTTTAGTATCTAATCTAAGACCTTTGAGTAAACTATGAAAAAGTGGTACATCAATCATACTAGCCTCATCAATAATAACCATTTTAGCATCACTTTTATTATATTCATTTATAGCAAATTTATTAGATTCTTTATTCCATTTAAGAAAACTATGAATTGTTGAAGCAGGAAATAAATTTTTCTCTGAAAGTCTTTTACTTGCTCTTCCAGTTGGTGCAAGTACTACTAAATCTTTTATTAAATCATCATATGATAGCTTATTTACTTTTTTATATATATCAATTATAGAAGAAACAATAGTAGTCTTTCCTGTTCCAGGACCTCCAGTAATAATTAAAAAATTCTTCTTTATAGCTTCTTTAATTGCCTTTTTTTGATCATCATTATAAGTAATTAATTTTGACTTTTCTAATTCTTCAATATAACCATCTAAATTATTAATTCTATTATCTTTTTTATTGTTTAAACTTGTAATTCTATTTACTATATTTTCTTCTGCATCCCACATATTCCTTAAATAATATTTTTCTTCTAATTTAATAACTTTAATATCAAGAATTAAAGAATTTAAACATTCAATAAATAATTCTTGTTCAATATTGTTACCTAAAGTCATAATTGTATATTTATAAATCATTTCTATATGTAAATAACAATGACCTATAGTATTACATAATTCTTCCATAGTATTTATGATAGCAGAACAAATTCTTCTTTTATCATTTCTTTCATAATTTTGTTTAAGAGCGATAGAATCAATCTTTTTGAAAGAAAAATCATTTATATCTTCTATTAATCTATAAAGATTTTCATCAATTACATTTAATGTATTAGTTTTATATTTATTATATATTCTCATAGAATCTTTAGAAACAAAACCTAAATCATTTAATTTTAGAATAATATCATAACTATTAGAGTATTCAATAAGTCCATTATATATGGTATCTATTTGTTTTCTTCCAATTCCTGGAATAAGCATTAAATTAGATGGATTTTCTAAAATCATTTTAATAGCATCTTCTCCTAAAATATTAACTATTTTAATAGCAGTTTTCTCACCAATTCCTTTAAAAGTACCACCAGATAAGAATTCAACAATAGAATCTTTTTCTTCTGGTATTACTTTTTCATAAGATTCAACATTAAATTGTTCACCATACTTTGGATGATTAACTATTTTTCCAAACATTTTATAATTATCATCAATATCTAATTCATGAAAATATCCTGTAAATGATATTGTATCGTTATTAAGGCACTCAAAAGAAGTAGTGGCACTTTTAACTTTAATTAGACCAACTACATAACCATTTTCATTTTTATATATTATTTTTCTAATATTACCAATAATATATTCTTCCATAAATACCTCGTAATTAATATTATAACACAAATAATAAAAAATCCCCATAGACTAATGTAGTAGCAAATTGATTAAAAATTAATACACTATAGTAGAAACGGAGGTATGATTATGTACTATTATGGTGGTGGAAGTTGTTGCAATAACTACGGACCATATCCAATGTATTGTGGAAACTATGGCAGTAATAACTATGCAATAGTTTTAGTATTATTTATTCTATTAGTTATCGTAATTGGATCTAGAAACGGAAGATAAAAAAATCTTTTAATAATAAGCATTTTATGATATAATACACCCAGATAGAGGTGTATTATATGCTATTAACAAAAGATATCATTGATGAAAAAAATAAAATATTAAGGCAAAAAAGTAAAGAAGTTACTTTTCCAATGGACGAAAAAGATAAAGAAAATATTAAATTAATGGTTGAATATTTACATGATAGTCAAATTGATGAAATAGCAGCTAAATACTCTTTAAGACCAGGAATGGGAATGAGTGCTGTACAAATTGGAGTATTAAAAAGATATATTACTATAGTTCATGAATCAAGTGAAGGTCACTTTGATACATATGTTGTAGTAAATCCAAAAATAGTTAGTGAATCTAAAGAAAAAATATATGTAGAAGATGGTGAAGGATGCTTAAGTATCAATAGAGAAACAATTGGAATTGTACCAAGAAGTGCTAGAGTAACAGTTGAAGGATATGATATAGATGGTAATAAAATATCAATTAGAGCAAGAGAAGAACTTGCAATTGTCTTCCAACATGAAATAGATCATTTAAATGGAATTTTATTTATAGATAGAATAGATCCAAAGAATCCATTTAAAGGAAAAGATACTTATAGATCAATATAAAACAGGAATAATTATTATTCCTGCTTTTTTATTATAATCATCAATATTTTGCTTCTAAATTAACTTCCAGATTACTGTTTTCATCTAATACTGTTTCCGGTGGTATACTTTGACTTATAACATATCCTATTCCTTCTTTAGAATAAGGTATTTTAACGATATTTATAAATGATTGTAAGTCTCTAGTACTATAACCAACTAAATTAGGCATTTTAATCTCACTACTATTAGTAAGTAAGAATACTTTATCAATTTTATTTATTGTTGTATTAGCTAGTGGATATTGTGCTACTATTTTGTCTCCACTTCCTAGTACTACTACATTTATTTGATTTGTATTTAGAATAGATGTTACACTTTCTACGTTTTTATTTATATAAGAATCAAGTACATAGTCATCTAACTTTGTAGTAGATGCCTTAGTCTCATCATAGATTTCTAAATACTTACTAGTATTTTTAATAATACTTCTTACCATTTCTCCAATATCTTTTGTAGAACACCATTCACTTTTTACTGCCATATAAATAATTACTTGAGGATTTTCTCCTGGGAACATCCCAGCAAGACCTCTTATAACAAATGTATCTGAATATCCCTTCCCGTTATCATTAACAACCTGAGCTGTTCCTGTTTTAGCAATAAAATCATATCCAGGCATATTATAATAATATCCAGTAGAAGTTGCTGAAGTTCCAGTTACCACACTTCTCATTAATTCTTTTATTTTAGTTACAGTTTTTAAACTAGCAACACGCTCTATTTCTTTTTTTTCACTTTTATATATTATTTCTCCAGTATCATGATCTACTATTTTATCAATTATATATGGTTGAAGTAACATACCATCATTTGATATTGCAGTAAGAGCTTTAATATTTTGAATTGGTGTAGTTGTAATACCTTGACCAAATCCAGCATTTAATATCTCTGTTTGATATTTAAAAGATATTTTACCACTTGATTCGTTAGGTAGCTCGATTCCTGTTTTTGAGCCAAAACCAAGTTTATTATAGTATGCTTTTAAAGCATCTGCAGATAAATATTTATCTATGATATTCATAACAGCAACATTACTTGATAAAGCAAAACCTTGATCATAAGTAATGTACCCCCATCCTTGTCTTTTCCAGTCACCAATTTCAGTTCCATCTTTTGCTACAAATACACCTGATTTATATGTTTCATCGCCATTATATACTTCATTTTCCATTGCTGCCATATACGAATATATTTTCATTGTAGAACCAGGTTCATATGGCATTGAAGTATTAAGATTTAAGTATGATGATATATCCTTAATATTAGGATCAAATGATGGTCTAGTTCCACTTGCTAACACTGCTCCAGTTTTGGCATCTGCTAACATAACACTTATAAAAGTTGGAGAACAAGCATTATTAAGTTTTTCCATTGCGTCTTCCACAAATAATTGAACACTACTATTTATTGTTAAATAGATATCATTTCCATCAATAGCATCTATAGTTACTTCTTTTGTTCCAGGTATTTTATAACCTTTTCTATCTTTTTGATATTCACTTGATCCATTTGTACCAGTAAGTTCATCATTATAATAAGACTCTATTCCCATTTCTCCTACAATTTCTTCACTAATTGCACCAGTTTCATCTTCAACTTCTTTTTTTCTTGCATATCCTAAAACATATGATGCAAATTTACCATATGGATAATATCTTTTTTGTGTTTCTATAAAGTTTATTCCAGGTAAATTTAATGCCAAAATTTCATCTTTTTTTAATTCAGTTAAATCTCTTGTTTTTGGGCCTAAATAAACAACATCAGAGTTTTTATTTAGATATGATAATAACTGTTCTTTCTCGACTCCTAAAACGACTGATAACTCTTCAGCTGTTTTTTCTTTATCTACAACATATTGAGGTTTATTTTCATCTTTAGTCCATTTATTAGTAAGAGTTGCAGTTAACGTGTATGATGATACATTTTCTGCTAAAATATCACCATTTACATCAAGAATAGATCCTCTTTTTGAATAAAGAGTTTCTTTCTTTGTTGTTCTTCTACTAGCAAACTCTTGAAGATTAACATTATCAATTGTTTTACTTGTAGATAATTGATATATTCTATAAAATATTAAACCAAAAACAAAAAGACCGATTAAAAGATATAATCTACTAAATCTTATATTTTTTAATTCGCTCTTTTTACTTTTCATTTATAATCACACCTTAGTTTAATCAATTGATTTTATATTATTATTATTATAACTCAATCCTTGGTCTCGTGCAACTTCAATAATCTTATCAAGAGAAGCAAGTTCATTGATTTTCATTGATAATGACTGATTTTTCTTTTCTTGAGTTTTAATTTCTTTTTTTACTTGTTCAACTTGTACATTTATTCTTGATAAAGTAGCTTGTAAGAAAACTATTGTAAATGGGAAAGATACTACTAATAATACAACAATACCATAAAAAGTTCTTTCAATTCTACCAAGTTTTTTAACTCTTTTAATAGTTTTCTTTTTCATGTTAACTATCTCCTTTACTTTATTCTTTCAATAATTCTTAATTTAGCTGAACGCGATCTATTATTTTTATTTAATTCTTCATCTTTTGGAATTATTACACTCTTATTTATTAATCTATAATCTGGTAAATATTCATCTGGTATATTAGGTAATCCTTTTACTCTAGGATCTATTTCAGTATATTCTTTAAATACATTCTTAACTATCCTATCCTCTAATGAATGGAAAGTAATTACACAAATTCTTCCTCCAACATTTAGAATTGATAATGCATCTTTTAAGGAGTCTTCCAAAATATCTAATTCATGATTTACTTCAATTCTAATTGCTTGAAATGTTTTTCTTGCTGGATGATGTTCTTTCTTTGCTTTCATTGGATATGATTTTGAAATAATATCTGCAAGTTCAAGAGTTGTTTCTATCTTTTTTTCTTGCCTATATTTAACAATATTTCTTGCTATTACAGGTGCATATTTTTCTTCTCCATATTTATATAGTATTTCCTTTAGTTTTGTTTCTTCATAGTTATTTACTACATCATACGCAGAAACTATCGCATCTTGATCCATTCTCATATCAAGTTTAGCATCATTATGATAACTGAAACCCCTATCAGTCTCATCAAGTTGTACTGATGATACTCCTAGATCAAATAATATACCGTCTACAAAATTAACATTTCTTTTTTGTAATTCATCTTTTAAGTATCTAAAGTTGCTCTTAATTATTGTGAAGTTATTTCCAATTTTTTTTAATTTTTCTTCACTTGCTTTAATTGCATCTTTATCTTGATCGATGGCGAATAAATACCCTTTTTTTATTCTTTTTAATATTTCACTGGAATGCCCTGCATATCCTAATGTGCAGTCCAAATAGATACCGTCTTCTTTTAAATTTAAACCATCTATTGATTCATTTAACAAAACACTTATATGCATTATTCTTCACCAATACTCGAATCAAAGAGTGTTTCCGCAATATCTGACAAGTTATCTTTATTAGTGTCGTAAAAATTATTCCATCTCTCTTCTGACCAAATTTCAAGTCGATCCCCTACGCCGATTATAACGCATTCCTTTTTTAAATCGGCGTGGGAAATCAATGGAGAGGTAATATTAATTCGACCTTGCTTGTCAAATTCTGCTGCAGTAGCGCCTGAATAGAAAAATCTCATAAAACTACGAGCGTTTTCTTTAGTGAAAGGTAATTTACTTAATTTTTTGGTAATCGTTTCCCATTCATCCATACGATAAACAAATAGACATCCTTCAAGCCCACGAGTAATAATGAAATTCTCGCCAAGTTCTTCCCTAAATTTCGCTGGAAGTGTTAGTCTACCTTTATTATCAATGTTATGATGAAATTCTCCCATTAACATAATTATCCCCCACTTTTCACCACTTTTAACCACTGCTACCATTATATTACCCCAATAATAGGTATTTGTAAAGATTAAACTCGAACAAAACAAAAAAAGACCTGTCAATTTGACAAAGTCTTTTTTTTATATTTTTTATTTTAAAAAGCTTTTTTATATAACTATAACTGGGCGAACGCCGAAGTTGTTGTCGTTGTTATAGTTGTTATTGTTGAAGTTGCCGTTAGAGAACACGCCCCAAACATTGTTAGTGTTGTTAGCAGACCAAAGCCAGAAAGCCAGAAACAACATAACGAACTGGGGTTCACTGAATAATATTTCCTTATATTATCTATATACATAAATAATACCATATATAATTTTTCCCTTTTAAGGGGAAAT
>CADBDE010000007.1 GCA_902793375.1 uncultured Erysipelotrichaceae bacterium | reverse complement strand
TGAACTAGAAGTAGGAAAAGGAATAACAACAGTAATAGGATATACAAAAGATATTGCAGGAAATGAAGGAATATGTGGAAAAGAGATAAAAGTAGGAACTGAAATACCTAAGTTTAACTTATTTTATGGATATCCAATATTCCCAAATAGTAATGATAGTATCGCATTAAATGGAATAACAATAAGTGGATCTGAATTTACAACAAGTAGTACAACACCAAAAATAACAATAATTAATACATCAAAATATAAAAATGTAGAAAAATTAATAATAACATTAAATAGTGCAATAGAAACAGAAACAACAGCAACATTAAAAGCAACAGGATTAACAAAGACAGCTCCTATGGCTCAAGGAAGTAAAGTAATAGAATTCTTAGTATCAAAAGGAACGTATGATAGTTATGAGATACAATTAGGAACAATAAATGGAGTTAAGTATAATGTTCAAAAGATAGAAATATTAACAAAAGATGGAAGTGAATGGACAAATAAAGATATAACAATGTATGTTGAACCAGTTGATGATGGAATGAGAACAACAAAAGTATCATATGATAATGGAGAATCATGGGTTACAACATTCTCAAAAACTTATACAACTAAAACAACAAATACTGTATTAACAAAGAATGGAATTGGAATGATATCAAGACCAACAGAATTTACTACAAAAATAGATAAAGTAATGCCAACATCATCAATGACAGCAAAGAGAAAATCCAATGGAAATGTGGTATCAGTAGGATCTTATACAAATGAAGGATTAAATTTCACATTTAATAAAGGAACAGTAGGAGAAAGTGGATCTAAATTATATTATTGTAAAGATACAAATAATACATGTACTCCAAATATAGAAGTAGCAAATGGTGCAACAATAACAGATTTTAATTCAATTACAACTAATTATTATATAAGATATAGAGCAATGAGTGATTCAGAAGAAATTGAAGCAATTAAATCATATAATGCAAAATTTGATTTAGTAAAACCAGTATGTACATTTGGAACTTTACCAATAGTGTATGTAAATAATACTGCAACCCTTGATATAACATGTATAGATGCATTAAGTGGATATGTAGATAAAGATTTAACAGCAAGTAATTTCACATTAAGTAATAGTAATGCAACAATACAAAGTGTAACAAAAGCAAATGTAACAAATGGAAAGAAATATACAATAACATTAAAGGGAATAAGTCATGGAAATATAACAGTAACATTAAAAGCAGGACAAGTAAATGACAATGCACTAAATACAAATGATGCAGTAACAACTGGAAATGTAGAAGTAAAAGGTGTATTCAAAGTAACATTAAATAATCAAAGTGCAACTACAGCAGGAACTACAGAAGTATACGAATTATATACAATTGGATGGTATACAAATAGTTCAGTATCAACTCAAATAACATCAATAACAAAACCAGATAGAAAAGGATATTCATTTGGAGGATATTATACATCAACAGGTGGAGCAGGCACACAAATAATAGATGCAAATGGAGGATTCGTATCAGGTTCACAATCAAGTTTCTTGTCTGATACAACAATATATGCAAAGTGGACTGAATGTACAAATAAAACAGGAGTATATTCATGGAGTTCAGGATGTACAGTAAGTGCATGTAATGAAAATTATTATAAAAATGGAAATGCATGTACAATTTGTGCAAATGGAACAACAACAAGTGCAGGAAACACTAGCACATCATGTTCAGCATGTACAAATGGAACAGGAGTATATTCATGGACAGGAGCAGGATGTACTGTATCAACATGTAATGCAAACTACTATAAAAATGGAAATGCATGCTCTATATGTGGAAATGGAACGACAACAAGTGCTGGAAACACAAGCACATCATGTTCAGCATGTACAAATGGAACAGGAGTATATTCATGGACAGGAGCAGGATGTACTGTATCAACATGTAAAGCAGGATACGGAAAGAATGGAAATGCATGTTCAGCATGTTCTGCAGGAACAACATCAAGCAATGGAAATACAGGATGTTCAGCATGCTCTAATGCAACAGGAGTATATACATGGAGCTCAGGTTGTACTATCGCAACATGTAAAGCAGGATACGGAAAGAGTGGAAACTCTTGTGTTGGATGTTCTGCAGGAACAACATCAAGTAATGGAAACACAGGATGCTCAACATGCTCTAATGCAACAGGAGTATATACATGGAGCTCAGGTTGTACTATCGCAACATGTAAAGCAGGATATGGAAAGAGTGGAAACTCTTGTGTTGGATGTTCTGCAGGAACAACATCAAGTAATGGAAACACAGGATGTTCAGCATGTAGTAATAATGCAAACGTAGCATCATGGAGCTCAGGATGTACAATAGCATCATGTAAATCTGGATATGTTAATAGTTCTAATTCTTGTGTAGGTCAATGTTCAAGTTATTCACATACTTCTACATCTTGTGGTGGTTGTAGTTCAGCATATAATAATGTAGCAGGTTCAAGAACATGTACAAAATATTACACAAGTAATTATAATGGCGTTCAATGTACAACATCAACTTATTCTGAAACATGTTATGGAACAGGCCACCTATATAGTTGGAACGATGGTAATAACCATTCTACTGTAGGTTATTGTACTGCATATTGCCCATCATATTGTGGTAATAGAGGATATGGTTATTGGACTTGTGAAGGTTGGGGCGGAGGAGTTAATGCTTCTACTGTTCGTGGACCAAGCGGAGCATATGGAATTTTTTGTTGGTGTAGTACATAATATCATTATGGTGTAACTTAAATTAATTGAAAAATAAAAAGAATCTTATTAAAGATTCTTTTTTTCTTTTGATAAATGTTATATAATAAAGTAGTGATAATAGAGAGGGTGATTTTATGTATAAAATAATGGATGGAAATGAAGCTTGTAGTTATGTAGCTTATAATTTTACAGAACTTGCAGGAATCTATCCAATTACACCAGCATCTCCTATGGCAGAATATGCTGATAAATGGGCAAGTACTGGTAAGAAAAACTTTTGGGGTGATGAAGTAAAAGTAGTTGAAATGGAAAGTGAAGCTGGAGCAATAGCAACAGTTCATGGTGCACTTCAAAATGGTATTTTAGCATCTACTTATACAGCATCTCAAGGCTTACTATTAATGATTCCAAATATGTATAAAATAGCAGGAGAATTACTTCCTTGTGTAATAAATGTTGCAGCAAGAAGTTTGGCAACTCATGCACTATCTATTCTTGGAGATCATCAAGATATTTATGCTACACGTGCAACTGGTTTTGCATTTTTAGCATCTTCTTCAGTTCAACAAGTAATGGACTTAACAAGTGTAAGTTATTTATCAACAATTAAGGGAAGAGTTCCATTTGTAAACTTCTTTGATGGATTTAGAACTAGTCATGAACTTCAAAAAACTGAAGTAATGAAAATGGAAGAAGTAAAACCATTAATTGATAAAAAAGCTTTAAAAGAATTTAAGAAAAGAGCATTGTCAATTAATAATGTAACTCGTGGTACTAATGAAAATGATGATATTTATTTCCAAATAAGTGAAGCTCATAATAAATATTATGATGCTCTTCCTGATATAGTTAATGAATATATGGAAAATATATCAAAGATTACTGGAAGAGAATACAAACCATTTAATTACTATGGAGCAAAAGATGCAACAAAAGTTATCGTTGCTATGGGATCAGTTTGTGAAACAATAAAAGAAACGATAGATAAACTTCCAAAAGACGAAAAAGTAGGACTTATTGAAGTACATTTATATAGACCATTTAGTTCTAAATACTTATTAAATGTATTACCAAAGACTGTTAAGAATATTGCAGTACTTGATAGAACTAAAGAAAGTGGTGCTAATGAACCATTATACTTGGATGTAGTAAGTGTTATTAATGAAGCTAAATTAAATATTAAAGTTATTGGAGGACGTTATGGATTATCTAGTAAAGATACTACTCCAGAACAAATTTATGCAGTTTATGAATTCTTAGATAAGAAAGATAACTTTAATGGATTTACTATTGGTATAACTGATGATGTTACTAACTTAAGCTTAGAACCTGTTGATTTTGGGTACAAATCAGATAATCATGAGATACTTATTTGGGGATTTGGATCAGATGGAATGGTTAGTGTATCTAAAGATATCATGAAAATTGTTGGTAATAATACTAATGCTTATGCTCAAGGATACTTTGAATATGATTCTAAAAAGTCTGGTGGAGTTACAAAATGCCATTTAAGACTTGGTAAGAAAGAAATTAAACAAACTTTCTATGTAAAATCACCTTCAGTAGTAGTATGTACAAAAGATACATATTTAAAGAAATATGAAATGCTTAATAATATAGAAGAAAATGGAACATTTATTCTTAATACTGAAAAAAGTAAAGAAGAATTAATGAAATATATGACTAATCGTGATATTAACATAATTAAAGATAGAAATATTAAATTCTATATTATAAATGCTAATAAAGTTGCAAGAGAAGTAGGACTTGGTAATAAGATTAATACAGTTATGGCAACAGTAATATTTAAGATTGCTAAATTAATTGATTTTAATTTTGCTATTAATGAAATTAAAAAATCTCTTGAAACATTATTTAGTAATAAAGGTAAAGAAGTAATAGAAAAGAATGTTAAAGCTATTGATAAAGCACTAGAGACTCTTGAACAAGTAGATAAAAAGGAAATCTATACTACAGAAGAAGAAAAAAATGATAAAGAAAAGACAATCTTTGATTTAATAATTGGAAGACATGGAAATGAATTAAAAGTTAGTGAACTTGAACAATATGTTGATGGAACATTTGAAGGTGGAAGAAGTAAAGATGAAAAACGTGATATGACAGATGTTCTTCCTTGTTATGATCCAGAAAAATGTATTATGTGTAACCAATGTTCATTTGTTTGCCCTCATGGAGTAATAAGACCATATTTACTTGATGAAAATGAAGAGAAGAAAGCACCTGCTAGTTTAAAAGAAGAATTACAAGATGCAATGATTCCAAATCAAAAATTAAAATTTACTATAGGAGTAAGCATGGATCAATGTACTGGTTGTGGATTATGTAGTAAAATTTGTCCTGGTAAAAAAGGAGAAAAAGCTATTACAATGAAACCAACATCAGAAGTAAAAACAGAAGATGCTCTTAAGAATAGTGAATACTTATACAATAATGTAAAAGAAAAGAAACCACTTCCATTAACTAATATCAAGGGGAGTCAATTCTCAAGACCAAAAATAGAATTTCCTGGAGCATGTGCTGGATGTGGAGAAACACCTTACTTAAAATTATTAACTCAATTATTTGGAAATGAATTAGTAATTAGTAATGCAACTGGATGCTCATCAATTTATGGAGGAAGTATTCCAGCAACATCTTATAGTATTCCGTGGGCTAATTCATTATTTGAAGATAATGCAGAGTTTGGTTATGGTATTGCTTTAGCTGATAGACTTCATAAAGAAAGAATAAGAAAGATTATTTATGATAATTTAAAAGTAATTCCTAAAGAATATAAAGAAGTAGTTGCATCTTACTATAAGCATTGTGATTATGAATCAAGTTGTTTATTATATGAATCAGTTAAAAATATCAAATTAAGAGATTTAATTGAAATGAAAGAATTCATTAAGACTAAATCATTCTGGATAGTAGGTGGAGATGGATGGGCTTATGATATAGGTTATAATGGACTTGATCATGTTCTATCAAATAAAGAAAATGTAAATATTTTAGTTCTTGATACAGAGGTATATTCTAATACTGGTGGACAATCATCTAAATCTAGTAAAGTGGGAAGTGTTGCTAAATTTACTGCAACAGGTAAAACAGTTGCTAAAAAGGATCTTGCTAAAATGGCTTTATCATATCCACATGTATATGTTGCAACAATCTCTTTAGGAGCTAATCCAATGCAAGCAATTAAGGCATTCACAGAAGCTAAGAACTATGATGGCCCATCAATTATAATTGCATACGCTCCATGTATAGCACAAGGATTAAAGGTTGGTATGGGAGATTCTATTGGAGAAGAAAAAAGAGCAACAGAAGCAGGATACTTCCCAATATTTAGAAGAAATCCTGAAACAGGTGAATTCTCACTTGATTCAAAAGCAGATTTCTCTAAATATGCTGAATTCCTTGAAGGTGAAACAAGATATGCTTCACTTGCATCAGTAAATAAAGAAGAAAAACTAAATCTTTATGAACAAAACCAAAAGAATGCAGAAAATAGATATGCATATTATGAATCTTTAACTAAAAAAGAGTAAAAAATATTAAAAATCACTTTTATATAAAGTGATTTTTTTTAAAGATTAAGTTAAAATATTTTTATGATAATTTATTTAAAAAATAATATCATTTTGTTATAATTACATTATAAAGATTGTTAGGAGGAATCAATATGGAATTAAATAACGGAATAGAAATGCCTCAAATCGGAATAGGAACTTTTATGATTAGCCCTGTTGATGCTGAAGAAAGTGTTTGTAATGCTTTAGTTTTGGGGTATAGATTAATTGATACTGCTAATGCTTATGTTAATGAAAGAGCAGTTGGAAGAGGAATAAAAAAATCAGGAATTCCTCGTGAAAAAATATTTTTATCCACAAAACTGTGGGTATCTGAATATGAAAACCCTAATGCAGTAGAAGAAACTATGGAAAGATTAGGTGTAGATTATATAGATTTATTATTTCTTCATCAACCAGCAGGTAATTATTTAGCAGGATATAAGTTACTTGAAAAAGCATATAAGGAAGGAAAAATAAAAGCAATTGGTTTATCAAACTTTGATAGTGATGCATTAAATGAAATATTAGAAAAATGTGAAATTAAACCACAAGTATATCAAGGAGAAAGACATCCATATTATACTGGTAAGAATAAAAAGGATCTTTTAAAAGAAAAAAAGATTAAAGTTATGAGTTGGTATCCACTTGGACATGGTGATTCAAATTTAATTAATGAACCACTATTTAAAGAATTAGGAAAAAAATATGCAAAAAGTCCTGCTCAAGTCATCTTAAGATGGCATATACAAATGGGATTTATTGTTATACCTGGATCAAGAAATATTGAACATATAAAAGATAATTTAAATATATTTGATTTTGAATTAACAGAAGAAGAAATGAAAAGAATTGCTAGATTAGATAAAGAAAAAAGATATTTCGTTATTGATGAAACATCTCTTTCTAACTATGCATATTGGAGTCCTACATATGAAAATGATGTTTATGATATAAAATAATGTTTACTTGAAAAGAAGTTAAATAATAATTATTATTGACAATTATTAGTTTATTATTTTAAAATATTTTTTTGTTAAGAAAATTATATTGATGGGGGAAATAATATGGAAAAAGGTAAATTAATAGTATTTGAAGGTGCTTGTGATGGAATTGGTAAGACAACTCAATTTAATAAGTTAAGTAATCGTCTAGAACAAGAAGGAAGAAAAATAGCAAACCATCATTTTCCATCATATAATACTTATTATGGTGCACCAGTAGAAAAATATTTACAAGGAGAATTTGGTATTCCAAAAGATTTATCACCATATTTTGTAAATAGTTTATATGCAGTAGATAGAGCTGTAGCATGGTATTCTGAATTGAAAGAATCATATGAAAATGGAGATGTAATATTACTTGATAGATATACAACTTCTAGTTTAATCTATCAATCTGCTTTAATTGAAGATTTAGATGAAAAGAAAAGATTTATCGATTATGTTACAGATTTTGAATATAATAAAATAGGTATAAAAGAACCAGATAATGTATTATTTTTATATGCACCATTTGATTTAGTAACAAGATTAAGACAAGCAAGAAAAGAAAATGATGGTGTATCCAATGATATACATGAAAGAGATTTAGAGTTTATGAAAAAGGTTTATAAAAGTGCTATTTTTGTAGCAGATTATTTATCTTGGGATAAAGTAGAATGTAGTAAAAATGATGAAATGAGATCAATAAATGATATTCATGAAGATGTATATAAGTTAGTTAAAAGAAAATAATATATAAGTATTTGAAAAATATTACTTTTATAGAATAAGAAAACCGTACCATTTGGTACGGTTTAAATATTATTTAAGAAAAACTATATGAAGTTTTTATGAATAATTTTCTTTATAATTGTCATATTGTTCTTTTAAAGTACTATCTTCAATAGTAATTCCAAAGTCTTCTCTAACATCAATTAAAGTTTTGTAATTAACATTTGAATCATTAGCTAATTTTTGCTCTACTAAAGCATCAATTATTTCTTCTTTAGCATCTTCTAATTCACCTTTTCCATAATCTTTAGTTTTTAAAATTATGTGGTAACCAAATTTAGTTTTAACTGGTTCTTTAGTGTATTTTCCAACTTCTAGTTTATATGCTGCTTCCTCAAATTCTTCAACCATATCGCCATGACCAAATCTTCCTAGATTTCCTCCATCAGAAGCACTACCATCTTTTGAATATTCTTTAGCAAGTTCTGCAAAGTCTTTTCCTTCATCTAATTTTTTAATTACTTCTTTAGCAGTTTCTAATGCTTTATCTTCAGCTGCTTTCTTTTCTTCATCAGTTGCAGTATCATTATAATCTGCAGTAATTAAAATATGACTTGCTTCAATATCACCTATATATGAATTTTCAAAATAATCTTTTATTTCTGATTCTGTAATATGTTCTTTTAAATAATCTTTAATTAATTGAGTTCTTCTATAACTTAATCTATAAATTTCTTCTAACTCTTGTGTTGTATTAACTCCATATCTAGCTCTTATATATTGTTCAAATGTTGAATAACTATTTTTATAAAGAATTTCATAGTATGTTTTTTCTGAACTATTTTGATTTTCAATATATTCTTTTTCTTCATCAGTAATTTCATATTTTTCATCAGTTATTTTTTTATCAATCATATCTAGTAGAATATTTAATGCATATTTTGATTTCATTTCATTATATAAATCATCTACAGCAATTCCACCTTCTTTAAAACTAACAACTTTTTCTTTTCCATTTTCTAATTTTGGTATACTTTTACATCCAGTTACTAGAAGTAAAACTGCTAAAACTGGTATCATTATTTTTTTCATATGTTCTCCTTCCATTTCGTACATAATTATAATAACACAAAAATAAATAAATTAACAATATTTTAAATAAAATAGTTATATATAAGAACTTTTTTATTATTAAGCCATAGAATACTATGACTATAGAAAAGGAGGACTATATTATGAATAATTGTACATCATCTTCTGCAATTGTATTAGTATTATTTATTCTATTAGTAATTATTATTGGTTCTTGGGTATAAATATATAATTGCAATTGCATTATAAAGTGAGTTGTAAAACTTGCTTTTTTTATTATTTAGATATATAATAACACACAAGTTTTGGGGGTAAATATGGAAAATAAAATTAAAAAATCAGTATCTTTATTAAAAAAAGAAAGAGTATTAATTACTAAAATGATAGAAGCAGATGAAAGAGAAGATAGTTATTTATTTTATTCATTACAACCTATTTATAAGAAGTTTTCTGTAGAGGTAGATAAACTAATAAATGAATTATCTGAAGAAGATATTTATGATGAGGTTGTGGAATCAATAACAATGAAAATAGATGAAGTAGTAAACAAACAAGAAAGAGCTGATGACTTAATTACATTACTTGGACTTGTTAATACTTTTTACTTAAATAAAATGTCTCAAAAAGTAACTAATTTTGATTCAGATGCAACATCAAATGAATTAAATATGCAAGTATATGATATTTATGTATGGTTAGTTAAGAATAGTAATTTTTCAAAAGATTATAATGACTCATTAAGAACTGATTTGATTAATAAAGTAGTTAATTCAAGATCTATGAGAAAGTATTTTGCTGGTGATTATGAAGAAGCAATGGAAATTACAAATCCAATAAAAGGTGAAGGGTCATTAGATGTTAATCAAATGGGAATGATTTTTGCTTCAATGATGTTATCACAAATTGCACTTTCAGATAGATTTGAAATGTTTGAAGGTGAATTAGATGATTTGTCATATGCGTCAAGAAAGAAAATGTTAGAAATAGAATTCGCTGCATTATCTACTTTGCTAACAAAAAAAGGATATTTAATACCACCAAATACAATGGATTATTCTGATTTTACTGAACAAGTAATAAGAGATGCTTCAAAGTTATACAATGAGTATCATGAAAAAAAGAAAAAAGAACAAATAAAAATACTAATTAAATAATTAGTATTTTTTTTAATCTTTTATTTGTTCAAAAACATCATCTATACTTACTAAGATATCAGTATTTTTATTTGTAGATAATTTATCATTTGAATATCTTGGAGTAACATGTACATGATAGTGTTTTATTTCTTGGCCATGTCCATTATTTTGAACTATTGTAAGTCCTTCACAACTTAGTTTTTCTCTTAATAAATCATATAATTCTTTTATTACTTTATGAATATGAAGAAGTAATTTATCATCTAAATCATAAATATTTTCAATATGTTTTTTTGGTACTACTAGCATATCTCCATTAGTAGATGGATTAATATCTAAAAATACTTTAACTAATTCATCTTCATATACTGTTTTACTAGGAATATCTCCTTTAATTATTTTACAAAATAAACAATCCATATATAACCTCACTTAATAATATGATAACACAAAAATAATTTGTTTCTCAATTTTTTATAAATAAAAGAATTAATATTTTCAACTATATAAAGTTATGATAGTATTATAGTAGAGTAGGAGGAAGAGAAATGAAAAAGAAAAACGGATTTACTTTAATAGAACTTTTAGCAGTAATAATAATTTTAGGAATATTAATGATAATAGCAATACCATCTGTAACTAATTATATTAGTAATTCAAGAAAATCAGCTTATGTTGATACTGCAAAAGAAATAGTATAAATTCGGGAAAATTAGGAATGTATGATACAAATACAACATATTATATTCCAGCTAGTTATATTAAGACAGAAAATGCAAGCAAGAGTCCATATGGAGATTTTACTAATGCTTACGTAGTAGTTATTTATGATGGAAAAGGTTATAGTTATTATTGGATAAGTGTAGATGATGCAGGACAAGGTGTAAAAGGAATAATAAGTGTAGATAAGTTAGAAGAAGATATTAAATCCAGACACAAATGAATGGAGACCAATTCATTTAGATGATATAAGCGGAAATATATCAGAAGCTGGTGGAGAAGCAAGTGGAAGTGGTTCTGGAGGAGGAACTTCAAGTAACGTAGTAGTATATCCATCTGGTAAAACAAAGGATACAGTGGTAACTGGAGATATAGTAACAATAGATACAGAAGAATTTTATGTAGTAAAACATGATGGAAATGATTTAATACTACTTTCACATTACAACTTAAATGTAGGAAGTAACAAAAAACCAGGAGCAACAGAAGGAATCCAAGATAGTGAAGTAAAAGGATGGCTTGAAAGTGGAACAACATATGGAAATATTGAATTCTCAAGTACGTACTATTGGAATGGAAAAGTAGGAACAGATTATCCAGGAAGTTATTGTACAAGTAATACATATACGTCAGGAACAAATTGCACATATGTATATGATGCAAATAGTAATTTATTTCAATATGTAAATACATATAAAACATATCTAGAAGGAAAAGGAGCAACAATAAAGAGTGCAAGGTTATTAAGAATAGAAGAAGCATTTGAACTTGGATGTGGCAATGGAACATGGACTTGTAATAATGCCCCAGCTTTCGTAAAAGAGACATCATATTGGCTTGGGTCTCCTTACAACTCTTACAACGTTTGGCGCGTGGGCTCTGAAGGCTACTTCAGCTACTATCTTTACTACGACGACTACTTCGGCGTTCGCCCAGTTATAGTTATTTAATTAAATGAAAAAATAGATTTAAAAATCTATTTTTTTTATACATATTGTTTATTTAAAAATTTATTTTTGATATAATAATAACGATTGAGGTGGTACTATGCTTAGTATTAAAAAATTAAATGTAGTTGTTGGAGATAAAAAGATATTAAATGATTTTAATATAGATATAAAAGAAGGAGAAATACATGCGATAATGGGACCTAATGGAACAGGTAAATCTACATTATCTAAAGTAATTCTTGGAAATAAAAACTATGAAGTAGTAAGTGGGGATATTAAATTTGATGGTAAATCAATACTTGGACTTGCAACTGATGAAATAGCTAGACTAGGAGTATTTGTATCTTTTCAAAATCCAATTAGTATTGAAGGGGTTGTAAATAGTGAGTTTTTAAAAACTGCAATTAACGCAAGACGAGAAAACGCTATTGGACTTTTTGAATTTGTTAAGGAATTAGAAGGAAAAGCTAAAGAGTTAGATTATCCTGAAGAGTTAATTCATAGAGGAGTAAATGTTGGAGCAAGTGGCGGAGAAAGAAAGAAGAACGAAGTACTTCAAATGGAACTGTTAGAACCTAAGTTTATTATTCTTGATGAGTTAGATTCAGGACTTGATATAGATAGTTTAAAGAAAGTTTGTGAAGGAATAAATAATTATCTTAAAAATCATCCTAAAACAGGAGTATTAATAATAACTCATTATCCAAGAATCTTAGAATATATCAAACCACAATTTGTTCATATGATGGTATGTGGCAAAATTGTTAAAACAGGTGGATATGATTTAGCATTTGAAATAGAAAAAAAGGGATATTCTGATACATCTATTATAGATAGTGGTGAGAATAATGAATAAACTAATAGTAGATAATAGTATTGTAGATAGTGATATCTTTATTGATAAAGATACTGATTTAACAGTAGATTTACAAGATACTGAAAAAGAATTGAATGTTTATGTAGTAAATGGAACATTATTAAAAATATTTATTAAAACAAAAAATACAAAAAATAAAGTAACATATTACATTGATGATAATTCTAATGTTGTTATTAATAAATTAGCAATAGATTCAAATGATGACATTACTATTAATATGAAAGATATTAATTCTAGTATAAAATATAATTCTAGTATTATTAATTATAAAAATAATACTTATACTCAGAAGATTAATCATTTATCTAGTGATACAAAAAGTAGAATTGTAAATCATTGTATTAATGTAGAGGATAAAGAGTTTAAGTTTATTGTAGATGGAATAATAAATAAGAATGCTGTAAGAGTTGATTTTAAACAAGATAATAAAATAATAAATCTAAAAGATGGTAAGAGTAATATTTTACCAAATCTAATTGTTGATAGTGATGATATAGAAGCAGAACATTCTGCATATATTGGGACATTTGATGAAAATAAAAAATTTTATATGATGTCTAGAGGACTAACTAATAATGAGTCTGATGATTTATTAATAAAAGCATTTTTATTAAATGATATGGACTTATCTGAAAAAGAAAGAGATATTTACTCTGCAATAATAGAGAGTATTAATAAATAATGGAGGTGATATATTGAATAGAGAAGATTTTGAAATATTTAATGATGGATTAATATATTTTGATAATGCAGCAACTACACAAAAACCAAAGCAAGTTGTTAACTCTATTGTAGAATATTACACTAAATATACAGCTAATGCTCATAGAGGAGACTATGATATTAGTTTAAAAGTAGATGAAAAATATGAAGGTGTTCGTGAAAAAGTAAAAGAACTAATAAATGCTAAAAGTAGTAAAGAAATAATATTTACTAAAGGATCTACTGAAAGCTTTAATAATATAATATTTGGGTTTATGTCTCATTATTTAAAACGAGATGATGAAATAATACTATCTAAGGGAGAACATGCATCAAACTTACTTCCTTGGATGGTTTTATCAAAACAACTTGGATTTAAAATAGTGTATGCTGATTTAGAAGATGATTATTCTTTATCAGTTCAAAAGATAAAAGAAAAAATAACAGATAAAACTAAAGTTGTTTCTATTGCTCATGTTACAAATGCAATAGGAGATGTTAGACCAGTTAATGAAATAGGAAAACTATGTAATGAAAATAATATATTATTTGTAGTAGATGCTACTCAAAGTATTGGACATATGAAAGTAGATGTTGAAGATGCTTTCATAAGTTTCTTAGCATTTTCAGCACATAAAATGTTAGGTCCAACAGGAGTTGGTGTTTTATATGGAAAAGAAGAATTATTAGAAAGAATTATTCCTCTTGAATATGGTGGAGGAATGAACGCTATGTTTTATAGTAGTGGAGAATATGAACTTAAAGAACTTCCTCATAGATTAGAAGCAGGAACTAGAAATATAGCAGGAGTAATAGGACTTGGTGCTGCAATAGATTATTTAAATAATATTGGACTTGATAATATTCATAAATATGAAATGAAATTAAAGAAATATTTAATAGATAAAATAAAGACAGTACCAAATGTAAAATTATATAATGAATCAATTGATTCAGGAATATTACTTTTTAATCTTGGAGAGTATTTTAGTCAAGATGTAGCAATATTTTTAAATAATTATAAAATCTGTATTAGAGCAGGTAATCACTGTGCTAAAATGTTACAAGAAGTAATAGATAAAACAAATACTTGTAGAGTTAGTTTATATTTCTATAACACAAAAGAAGAAATTGATAAATTAATAGAAGTTCTTTTGAATCAAGATAAAATATTTGATACAATAGTATAGAAAGAATAGAGGGAATTATGGATGCAAATTTAAAAAGAGAAATAATATTAGATAATTATCAAAATCCACAAAATAAAGGATTACCTAAAGATGATAGTTATAAACAAGTTAATTCAAGAAATGAATCTTGTGTTGATAATATAACAGTAGGAGCAAAAATAGTTACAGGAAAAATTGAAGATATTAAATTTGATGGAGATGCTTGTGCTATTTGTACATCATGTTCTAGTGTTATGACAAAAGCATTAAAGGGAAAAACAGTTGAAGAAGCTGAAATAATCATCGATAATTTTGATAGAATGATTAATGAAAAACCATATAATGAAGATATACTTGGTGAATTAAATATTTATAATGAGGTTTATAAACAACCCAGTCGTAAAAAATGTGCACTTCTTCCAATGGATGCAGTAAAAAAGATTATTGATGAAGAATAAATAGAAAGAAGGTTGTTCTTTATGGAAATAAAAGGACTAAATGAAAAAAACATAAAAAAAATATCTGAAATAAAGAATGAAGAACAATGGGTTTTAGACTTTAGATTAAAAAGTTTTGAGTTATTTAATAAACAAGAAATGCCTGATTTTGGTCCAAAATTTGATTTAGACTTTAATAAAGTAATATACTATAAAAGTCAAGATCAAGGAATGAATACTAACTGGAATAAAATAGATAATAATATTAAATGTGAATTTCAAAACTTAGGAGTAATTGATTCAGAAAAATATTTAGATGGTATAGGAGTTCAATATGAAAGTGAAGTAATATACCACAATATGATAGAAGAGTTAGTAGAAAAGAAAGTTATTTTTACTTCAATAGAAATGGCAATGAAACAATATCCAGATTTAGTTAAAAAATATTTTTCTAAAATTGTTAGTAGTGCTGATAATAAACTAGCAGCACTAAATGGTGCTGTGTTCTCTGGAGGAAGTTTTATTTATATTCCCCCTAATACAACTCTTGATAGACCTCTTCAAAGTTATTTTAGAATTAATTCAAGAGGTATGGGACAATTTGAAAGAACTTTGATAATAGTAGATGATAATAGTCATTTACACTATGTTGAAGGATGTACAGCACCAACGTATACTGATTCAAGTTTACATGCAGCAGTTGTTGAAATCTATGTTGGAAAAAACAGCAGTTGTCGTTATTCAACAATTCAAAACTGGGCCCCAAATGTACTTAATCTAGTTACTAAAAGAGCTTTAGTTTCCGAAAATGGTGTAATGGAATGGATTGATGGTAACATTGGAAGTAAAGCAACAATGAAGTATCCAGCATGTATTTTAAAAGGAGACAACTCTAGTGGTACATGTATTACAATAAGTGTTGCAACCAAAGAACAACAACAAGATAGTGGAGCAAGAATGATTCATATAGGTAAGAATACAACTAGTACAATTATTTCAAAAAGTATAGCAAGACTTGGAGGAAATGCTACATATAGAGGAAAAGTTGATATTAAAGAATCTGCAATTAATAGCAAAGCAATAGTAAAGTGTGATTCTTTAATTCTTGATAAAGACTCTAAGAGTGATGCATATCCTACAAATATATGTAGGACACCTTTAAGTAATTTAGAACATGAAGCAACTGTATCAAGAATTAGTGAAGATAAACTATTCTATTTAATGAGTAGAGGAATAAGTGAAGAAAAAGCAACTGAATTAATAATACTTGGATTTATAGAAAGATTTAGACAAGAACTTCCAATGGAATATGCAGTAGAATTAAATCAATTATTAAAAAGAAATTTATAGTAATAAAAAATTAAAAAACTTTGAATTACTAATAAATAATAAATAGAAATATAGGAAATTATTTTTTCTAAAAAAGAAAATAATAATTTCTTTTTTTTATTTAAATTAAAACCAAAAAATAGTGATTTGATTAGAAAAATAATAAGTGATAAATTATCTCCATGAAAGGAGGAAATGTATGTTAAATCAGGTTGTTTTGGTTGGAAGACTTGTTAAAGATCCAGAATTAATAGAAACAGAGACTAATAAAAAAATGTCTAGAATAACAATAGCTATTCCTAGAAGTTTTAAAAATATGGATGGAGAGTATGAAACAGATTTTATTAATTGTATTCTATGGGATGTTTATGCAAAATCTACTGTTGAATATTGTAAGAAAGGAGATATTGTTGGAGTAAAAGGAAGAATCCAAAGTAGTGTTGTAGAAAAAGATAATGAAAAGAAATATTATTTTGATGTTATTGCTGAAAGAGTAACATTTCTATCAAACAAAAAAAGTGAAGAAGCTGAATAAGCTTCTTTTTTTGTTCGTTAACAATTAGTAAACTTTGACCTATTAAGTATTATATTTCAATATAATTTACTTAAATTGATTGAAAGAGATGTGTAGGATGAATTTATTTAGTAAAAGAATAAAAGAGTTAAGAAAAGAAGCTAATCTTACTCAACAACAACTTGGTGATATATTAAATGTTACAAAGGGTAGTATTTGTAGTTATGAAAATGGTACAAGAATGGCATCAATTGATGTCTTAATCGCAATATCAAATTATTTTAAAGTTGATTTAGATTATTTAATTGGTACTGATAGCTATGTTGTTAGTGATAATAAAGAAGATTATGGGTTAAGAATGGCTAAAGAAGAAATTGATTTAATTATAGAATTAAGAAAACATTCAGATTTATATAGTAGTTTAATTAATAATCAAAAAAGAACTATAGAATTAATAGAAAAGAAAATAAGATAAAAACATATTAATAATATGTTTTTTTATTTTTTTATGTTATAATGATTCTATAATAGGAAGGGGATTCTTATGAATATTATTGATATCATTGATAAAAAAAGAAATAAAGAAGAATTAACTAAGGAAGAATATGAATTTGCATTTAGTGGTTTTTTAAAAAAAGAAGTTAAAGATTATCAAATGTCTAGTCTTCTTATGGCTATTTGTATTAATGGAATGAGTGATCAAGAAGTATTTGATTTAACTGATATTTTTATTAAAAGTGGAGAAGTTTTAGATTTATCAGGTGTTGAAGGAGTAAAAGTTGATAAACATTCAACTGGTGGTGTTGGAGATAAAACAACTCTCATTATTGCTCCTATAGTAGCATCCCTTGGAATAAAGGTTCCAAAGATGAGTGGAAGAGGTTTAGGCTTAACTGGTGGAACTATTGATAAATTAGAAAGTATTCCAGGATTTAAAGTCGCATTAACAAAAGAAGAATTAATTAAAGAGTTAAATGAAATAGGTATGGTTATTTGTAGTCAAACAGATTCTTTAGTTCCACTTGATAAAGCAGTATATGCTTTAAGAGATGTAACAGGAACAGTAAATTCAATTCCATTAATTGCAGTTAGTATCATGAGTAAAAAGATTGCAAGTGGAGCAGATAAAATTCTAATAGATATAAAATGTGGAGATGGAGCGCTAATTAAAGATGAGAGAAGTGCAAAAGAACTAAAAGACTTGATGATTAGAATTGGAAATGTTTATGAAAAAGAAGTAAGATGTTTAGTATCAGATATGAACGTTCCCCTTGGAGTATGTGTTGGAAATGCTTTGGAAGTTGCAGAAGCTGTTGAATTATTAGATGGAAAAGTAAGAAATAATTTATATGATTTATGTGTAGATATTGCAAGTAACATGGTAAGTATGGGAAAGAATATTTCTATTATTGATGCAAGAGATGAAGTAATTGAAGCAATAAATAATAAAAAGGCCTTAGAAAAGTTTTATCAGTTTGTTACTTATCAAGGTGGAAGAATTGATGACATGACAATTAGCGAGAACAAAATGGAAATTAAATCTACTAAAAAAGGACTTATTACTGATATTAATGCTTTGATAGTTAGTAAAGTATCAAATTCATTAGGTAGTGGAAGATCTACCATAGAAGATGTAATAGATCATGGAGTTGGAGTATTCCTAAATAAACAGATTGGTGATACAGTAAATGTTGGAGATACTTTATGTACATTGTATTATAATCAAGTAGATAATAATTTTAATATAACTGAAGCATTTACAATAGAAGAACAAGAAGAAAAAAAAGAAACTAACTAAATAATTTAAAATAACATTATGTGATAATGTTATTTTTTTTATTAATCTATTATAAAAAAAGCAAACATTTATGTTTGCTTTATAATTAATCAATTAAATATTATTTATTTTCTAAAAATCTAACATAATATTCTTCATAAGTCATTGGATGTTCATAAATATATTTTGCTATATCTTTTCCTACATATCTATAATGCCAAGGTTCATTCATATAACCTGTAATAAACTCTGTTTCTTTAGTATATCTTAAAATAAATCCATATTTATAACAATTATCTTTCATCCAACCAAATTCTTTTGTAGTGCCAAATTTTGTATATGATACTTTAGTATTATCAACATCAACAGCAAGACCTGTTTGATGTTCTGAATACCCTGGTCTTGCAGAATAAGTATCTGCTTTTTCTTTTCCATCACTTTTAGCATAATTATTATATAAGTTTTGTTGATAAGAATAACTTCTATATGTTGATACAGCTCTTACATTATAGCCAGCTTTTTTTGCATCACGAGCCATTTCTTCAAATGCTTTAGCTGCATCCTTAGTCATTTTTTTATCTCCGGATGAATAATTATTATTAATTGTTACTAAATCCTTTGGAACATAATCATCTCCAAGAAAATAATACTTATTTGATAAAACAGTATTAGTATGCTTATTTGGACTATCTTCTACATTCGTATAAAAAGAATTATCAAGCCCAATATTAACATATACTATAATTGTTTCATTGTCTAATTCAGGATGTTTATCTTTATAAGAAATATATCTATCTAAATATTCCATTTTGAAAAAGTCTAATTCTTTATTAATGTTTCCTAATTTTTCAAGTTTTTCTTTATTAGAATCTAAAATAGGTTCTGGTTCTGTTTCATTATTATTAATATTATTTTTGTTATTTTCATTATTACTTTCTTTATTATTGTTAGTTATTATATAAATAATTCCAATTAATAATATGAGTACTAATAATATATCTAAATATAAATAAATATTCTTCTTCTTTTTTTTCTTTTTACTCATAATATCCTCCTCAATAATTATAACATATTATTTCTATATAAATCATATTAATTAATGGAGGTATTATGAAAAAAATATTAATTGTTTTATTGTTATTTACTTTTTTTATTCCAAAAGTACATGCAGATGAATTAATTACAAATGCAAAAAATGGAATATTGATTGAAGCAAGTACAGGTAAAATTTTATATGAGAAAAATAAAGATGAAAAAGTATCAATTGCTTCATTAACTAAAATGATGGTTCAATTAATTGTACTTGAAAAAATAGAAGAAGGAAGTATTAAGTGGAATGATATTGTAACAGCAAGCTCTAATGCATCTGGAATGGGTGGAACTCAAATATGGCTTTCAACTGGAGAAAAACTATCAGTTGAAGAGTTATTTAAAGGAATGAGTATAGTAAGTGCTAATGATGCAACTGTAGCACTTGCTGAATATATTTCAGGAAGTGAAAAAGAATTTGTTAAATTAATGAATAAAAAAGCAAAAGAAATTGGACTTAAAAATACATTTTTTAAAAATTCTACTGGGCTAGACGAAGAAGGACATTATTCTAGTGCATTTGATTTGGCGTTATTAGCAAAAGAATTAATTAAACATGAAGAAATATTTAAATTTTCTTCTAAATATGAAGATTACATAAGAACCAATACTCAAAATAAATACTGGCTTGTTAATACAAATAAACTAATTAGATTTTATGAAGGAGCAGATGGACTTAAGACTGGATTTACTGATGATGCAGGATATACTATGGCTGTTACTGCTAAAAAAGGAGATTTAAGATTAATTGCAATAGTTCTTGGAGAGAAAGAGGGAAAGGTAAGAAATAACGAAACAATAGAATTATTAAATTATGGATTTGATAATTATAAAATAGATAAAATAAAGAGTAAAGATGAAATAATTGATACAATAAAAATAGATAAAGGAAATAAAGAAGTAGTAGAAGTATATTTAAAAGATGATCTGTCAATTCTAAGTAAAAAAAGTGATAAAGATATAAAATACGATTATAAAGTAAATATTAATAATATAAAATTACCACTTAAAAAAGGGGACATAGTAGGTAATATTGAATTAATAAATAATAATCAAGTAATTGATAGTAAAGATTTAATAGTAAAAGAAGATATTTTTAAAATTAATTATGTAAAATATTTGTTAAATAAATTATTATTTATGGTATAATATAGTTGAAATAATATATGGAGGGATTGTTATGGACTTTAATAATGTAAATAGAGAGATTAGAATTATATATCCTGGTGGGTTAGATCATATAATTAAAGCACAATATGTTCAAGTTACAAAGGATGGTAGATATGTTCTTAATTATTTAGAATCAAGAAGAGGTAATTATGTACCATCATTTACAGAAATAATTAATATTGATGGGAAATGGTCTAAAAGTCCCTTTCATTACAAGTATGAAGAATATGATTTTCTAGAATATGATAGAGAATTAAGCGATAAAATAATTAGTGAATTACCAGACAATATGAAAATAAGAATAAAAATTGCAGATGATAGAAAAGAGAATAAATCATTTGAAGATTTAATTAATAATCATGGAGCAAAAGAAATTACTAGTAATTCTAAAAATGATATTTATTATATATTATTCCCTAATAAAGATGATGATAAAATTGATTTGGGTAGTTTTTATCCATTTGGTCTTCCATTTCCAACATTTGCATATATTGGAAAGAGAAATCATAGTGATGTAATGTATAATGATGATATAAATAGTAATCTTGATTATAGTGAAGTTCAGTTATCTAAGTATGGTTTATCTTTAGAAAATAGAAATAAGATAACAGAATACTTAAAGTCACTAAAAGATATTATTAGTATTAAAGAAATACCACCTTTTGAAATAAAAAATGAATGGACAAATGAAAATGGTAAAGTTCATTTTGTTAATTGTTCAAATCTAGATATGTTTGGAACATTATATAAAACAAAAAATATTTTTGTAGATTGCGAAGGACAAGAAAACTCTAAGATTGATGAATTATTATCAAAAGCATTTGATAATGAAATACCAATGTTTTATGAAGTAGAAAATGGATTAAAAAAGAGTAATGGAGTAAAACATGGAAGAAGTAAATAAGCTTTAATTGCTTATTTTTTTTTAATTATGATATAATAAAAATGGAGGGATAACTATGAAAAAAGGAACTGGTATTATGCTTGTAGTATCTTTTGCTGTTCTTGCATTAATAGTAGTATTTGTTAAATCATATACAAAATTAACTACTTTAAATACTGAAGTAATTAATAAGGAATCAGATATTAATGTTCAGTTAAATAGAAAAAATGAACAAATACTATCTTTATTGAGTTTAATAAAGGAAAATGAGATTGATGCTAAAGAACTACTAGATGATTTTGATAAAGAAATAGATGAATTTAAAAAATTAAATGATATAGATTTAAAATGTAATAAGAATAATATAATTTCTGAATTAGTTAATAAATTATTTGAGGTAATTCCAAAAGAATTATTAGAAAAAGAAGAAGTAAAGAATTCTATAAATGATATTATATCTACAGAAACTAGAATTATTAATGCTAAAAATAACTATAATAGTGCTGTTGATGATTATAATAAAAAAATTAAAAGTCTTCCTGCTTCAATTATTGCTAGATTTAGAGGCTTTAAGGAAAAGAAATTATTTGAGATATCTGTAAATATTAATAATATATTAGAAGTGGAGGAATAAGATTTATGAAATCAAAAGTTTATTTTATTAAGGAAATAACTAGTGAAAATTTAATAAAGATTTATGAAGCACTTGGTGTAGAGTTACCAGGAAAAGTGGGAATTAAAGTATCTACAGGTGAAAAAGGTGCTAAAGGTTATTTAAAAAGAGATTTGATAAAACCATTAGTAGATAAACTAAATGGAACAATTATTGAATGTAACACTGCATATGAAGGAGCAAGAAATGATGCTAAAGAACATATGGAAGTTGCTAAAGATCATGGGTTCGTTGATATGGGAAATGGACTTGAGATAATGGATGGTATTGGTGAATTTAAAATACCTGTTAAAAATGGTAAACATTTAAAGTATGATATTATTGGAGAAGGTATTAAACATTATGATTCAATACTTAATTTAGCTCATGGAAAAGGACATATCATGGGTGGATTTGGAGCTAACTTAAAGAATCAATCAATTGGTATAGCTTCAAGAAATGGTAAAGCATATATTCATTCATGTGGACAAACTGAAGACCCAGATGAATGCTGGAAAGTTAAAATTGAACAAAAAGATTTTATTGAATCAATGGCAGAAGCTGCAACAGCTGTTAGTGACTATTTAAAAGAGAATAATATACCAATTTTATATATAACAGTTGCAAACGCTATTTCTCTTGATTGTGATTGTGATGCTCATCAAGGAGATCCAGTAATTAAGGATATTGGAATATTTGCTTCAACAGATCCTGTTGCAAACGATCAAGCATTTATCGATGCAATTTGGAAAACACATGAAGAAGGAACAGATGCTATAAAGGAAAGAATTGATACAAGATATGGAAGACATATTACTGAATATGCAGAAAGTTTAGGCCTTGGTTCATGTGATTACGAGCTTATAGAGTTATAAATGTAAATAGAGGGTAAACCTCTTTTTATTTTTGTAATAATATGTAAATATATTATTTTTTTATATGAATTTCACACTATAAATATTATAATTATAATAGGAGAAGGTAATATTTATGAAAGTGGGATTTGATAATAAAAAGTATGTAAAAATACAAAGTGAAAAAATTAAAGAAAGATTTAAATTATTTGATAAATTATATTTAGAAGTTGGAGGGAAACTATTTGATGACTCACATGCAGCAAGAATTTTGCCTGGATTTAAAAGTGATGTAAAAATAAGTATGTTTCAAGAACTAAAAGATGATCTTGAAATAATATTTTGTATTAATGCAGGAGACATTGAAAAGAATAAGACAAGAGGAGAGTATGGAATAACATATGATCTTGAAATATTAAAGTTAATTAAAAATTCTAAAAAGATGGGGTTTTCAGTTAATAGTGTAGTTATTACTCTATACAAGAATCAAGCAAGTGTAGATAAATTTATAAAGAAGTTAAATAGAAATGGAATTAAAACATATATTCATACATTTACTAAAGGATATCCTACTGATGTAGATACAATAGTAAGTGATGAAGGATATGGTGCAAATCCATATATTGAAACAACAAAATCTTTAATACTTGTTAATGCACCGGGACCTGGTTCAGGAAAACTTGCTACATGTCTTTCTCAAATCTATCATGAAAATAAAAGAGGAGTAAACGCTGGATATGCAAAGTTTGAAACATTTCCAGTTTGGAACTTGCCACTTAAACATCCAGTAAATTTGGCATATGAAGCAGCTACTGCTGATTTAAAGGATGTAAACATGATTGATCCATTCCATCTAGAAAAATATGGTAAAACAGCAGTTAACTATAATAGAGATATTGAAACTTTCCCTATTCTAAAAAATATTTTAAATAAAGTTTCTAAAAAGGATATATATTTTTCGCCAACAGATATGGGTGTAAATATGGTTGGCTTCTGTATAACAGATAATAAAGTCGTAGAGGAAGCTTCAAAAAAAGAAATTGTAAGACGTTATTATAATGAACAAAATAATTATAAAATGGGTTTATGTGATGAAGATACATTTAAGAAAATAAAATTATTGATGAATGAATTAGGAATTGATGAAAACTACTTAGATGTTATTAAACCAGCTCTAGATAAAAGAGAAAAAGAACATGGGCTTCCTGTTATAGCGATGAAAGTTGATAAAAAAATAATAACAGGAAAGCAAACTGATTTGATGACTCCAGCAGGAACAGTAGTAATAAATGCTATTAAGTATTTAAGTAAAATTCCTGATGATATTTATTTATTATCTCCAACAGTGTTAGAACCAATTTTAAAATTAAAAAAAGAAATGGGTCTTGATGAGAGATTAAATTTACAAGAGGTTTTAATTGCCCTAAGTATTTGTTCTGTTACTAATCCAATTGCAGCAAAGGCAATGGCAAATTTAACAAAATTAAAAAATACAGAAGCTCATTCTACATATATTGTTACTGGAAATGATAAAAAATCATTAAAAGAATTAAAAATAAATATTACTTGTGAAAATCAATTTTTAGAGGAAGAATTGTAGGGTAAAAACAAATGAGAGAAGTTTTAAAAAATAGGATATATAAACATTTTAAAGGTGATAGCTATATAGTAGTAGATATTGCTCTTGATTCAGATAATTTAGAAAAAAAAGTAATATATCGAGGATTATATGAAGATGGTCCATTATGGATAAGATCTTATGATGATTTTTTAAGTGAAGTAGATAAGGAAAAGTATCCTGATGTTAAACAACAATATAAATTTGAATTACAAGAGATAAAAAGTAAAAAAAATGAAAAGTAGATATATCATATCTATTTTTTTTATGATATACTAACTTATGGTGGGAGTATTTAGGTATGGAAAAAGAAGTAAGATTGGATCATGAAAGAAAAATAAAGGTTTTTGTTGGAAATAATCAGAGTAGTTTAGATAAACAAATAACCGAAATATTTACTGCAGATGGTCTTGAATGCGCTAATTACTCATTTGTTCAAGGTGATAAAGTTTTAATTAGTGCAAGCCTTGATATTGATTTAGAATCTGAAGAAAATAAGAATAAACTTACATTTGAAATAGATATAAATCATCCACTTTATTTTGCATTCTTACATTTATTAAATGGAAAAGATGAATTAATAATAAATGACGAAAAACAAGAGAATAAGGATTTAAAGTACTTAAGTATAAGAAATGAAGATGATTTAATTACTTTGAACTTTATAGATAAGATTAGAAATGAGAACTTAAGAGATAGATTTACTATCAAATACAATAATAGTAGAGATTATAAAGGAAGTATGTATGTCATAAGTAGAAATGATACAAAAACAAGAATGAATGAATTTTTTGAAGAAGCTACTATTTTGTTATTTGAAGATTCTCATCAGATTAGTTTTGAAGAATATGATATTCAACAAAAAATAAAAGAAAAACAAATATCTTGATTATAATAAAAGACAGAAGAGGTTTTAATGAAAAAAGTTTTTAATGAATATTTAAATGATAAATTAAAATTAGAAAAATATCAGATTATTGGAATTACTTTTCTCGTTGTTGTTTTATCAGGTATGTTTGGTTGGATTTATGAATTCTTTTTTTATTTTATTAATGGTGGAATGAAAACTTTTTATTGGCAAGGAGGAAATTTTCTTCCTTGGATAAATATTTATGCTACAGGAGCAATATTAATTTATTTGTTTACAAGAAAATTTAAGAAAAAACCTATTTTAGTTTTTTTAATAGCTATGTTAGTTACAGGAATTTTAGAATATGTTTCTGGGTTTTTAATTTTCCACTTGTGTGATGGATTAAGATTATGGGATTATAATGTAGAAATATTAAACTTTGGTAATATTGATGGTTTTGTTTGCTTAAGAAGTGTATTGTTTTTTGGAGTTTCTGCATTATTTCTAATGTATGGTATGATTCCATTTTGTATATATTTATCAATAAAATTAAAGAAAAAAACATTTATTATTATTTCAAGTACCTTATTTTTTACAATTATTCTTGATGAATTATATAATCTATTATTTGCAAGATTATTTAAATTACCAAGAGCATTTGATATATATGATAAGTTGGGAATAAAATATTTGAATTTTTAATAAGAATATGACTTAGTCATATTTTTTTATTGCTTTTTTTTTAAATTGAAGTATAATCTAATATGAAAACGATTTTCAAATTGGAGCGATTTTATGAAAAAAAGAGAATCTTATAATACAAAACAAAAAGATAGAATTATTGACACAATAAAAAGACATCATAATGATTTTACAATTAAAGAAATTTATGAAGAACTCAATGAAGAAATTGGTTTAACAACAATTTATAGACTTGTTGACAAATTAGTTTTAGAAGGAAAGATTAATCAAACTATTGGAAAGAATAATACTGTATTCTATCAATATTTGGAAGATTGTGAAGAAACTAATCATTTTTTCTTAAAATGTGTTGATTGTGGAGTGATGGAACACATAGATTGTGATTGTATAGAAGAACTATCTAATCATATTTCTAAAAAGCATAATTTTTCTTTAGTAGATAATATTGTTATAAATGGAAAATGTATGAATTGTGGAAAGGAGAATAAATAATGAAAAAAATATTCACAGTATTGTTGATAATTATTTCACTCTTTGTTGTAGGGTGTGGAAAAGAAAAAAAAGAAACAAAGTATAATATAGTAACTACATCATTTCCTTGCTATGATTTTGCAAGAGCAGTTATAAAAGATGTTGATGATATTGGTGTTGAAATGCTTTTAAAACCTGGTAGTGAAACACATGATTTTGAACCTACACCTAAAGATATTATTGATATAAAAAATAGTGATATTTTTATCTATGTTGGTGGAGAATCAGATTCTTGGATTGATGATATTTTAAATGATATTGATAAAGAAAAAACAAAAATTATTAAACTTATGGATATAGTTGATTTATATGAAGAAGAACATGTTGAAGGCATGGAAGAAGATGAAGAAAAAGATGAAGAAGAAATAGAGTATGATGAACATGTTTGGACTAGTCCAGTTAATGCTATTAAAATAGTAAATAGTATAAAAGAAGAAATAAAAAAACTTGATAGTGAAAATTCTGATAAGTACGAAACAAATGGAAATGAATATACAAACAAATTGAGTGAAATAGATAGTAATATAAGAGATATTGTTAATTCATCAAAAAGAAAAGAATTAGTTTTTGGAGATAGATTTCCATTAAGATACTTTACTGAAGAATATGGATTAACTTATAGAGCTGCATTTCCAGGATGTGCACATGAGACTGAAGCAAGTTCAAAGACAGTTGCATATTTAATTAATTATGTTAAAGATAATAATATACCAGTTATATTTCATATAGAATTATCTAATGGAAAAATAGCAAATACAATTGCCAATGAAACAAACGCAAAAGTATTAGAATTTAATACAGCACATAATATTTCTAAGGATGATTTTAAAAATGAAGTAACATATGTTGATATATATAAAAAGAATATAGATAGTTTAAAACAAGCATTAAATTAGGTGAATAATATGAGTTTAATTGAGTTAAAAAACATAACACTTGGTTATGATAAGGATATAATTTTAAAAAATATTAACTTATCTATAGAAGAAAATGATTTTATATGTGTAGTAGGACCTAATGGAAGTGGGAAATCTACTTTAATTAAGGGAATTCTTGGACTTATTAAGCCTATAAAAGGTAAAGTTATTTATAATGGCTTAAAGAAAAACTACATTGGATATATGCCACAAGAGACTAAAGTAGATTCTAACTTTCCAGCATCTGTTATGGAAATTGTTTTATCTGGAACATTAAATAAATATAAAAATATATTCTATAGTAAAGAACAAAAAGAAATAGCTCTTAAGAATTTAAAAATTCTAGGAATAGAAAACTTAAAAGATAAAAGTTTTTGTGATTTATCTGGAGGTCAAAGACAAAAAGTCTTACTTGCTAGAAGTTTATGTGCAACAAGTAAATTGTTAATATTAGATGAACCATCAAATAATTTAGATAGTAAATCAAAAGAAGAATTATATAAAACAATTGTTGATTTAAATAAAAAACATAATATAACAATTATAATGATTACACATGATCTAGATCATGATAATTTAATAGGTAATAAAATATTATCATTAAGAGAAGATGATGTATTCTTTGGAACAGTTGATGAGTTTGTAAGGAGGGTACATAATGATTAATGATATTATTGAAATGTTTTCATATTCATTTATGGTAAGAGCATTTATTGTAGGACTTCTAATTTCATTATGTGCTTCTTTAATTGGAGTATCTCTTGTATTAAGAAGAAACTCAATGATTGGTGATGGACTATCTCATGTTGGCTTTGGTGCTTTTGCAATAGCTACAATTTGTGGATTTGCTCCTTTAGAATTTGCTCTTCCAGTTGTTGTTATTTCATCATTTTTTATATTAAAAATAAGTGATAATAGTAAAATACATGGTGATTCTTTAATTGCACTTATGTCAGCATCAAGTCTTGCAATTGGGACTTTTGCAGTTTCAATGTCTGGAGTAAACACTGATATTAATAGTTATTTATTTGGAAGTATTTTATCTATTAATGAAACAGAATTAATAATAAGTATTATATTATCTATTGTTGTTGTTTCTCTATATTTGTTTTCTTATAATAAAATATTTGCAATAACATTTGATGAGAGATTTGCTAAATCTATTGGAATTAATACAAATGTTTATAATATGATTTTTGCAATACTATGTTCAATTGTAGTAGTTTTAGGTATGAGACTTATGGGTGCTTTATTAATATCTAGTTTAATAATATTTCCAACTCTTTCATCAATGCAGATTGTTAAAAAGTTTAAAAGTGTCGTAATAACAAGTGTTATTATTTCAATAGTATCATTTACTTTAGGAATGTTTGTATCATATTTTAATACTACTCCTACAGGGGCAACTATAGTTATAGTTAATTTAGTAATTTTTATATTATTAAAAATAACATCTATAATATTAAACAAATAAAGAATACAGGATTTCCTGTATTTTTTTATTATGATATACTCATTTTAGGTGATATTATGGCTATTTGGAATCCATGGCATGGTTGTCATAAAAAGTCAGCAGGATGTTTGAACTGTTATATGTTTAGAAGAGATGCTATGTATGATAAAGATAGTACGAAAGTAATGAAGACAAAGGACTTTAATTTAGGAATAAAAAAACATAAAGATGGAACTTATTTTATTCCCAGTGGAGAAGTTGTATATACGTGTATGACATCAGATTTTTTTATAGAAGAAGCAGATAACTGGAGAAATGATATTTGGCAAATAATTAAATATAGGAAAGATTTAAATTTTGTTATAATTACAAAAAGAATAGAAAGATTTTTAGAATGTATTCCTGATGATTGGAATGATGGATATGATAATGTAACAATATGTGCTACATGTGAGAATCAACAAATGGCAGATGAAAGATTACCTTTATTACTTAAATATCCAATTAAACATAGAGAAATTATTGAAGAACCAATGCTTGAACAAATAGATATTTTAAAATATCTAAAAAGTGGAAAAATTGAACATGTAACATGTGGTGGAGAGTCAGGAGAAAAAGCACGAGAATGTCACTATGAGTGGATTTTAAATACAAGAGAACAATGTATTAAAACAAATACTAGCTTTTATTTTAAACAAACTGGAGCTAATTTTTATAAAAATGGTAAGCATTATAGTATAAAAAGATATAATCAAATGACTCAAGCAAAGAAAGCAAATATTAACTATTTAAAAAAATAAAACATATATGATATAATTATTTTATATTCAACTTTAAGTTGATAAATTCAACTTATAAGTTATATATTAGTTGATTAATAATTGATATATTGTTTTCATGGAAGGAGGACATTTATGAAAAGAAAAGTATTAATTTTATTACTTTTAGTAGCAACTATAACTTTAACTGGGTGCTTAGGAATAAAGAAGGATAATAAAACAGGAAAAGAGTTTAAAGAAGATTATGAAAAGATTAATGGTGAGGAGAATAAATCTGGTAAAAAGCATAGGACAATTACATTAAGTGAATATAACAAATTTGTTAAATCTACACCAGAAGATATTGTCAAAATGATAGAAAACAAAGAGACTTTTTATGTTTATTTTGGATCAAGACTTTGCCCATGGTGTAGAAGTGTTATAGAAAAAGCAGATGAAGTATCAAGACTAAATGATATTGAAAAAATCTATTATATTGATATTTGGGATGATGAAGGTAATGAAATATTAAGAGACAAATATGAATTTAATGAAAATAATGAATTAGTCAGAACTATTGAAGGAACTAAAGAATATAAATTCTTTTTAGAGAAGTTTTCAGAGTATTTAAGAGATTATAGTATAAAAAACAATGATGGTGAAGAAGTAAGTACAGGTGAAAAGAGAATTTATGCTCCTAATTTTATTTATGTAGAAAAAGGAGAGATTAAAAGATTAACTACTGGTAAATCAGATTTACAAAAAGATTCTCGTGAAGAGTTGACTAAAGAAATGTTAAAAGATGAAGAAGAAGCTTTTGATAAGTTTTTTGAAAACACTTGTAGTGACGCTTGTTAATGGTAATTGATTATGAATAAGTATAAGATATCGTTAATAATTAATTTAATAATAGTTATTTTAGTTACAATAGGAACAATTTTTATGATTGCTGGAATTAGATTTATGAGTGATGATTTAATTCTTTCAGTCTCTAGTATTGAAACACTTAAATTTTTTACAGTTGATTCTAATATTTTGATGGGAATTGCTTCTCTAATATTTTTATATTATGATTTTTTAATTATTTCAAAAAAGAAAAAAGAAATTCCAACTATTGTTTATAATATTAAGCATATTGCTACAGTGGGAGTAATTCTTACATTTTTAGTAACAGTGTTTTATTTAGCACCATTTTCTGAATATAGTTACTTTGCATTTTTTAAAAATAGTAACTTGTTCTTTCATTTAATTGTTCCAATATTAAGCTTTATTACTTATATATTCTTTGAAAATAATAATAAGCAAAATAAAAGAATTATTATATTAGGAATGATTCCAATGATTATATATTCATGTTTTTATATTACTAATTATTTAATACATCTTGGAAGCAGTTCTATGAAAGATTACGATTGGTATAATTTTATTGGAAATGGTATTGTAAGTGGAGTAATTTCTATTTCTGTTATGTATTTTTTAACATATCTTATAAGCTACATTCTTTGGAGATTAAATAAAAAAGTAAATATTTAAAAGTAAAAGAGATTATTTCTCTTTTTTTGATTGTTAAAATATGGTATTATAATGTAAAGGTAGGAATGTACAATATGGTTTGTGATAATTGTGGACAAGAAATATTAGAAACAGATAAATATTGTGGTAATTGTGGACATGAAGTGGTTAATCATACTTCTTCTTTTGATGTTGAAGAAATAAAAAAAGCAGAAGTGTTTTCTAGTTCTATGGAAAAACTAATTCCTACAACAGATCTTTTAAAAGTAGATTATGAAAAAGAAAAAAAAGATAATAAAAGAAAAAAAATAATAAAAATATGTATACCTGCACTTTTAGTCATTATTATAGGTATAGTAGGATTCTATATATTTGCTAATAATGATTTCTTTTACTCAAAGAAGGGTAAAAGAACAGTTATGATATATATGATAGGATCAGACTTAGAAAGCAAATATTTAGCAGGTACTAAAGATATAAACGAAATGATTGATTCATCAATTGATTATAGTGATGTAAATATTGTTTTATACACTGGTGGTTCTAAAAAATGGCATAATGAGGATATACCAAATGATAAACATGGATTATTTGAGATAAATAGTGATGGACTTCAAAAAATAGAAGAATACGATAATACTGGTACTATGCTTGATAAAGATAATTTGTTATTTTTATTAAATTATGGTTATAAGACCTTTGATACAGAATATTATGATTTAATTCTATGGGATCATGGTGCTGGACCAATATATGGTTATGGGTATGATGAATATAATAAATTAGATTCAATGTCTATCGTTGATATTAAAGCAGCTCTTAATGAGAGCCCATTTATAGGAGAAAATAAATTAGAATTAATTGGATTTGATGCTTGTTTAATGTCTAGTGTAGAAATAGCATCAACTCTTTCTAATTATGCTGATTATATGGTAGCAAGCCAAGAGTTTGAGCCTGGATCAGGTTGGAATTATAAATTTTTAGAAAAGGTAAATAGCACAACAGCTAGTCAAGATTTAGGAAAATTAATAATTGACTACTATGATGATTATTATAGTTCTAAAGATTATGTTAAAGGAGTTAGTTTGTCTCTTTTAAAACTTAATAAAGTGGATAATGTTTTAAAGTATATTGATGCTCTTTTTTCAAAAGTAGATAGTGATTTAATAATTGATTATTCCAAGATATCTAGAACAAGAAGTAATTCTAAAAGCTATGGACGAATAGCTAATAAAGAGTATTATTATGATTTAGTTGATTTGGTGGATTTACTTGATAGAATGCCAGAAAAATACAAAGATGAAATTAGTAATTTAAAAACAGCATTATCTGATTTAGTAATATATCAAAAAACAGATTTAGTTAATACCAATGGTATTTCAATATTTTTTCCATACGAAAACCAAAAAGAATTAAATAATAATTTATTAAAGTATAAAGAATTATCTTTTTCTAATTCTTATTATAATTTTGTTAATGATTTTTCACAAAAACTAGTTGGAGGTAAAATATCCGAGTGGGATTTAAGTAATAGTGCAATTGAGTCTTTTGGAGAGGGAAATGTTGCTATTACACTTAATGAAGAAATAATAAATAATTATAGTAAAGCTGATTATATTATTTTTGAAAAAACAACAGATGGGTTATTTATACCAATATTCAATGGTACTGATATATCTATACATGAAAATAAATTAGTTACTACTATTGAAAAAAAATCATTAACAATAACAGATAAAAAAGGCAATAAAATGTACTTAACGGCAATAGAATCTACAAAAGGAAATGATTATGTAACATATTTTATTCCTGCAACAATTTCAAGATTCGATCCAGATGAATTAAAAGTAGATGTTATTGGAGTTTATTTAGATTTTGTTGTAGATAGTGAGCATCCAAATGGATACATTTCTAAGGTATTCCCAATCGATTTAAATGAGAATTTAACGTATTCTAAAATTGATATTGATTTAGGGGAATGGGAAGATATTACATTTTTAAGTTATAAATATAATATTTTGGATGAATTTGGGAATTATACTCCAACATGGCAAAATAATGAAGAAATAACTACAATTAATTTATCTACTAAAGATGATATAAAAATAGAATTTAGTGATTTAGATATTTCAAAAGACTATTATTGTTTATTTAGAATAAAAGATAGTCAAAATAATACTTATTTATCTAACTTAGTACAAATTAATAAAAAATAAAACTTTAAGAATCATTCTTAAAGTTTTTTCCTTGATAAGAGTCTCTTTTATTCATTTCTTTATCTATTTCATTTAATACACAAAACTTTTTAGTTAACCAAAATGGTTCAATCAAATCATCTATTTTAGGATCACCTGTTATTCTATTAATTACAATATCTTCTTTTAATAATTCTAGTTGATCACATACTATATCAACATATTCTTCACGTGTTAATACATGAAAATTTTCATTTTTATAAATGTTTTCTAATTTTGTATCTTTTAATATATGTAACATATGTATTTTTATTCCCCATATATTAAATTTATTTATGTATTTTACTGTATTTAACATATCTTCTTTAGTTTCATAAGGAAGTCCATTAATAATATGAACAAGTACTTTTATATTTCTTTTATTAAGTTCTTTTACACAACTTTCAAATTCTTTTAGAGTAGAACATCTATTAATAAGTTTAGATGTTTCTTCCTTAGTAGTTTGAAGACCTAATTCTATTACTAAATCTGTTTTTTTATTTAATTCTTCTAAATAATTAAAACATTCTTTTGTAATTGAATCTGGTCTTGTAGAAATGTTTATACCTACAACGTCTTTATATTTTATTACTTCTTCCCAGTTCTTTATTAAATAATCAAGAGGTCCATATGTATTTGTATTTGCTTGAAAGTAAGCGATGAATTTACAATTTGGCCATTTTTTTGTCATTATTTTTTTAATTGTTTCAAATTGCTTTTTAACTGGTTCTATTGGATTTCCTCCATACTCTCCACTTCCAAGTTTAGAACAATATATACATCCTCCAAAGCCTTTAGTTCCATCTTTATTTGGACATGTTAGACCAAGATTTAAACTTATTTTAGCAACTTTTGTATCATATTTCTTTTTATAATAATAGTCCAAGGTATAATATCTTTTATTTGAATTGCTATACTTAAAAGAATTCATGAAAATCACCAAAAAGTATTATATCATATCTTTTTTTATTTAATACTACAAATAATTTTCTTTTTATGATATATTAATATATAGAATAAAAGGTGATTAAAATGTACGATTTTGGAGAAAATTATCATATTAGCTTGAATAATTTAAAATCTAATGAAGAAGCTGTAATTCAAGGAAATACTTATAGAATAACTGTACTTACTGAAAGACTAATAAGACTTGAATATAGTCCAACTTCTACATTTAACGATTTAAAAACGGAACTTGTTTCATTTCGTAATTTTGATGTACCTAAATTTACAAAAAGAGAAGATTCATCATATTTAGAAATAGAAACTAGTTATTTTAAATTATCATATAATAAAGAATGTGACTTTAAAGGAGTTCCATTAAATCCTTCAAAGAACTTAAGAATAGATTTAAAAGCTACCGGATACACTTGGTATTATGGAATTGTAGAAGCTAAAAACTATTTTGGATCAAATGTTAGTGCAGAACAAAAATCATTTGAGAATCCTGAAAATAAAGGCCTTTATTCAATCGATGGTGTTGTTTCTTTTGATGATAGTGAAAGCATTAGAATAAATGAATTAGGTAGTTATGAAGAACCTATAAAAGGTAATAAAGATATATATGTTTTTTTGTATCATAAAGATTTTGGACTTGTTGTACAAGATTATTTTAAGTTAACTGGACTTCCTGCATTAATTCCAAGATATGTACTTGGTAATTGGTGGTGTAGAGATTATTCATATACTACTGAAGAAGTTCAAAAGTTAGTATCTAAATTTGAAAAAAATGAAATACCCATATCAGTATTTTTATTTGATAAAGGTTGGCATATTACAAATACAGAAACTACTAAAGATATAGAAACAGGTTTTACTTTTAATAATAATTTAATAAGTGATCCAAAAGCACTTATTAATGAACTTCATCAAAAGGGAATAAGAGTAGGACTTCAAACAAATATTAAAGATGGAATATATCCACATGAAGCTCATTATCAAGAATTTAAAACATTCTTAGAATATCAAGAAGAAGGAATTATAATGATAGATCCATTAAATCCTAAATTCTTAGATGCTTTATTAAAATATGGATTACAACCACTTGAACAGTATGGTGTAGATTTCTTTTGGAATGATTTTTATGATGGTAATAATCATAAATTATGGATATTAAATTATTATATGTTTAATAATTTAGCAAGAGATCCTGCTAAAAGAGGAATGATTCTTGCAAGAAATTCACTTAAAGCTGTACATAATTATCCAGTGTCTTATGCTGGGGTATCAAAAGTAAGCTGGGCTAATTTTAAATCCACTCCATTCTTTAATTTATCAGCATCTAATATTGGTGCTTGTTGGTGGAGTCATGATGTAGGTGGATTTATCGATGGTATTGAAGACCCTGAACTATATATTAGATCAGTTCAATTAGGAGTATTCTCTCCAATTTTAAGATTCCATGCAGGACCAGGAAAGTACTATAAAAGAGAACCATGGAGATGGGATTCTAGAACTCAAGGCATTGTTAGTAGATATTTAAAATTAAGACATAGATTAACTTCATATTTATATACAGAAGCTTATAAATATCATAAGACAGGAACTATGATATTCCAACCATTCTATTATTATAAACCTGAAGTAATTGACGATAATTTATATAAAATAGAATATTTCTTTGGAAGTGAGTTGTTTGTATCACCAATTATTGATAAAAAGAATAAAATAATGAATAGAACAATTCATAGATTCTTATTACCAGAAGGTGTGTGGTATGAGTTTACTACTGGAAAAAGATATAATGGAGATAGAAAGTATGTATCCTTCTATAAGGAAGATGATTATCCAATATTTGCTAAGAAAGGAAGTATTATCCCACTATCTAATAAGAGTAATATAAATAATACTTCTAATCCAACTGATATTGAAATACATGTATTCCCTGGACAAAATAATACATATAGATTATATGAAGATGATGGAATTAGTAGTTTATATAAAGAAGGTTTTTATTTAATTACTGAAATAGATTATAACTATTTACCAAATAACTATACTTTGATTATTAGATCTATTGAAGGAAAAACAGGAATTGTTCCAGATAAGAGAAATTATAAGATTAGATTTAGAAATACAAAGTATTCAGATGACGTAGTAGTATACTTTGATTCAACTCAAATAAATGCAAATAATAAATATGTTGAAGACAATGATTTTATTGTAGAAATAAATGATGTTTCAACAGTAGGACAATTAACTATTAACTGTAAAGGAAAAGATATTGAAATAGATGCTGTACACGTTGTAAATGAAGATTTAGATGAAATCTTATCTGATTTACAAATAGAAACTTCATTAAAAGAGAAAATTGCAGAAATATTATTTAATGATGAATATTCTTATAAAGAAAAGAGAATGCTTATTATTAAATTGAAAAAACAAAACTTAGATAAATCATTCATTGATTTATTCAAAAAAATACTTGAATATATACAAGATCTATAATACAATATCTTATGTAATTTGCTTAAGAAGTAGTAGTGAATTAAGTATTTAAAGAGAGTTAATGGAAGGTGCAAATTAACAATGCTTGTTTATGAACTTGTCTTAGATGATAGCAAAACGTAATCTTGCGTTAAAAGAGTAAAGTGCAGAACTTGTTCTGAATTAAGGTGGTACCGCGAAATATTCGTCCTTATAGGATGGATATTTTTTATTTGGAGGTAGTTATGATAGAAACATTTATTACTATTTTGTTAGTTTATTTAATCTATTTTTTCGTTTCTGTTTTAAGATATGATAAAAATGGACATTTAAAGAAAAAAGCAGATGGAATAACTGATTATGATGGATTACCATCAGAAGTAAAATATTTTATAAAAAAATATAATATTGATTTAGATAAAATAAATTTAAGAGGATTATTAAAACTCACTGGACTTATTTTAGGTATAGATATAGCGCTGATTTCAATACCAGTTGTGTTAATATTTAAAACAGATATAGTATTACAGATTGTAGTTGCGTCAGTTTGTATAATACCAATTTACTTAATTAGTTTAAAGTTTTTAGGTAATTATTTTAAAAAGAAAGGACTTGTTAAAAATGTATAATTATAAAGAAATAGAAAAGAAATGGCAAAAATATTGGGATAAAAATAAAACATTTAAAACTGATATTAAAGATTTTGATAAACCTAAGTTTTATGCTTTGGATATGTTTCCATATCCATCTGGTGTAGGACTTCATGCTGGGCATCCTGAAGGGTATACTGCAACTGATGTTGTATGTCGTATGAAAAGAATGCAAGGATATAATGTTTTGCATCCAATGGGATATGACTCTTTTGGACTTCCTGCAGAGCAATATGCAATTCAAACAGGTAATCATCCTGCAATTTTTACTGAAAAAAATATTAAGACTTTTAGAAGCCAATTGAAATCACTTGGTTTTTCATATGATTGGGATAGAGAAATAGCAACAAGTGATCCAGAGTTTTATAAATGGACACAGTGGATATTTAAACAATTATTCGAGTCAGGTTATGCTAAATACATTGATATGCCAGTTAACTGGTGTGAAGAGTTAGGAACTGTATTATCAAATGATGAAGTAATTGATGGTAAAAGTGAACGTGGTGGATATCCTGTTGTTAGAAAGAATATGAAACAATGGGTTATTGATATTCCTAAGTTTGCAGAAAGATTGTTAAAAAATCTTGACTCATTAGATTGGCCTGAATCTACAAAAGAAATACAAAGAAATTGGATTGGTAAATCTGAAGGAGTAGAAGTAGAATTTCAAATAAAAGGTGGAGGAAAGTTTTCCATTTATACAACTTGTATTGAAACAATATATGGAATAACTTTTATGGTTTTAGCACCAGAAAATCCACTTGTTGATGATTTAAAAGATAGAATCAAAAATTGGGATGATGTAGTTAAATATAGAGAAGAAACTGCAAAGAAAAGCGATATAGATAGAACAGAATTAAATAAAGATAAAAATGGAATTGCCTTAGAGGGAATTTATGCAATTAACCCAGTTAATGGAAAAGAAGTTCAGGTGTTCTTGGGAGATTTTGTTTTAGCAAGCTACGGAACAGGAGCTGTTATGGCAGTTCCATCTCATGATCAAAGAGACTTTGAATATGCAGAAAAATATAACATTCCAATGATTCAAGTAATTGATGGAAGAGATGTATCTAAATGTGCTTTTGAAAAACAAGATTATTTAGGTAAAGGATGTAAATTAATAAATAGTGAAGAATTTACTGGTTTAACAGTTGAAGAAGCTAAAAAAGCAATTACTGATAAACTAGTTAAGATGGGTGTAGGAAAAAAGAAAGTAAATTATCGTTTAAGAGAATGGATATTTGCAAGACAAAGATATTGGGGAGAACCTGTTCCTGTAGTACATCTTGAAAATGGGAAAACAATATCTATTCCTGATTCAGAACTTCCGCTTGTTTTACCAGAACTTGAAGATTATAAAAGTAAGAATGGAAAAGCTCCACTTGAAAATGATCAAAAGTGGGTTAATGTAGAAGTAGATGGAGTAAAAGGAAGAAGAGAAACTTCAACAATGCCAGGAAGTGCTGGATCATCTTGGTACTTCTTAAGGTATATTGATCCACATAATGATAAAGAATTTGCAGATAAAAAATTACTAGAGCACTGGATGCCAGTTGACCTTTATGTTGGAGGACCAGAGCATGCGGTAGGACATTTATTATACTCTAGAATGTGGAATGAATTTTTATATGACAAAGGATTAGTTCCATGTGAAGAACCATTTCAAAAGTTAGTACATCAAGGAATGATTTTGGGAGCAAATGGTATTAAAATGGGAAAAAGATATCCTGAATTTGCAGTAAATCCAATGGATATTGTTAATGATTACGGTGCAGACACATTAAGACTATATGAAATGTTTATGGGACCTCTTGGAGCAGATAAACCATGGAATGATGATGCAGTAGTAGGTTCTAAAAAGTTCTTAGATAGAGTATATCGTTTATTTTGTGAAGATAATAAGATTAAAGATGAAGAAAATAAAAATCTTGAAAAAATATATCATCAAACAGTTAAGAAGGTAACAAATGATTATGAATCATTGAATATTAATACAGCTATTTCTCAAATGATGATATTTGTTAATGCTGTTCAAAAAGAAGAAGTATTCCCAAAAGAGTATGCAGAAGGATTTATTAAATTATTAAATCCATTATGTCCACATATAACTGAAGAAATTTGGAATGTGATATTCAAACATAATAATACAATTGCATATGAACCATGGCCAAAATATGATGAATCTAAACTAGAAGATAGTGATATAACTATCGGAGTTCAAGTAAATGGTAAATTAAGAGGAACAATTAATATACCTAAAGATTTATCTAAAGAAGAAACTGAAAAGAAAGCTATGGAAAATGAAAATGTATTAAAATTTACTGAAGGAAAAGAAATAGTTAAAGTAATAGTAATTCCAGGTAAAATTGTAAATATTGTTGTTAAATAATTGAGGTGTTCTATGTACGACGTTATAATAGTAGGAGCAGGGCCTGCTGGGCTTTTTACTGCTTACGAACTTTTAGAAAACAATAAAAAATTAAAAGTGGCAATACTTGATAGAGGACTAAAAGCTGATAAAAGAGTTTGTCCAATGAATAGAGATAAAACTGCATGTAAAAACTGTAAACCATGTGGAATTCTTTCTGGATATGGTGGAGCAGGGACATTTTCAGATGGAAAATTAAATTTTGTTCCAAAACTTGGTAAAACAGATTTAACTAAATATATGGGCCAAAAAGAAGCAAAAGATTTAATTGATGATACAGAAGAAATATTTAATAAATTTAATATGGACAGTAAAGTATATCCAACTAATATGGAAGAAGCAGAAAAAATTAAAGGACAAATATCAAAGGTTGGAGCAAGTTTATTAATTATTAAACAAAAACATTTAGGTAGTGATAAACTTCCAGGATACATTAAAGACATTTCTAATTATTTAGAAAAAGAAGGAGTTACTCTTTTTGAAAAAAGTGATGTATTAGATATTAGTAAAGATAAGAATGGATACAAAATAATATATAAGAATGGAAGAGAAGAAAAAGAGATTAATTCTAAATATGTAGTAGTTGCACCAGGAAGAACAGGTGCAAAGTGGATACAAGAACTTGCAGATAAATATAATATTCCATATGTTTCTCAAAGTATTGAAATTGGTGTTAGAGTAGAAACAAGAAAAGAAATATTAAAGGAAATAACTGATGTAATTTATGATCCAACAATTTTTATTAAGACTAAGACATATGGCGATGAAATAAGAACATTTTGTACAAATCCAGGAGGATTTGTTGCTAAAGAAAACTATGAAGGATATATATGTGTTAATGGACATTCCTTAAAAGATATAAAGTCTGATAATAGTAATTTTGCTTTTATTTCAAAAGTAACACTTACTCATCCAACTACTAATACAAGACTATATGGTGAGTCAATTGCAAGAATTGCAAATGTTTTAGGAGATGGGAAACCTATAATACAATCTCTTAAAGATTTAAAACAAGGAAGAAGAAGTGAATGGCATAGAATTAATAAAGGTTTTGTTGAACCAACTTTAAAAGACTGTGTAGCAGGAGATTTATCACTTGTACTTCCTCATAGAATAATTTTAAATATTCTTGAAGGACTTGAAACTCTTGATAAAATAATACCTGGAGTAAATAATGACGAAACGCTTCTTTATGGACCAGAAATAAAGTTCTTTAGTAATGAAATAACAACAGATAATAATATGAAAATAGAAAACGAAGATATTTATTTTATTGGTGATGGAGCTGGAAAAGCAGGAAATATCGTTGCAGCAGCAGCAACAGGACTTGTTGCAGCAAGAGATATATTAAAAAGAATTAAATAAAAGAATAATTTAGAGCATTTAAAAATCAATGCTCTTTTTTTTAAGTACTATGAAAGTAGCTTAATATTTGTGAAATGATAATTATCAAAAAACATAGCTTTAAAGTAGTTATTATTCTTGTATTAAACATATTAATTATGTTATAATTCTTATGTATAATTGTTATTCTTGTTAGGGGGAATTCTCATGAATAAAAACGAAAAAGATTATGAAAAAATAGTAGAAAAAATAGAACAATTAGATAGGGAAATATTTTACATAAAAACTAATCTTAGTGCAAATGATAATCACAAAAAGGAAAAAGTATCATTGTATAGAAAAATTGTTGATAAGTTTTTGCCTGAAGGATCTAAAAAGAAAATGGTCCTTAGATTAGGAATTGATATGATACGCCATCCAATAAGAGCATACTCTTTGCTTTTTAAAATTAAACATGGAAATATTCACTACGGAGACCATACAATTGATATTTTATATTTAAGAGAAGGAAAACTAGTGTTTAAAGAAGAACAAGAACCGATGGTATCAATTGTTATTCCAGTTTATAATCAAGTAAAATATACATATAAGTGTTTAAAATCTATCTTGAAAAATTCTCGTGATGTAAGTTATGAAATAATTATAGGTGATGATGTTTCAATTGATGGGACAAAATTTTTAACTTCATATGTAAAAGGTATAAAAGTTGTTAGAAATGAAACAAATTTAAAGTTTCTTAAGAATTGCAATAATGCTGCAAGAAAAGCTAGAGGAAAATATTTATTATTTTTGAATAATGATACTGAAGTTTGTGAGGGATGGTTGTCATCTTTGGTTAATTTGATAGAAAACGATAATACAATTGGTATGGTTGGATCAAAATTAGTTTATCCAAATGGTACTTTACAAGAAGCTGGCGGCATAATTCATAGCAATGGAACAGCGTGTAATTATGGAAATACCGGAGATCCGCTTAGAGCTGATTTTAATTATGTCAGAGATGTTGATTATATTTCCGGAGCTTCTATAATGATAGACAAAAAAATATGGGATAGAATTGGCGGTTTTGATGAATATTTTGCTCCAGCATATTGTGAAGATTCTGATTTAGCATTTCAGGTTAGAAGAAATGGTTATAGAGTTGTATATCAACCTAAGTCAGTAGTTATACATTATGAAGGCGTTTCAAATGGTACGGATGTTAATAACGATAATAGCCTAAAACATTATCAGCTTGAAAATATGAAGAAACTAAGAGAAAAATGGGTTGAAGAACTAAAGTGTTTACCATTAGCAAATCAATCAAAGGATATTATTTCATATAGAGATAGAATTAATGGGAAAAAAGTTGTTTTGTATGTTGACCATTACGTTCCTGAGTTTGATAAAGATGCTGGGTCAAGAACAACTTTTCAATATATTAAAATGCTTGTTAATAAAGGGTATTTAGTTAAGTTTTTACCTGATAATTTTTATGATAATCAACCATATGCAGATGTTCTAGAACAGATGGGTGTTGAAATTTTATATGGATTATATTATCAAGAAAGAATAAAAAGTTGGATTTTAGAAAACAAGAATAATATTGATATAGTGTATTTTAATAGACCTCATATTACTGCAAAATATATTGATTTTATTAAAGATAATACTGATATAAAGATTGTTTATTATGGACATGATTTACATTTTTTAAGGGAAATGAGAGAATATGAAATAACTGGTGATGAATCACATAAAGAAGAATCAGAAAAATGGAAAAAAATAGAATTAGATATTATGAAAAAATCTGATGTTGTTTATTATCCATCCTATATTGAAGAAGAAGCAATTCATAAAATAGACAAGAGTATTAATGTAAAAGCTATAACAGCATATATTTTTGATAACATTGATACAAAAACAAATTATGATTTTAATTCTAAAAAAGGTATTTTGTTTGTTGGAGGATTTAGACATAGACCAAATGTAGATGGTGTTTTATGGTTTGTAAATAATGTTTATCCAATAATTAGAAAAAGATTAAATATTCCATTTTATATAGTTGGTTCAAATGCTCCAAAAGAAATAAAAAAATTAGGTAAAAAAAGTGGAATTATTGTTAAAGGCTTTGTAACTGATGAAGAATTAAAAGAATTATATAGTAATACCAAAATGGTAGTTGCTCCGTTAAGATATGGTGCCGGAATTAAAGGAAAAATAGTTGAAGCAATGTATAATGGAATTCCAGTTGTCACAACTTCTGTTGGAGCAGAAGGAATCAGAGATGCTGAAAAAATAATGAAAATAGCTGATGATTATGAAGAATTTGCAGAAAAAGTATTAAACTTGTATAATGACGAAAAAGAACTTGAAAAAATGTCTTTAGATAGTAGAAAAAATATTAGTAAGAATTTTAACCAAGAAGCTGCATGGAAGATTATAGAAGAGGATTTTAATCCAACTGTTGATTGCATTGTTGTTGCACCTGATGGATATGGATCAAAAGGTGATGAAGCAATGATTAGAGGTGCTTTAAATATATTTAATGAATATGAAAATATATTATTATTAACACCTAGAAATGATCTATGGACAAATCGTTTCAATAATTTTGGTGGCAAAACAAAGGAAGTTTTTTATTCACTTAAAGATTTTATTAATACTGATATTAAATGTAAAAATCTTGCTATTCTTGGTGCAGATTTAATTGATGGAACACAGTTACTGGAAGACAACATTTATAGATTGAAGCTTGCAGAAAAAATGGCTAAAGATGGAAGTAATGTATTTATTTTTTGTTCATTTAGATCAGATGTAAAAGATGAAATAATTAAAACTATAAATGAGTTGCCAAATTCAGTTAAATTTTATTTAAGAGATGAATTATCTATTGAAAACTTTAATAAATTAACAAACAAAAAAGGGGAATATTTTCCAGATACAGCATATTTTGCACCAACAACATCTACTTGTAGAACAAATGATATAATAGATTTTTTAGAAACACAAAAGAAAGATAAGAAGATAATCGGAATTAACTGCTCTGAAACATCATTTAGAAGTTTTTACGAGACACATTCTATTGAAAATAAAAGAGAATATGTTAGAAAAGTTATTAATGCTTTTGATATTGAAACAAGAAATGATTATTTATTTGTTCTAATTTGTCATGATGTAAGACATTGGGGAGATTATTATAGTGATTATGATTTTAATATGTTGTTTGTAGACTTATTTGAAGAATATGGCATTAGAAATTATTTTGTTTTAAATCCAAAAATATCATATGGTGAATTATTAAAAATAATGCCATATTTTGATACAGTTATAACTGGAAGAATGCACTTATCTATAGCAGCATTTAGGTCAGGAGTAATACCAATTATTTATACAGGATTTAATAAAAAAATAAGCTTTACTATGATTGATAAAATGAGAGGAATGTCAATTAATAGAATTGGTACTTCAGAATATGTTGTTACTAATCAAAATGATTTAAGAGAAGCGATAATAAAAATAAGAAAAAATGATTTGTCTGAATTGAAGAAAAATTTAGATAGTAATAGTAAAAAAGATCAAAAAGCTTTAGAAAGTTTTAGAAAACATAATAGAAAGTAGTGTGAATATATGATTATTAATGCAAAAGCACCTCTAAGATTAGGACTTGCAGGAGGAGGAACTGATGTTTCTCCATTTTGTGATGTGTATGGAGGATCAATTTTAAATGTTACGATTGAAATGTATGCCTATTGTACTATTGAACCAACCAACGATGGAAAGATAGTATTTGATTCAAGAGATCGAAATGAATACTTTGAATGTGATTCAACTAAAAAAATAAAAATCGATGATAAACAATTATTGCTTCATAAAGGAGTATATAATCGCTTATTAAAGGAATTTAAATTAGATAAACTATCGTTTAAAATGACTACCTTCTCTGATGCTCCAGTTGGAAGTGGATTAGGTTCATCAAGTACAATGGTTGTTTGTATTTTAAAAGCATTTACAGAATGGCTTAATTTGCCTCTTGGTGAATACGATATGGCAAGACTAGCATATTCAATTGAAAGAGAAGATTTGGATTTACATGGTGGAAAGCAAGACCAATATGCAGCTGTCTTTGGGGGATTTAATTTTATGGAATTTGGTAAGAATAATGAAGTAATTGTAAATCCACTAAAAGTTAAAAATTGGATTAAAAATGAAATTGAAAGTGAATTGATATTATACTATACAGGAACTTCTAGAGAAAGTGCTAAAATTATTGATGATCAGATTAAAAGTACAAAAAAGAAAAATAAAAAATCTCTTGAAGGTATGATGGAGTTAAAACAAGGTGCAGTTGAAATGAAAAATGCATTACTTACTGCTAATTTTAATAAAATTTCAGAATTATTAAATAAAGGTTGGGAGTCTAAAAAGAAAATGGCTAAAACTATTAGTAATCCAGAAATAGATAAATTATATGATTTTATAATTAAAAATGGAGCAAAAGCAGCTAAAATATCTGGTGCAGGTGGTGGAGGATTTATGATGATTTTATGTGAACCAAAAGAAAGATATTCCTTAGCTGAAAAATTAAGAAAATTAGATGGAATTGTTATTGTCCCTTCTCTTTGTGAAGATGGTGCTAAAGCATGGACAATACACGATGAGGAATAAAATATGAAAGTAGTAATAATGGCTGGTGGAAAAGGAACTAGAATTGCCGAAATAAATAAAGATGTTCCAAAGCCAATGATAGAAATTAATAATAAACCTATTCTAGAATATCAAATTGACTTTTTTGAAAAGAATAACTTTAAAGATATAATTATAGTAGTTGGACATTTAAAAGAAGTTATAATGGATTATTTTGGAAATGGCGAAAAATTTGGTGTAAATATTACGTATTTTGAAGAAGAAGTTCCTCTTGGAACTGCTGGGTCTTTTTTCTACTTAAAAAAATATATTCATGATGAAGATTTTATTTTAGTTAATGGTGATTTGATATTTGAAGTTGATTTTGAAAAAATGATTGATTTTCATAAAAAGAACAAAGCTTTAGTAACTTTATGTACTCATCCAAATAACCACCCATATGATAGTGCTATTATAGTAACAGATAATAAACAAAATGTAATAAAATGGTTAAATAAAGAAGATGAAAGAACATACTATTCGAATAGAGTTAATTCTGGAATTCATATATTAAATAGTAAAATACTTGATTACGTAGAAGAACCTAAGAAAACGGATTTAGATAGAGATATTCTAAAAAAATTAGTCAATACAAATAAAATGTTTGCATATGATACTCCTGAGTATATTAAAGATATGGGAACTCCTGATAGATATTTTCAGGTTTCAAATGATTTAAGAATAGGAAAAGTAAGTGCAAAAAATTTAAAAAATAAACAAAAGGCTTTTTTTATTGATAGAGATGGAGTCATTAATAAATATGTTGGTTTTTTACGTAACATTGATCAATTTGAACTTATCGATGATGTTGCAGAAGGAATAAAACTTATAAATGAATCAGGTTATTTAGCAATAATAGTAACTAATCAACCTGTTATAGCTCGCGGAGAAGTAACTGAAGAACAACTCAATATGATTCATAATAAAATGGAAACTTTGTTAGGAGAAAAAGGGGCATATATTGATAAAATATATTATTGTCCACATCATCCACATAAAGGTTATGAGGGAGAAATCCCAGAATTAAAAATTGAGTGTGATTGTAGGAAACCAAAGCCAGGTATGATTTTAAAAGCAGCAAAGGACTATAATATATCTTTAAAGGATTCATATATGGTTGGAGATAGTGAAAATGACATTTTAGCTGGTAAAAATGCGAAATGCAAAACAATTTTAATTAATGAAAATAATTTGGAATATGGACAAGACTATTATTTTAATTCATTTTATCGTGGAATTAAAAAAATATTGTCTAATGATAATAAATAAGGAGTGTTAAAAAATGGATAAAAAAAAGTGCAGTTCAAAATACATTGATGAATTAATTGAAAGATATCCTAGTTTACTTATTTGTAAACAAGATATTCAAAATGCTTTTTTGACATTAAAAAAGTGCTATGAGAATGGTGGAAAACTACTCATTGCTGGTAATGGCGGATCAGCAGCAGATTCAGAACATATTGTTGGTGAACTAATGAAATCTTTTAAAATACCAAGAAAATTAGATGAAGCATTTAAAAATAATTTAATTAAAGAAGATGATGAACTTGGAAAAGTATTATCTGAGAATCTTCAAGGAACATTACCAGCAATTGCTTTAGATGGGCATTTTGCTCTTTCGACTGCTTATATGAATGATTGCGAACCATTATTGTGTTTTGCACAGCAAGTAAATGGGTTTGGTAATAAAAATGATGTCTTTTTAGCAATTTCTACAAGCGGAAATAGTAAAAATATTATTTATGCATCGGTTACTGCTAAAGCAAAAGGGATGAAAGTAATTGGGTTAACAGGGGAAAAAAATAGTAAGTTGTCAATGATTTCTGATATATGTATTAAAGTACCAGAAACTGAAACTTTTAAAGTTCAAGAACTCCATTTGCCTGTTTATCATTGTATTTGTTTAATGCTTGAAGAGTACTTTTTTGGCAATTAGAGGTGTCATTAATGAGAAATAATACTAAAGATGTAGATAATAAACTGTTTTGGAATATTTTTAAAGGTATTGGTATTGTTTTTATAGTAATGGGACATTGTAATCCCAACTTATCGAAATTTGTTTATTTGTTTCACTTACCATTGTTCTTTTTTGTAGGAGGATACTTATATACAAAAGAAAAATACTTAGAAAAACCTTGGGATTTTTTTGTATCTAGATTTAAATCAAATTGGACGAAATATGTAAAGTATAGTCTATTAATATTATATTTTCATAATCTTTTCTTACATATTGGAATAATAAGTGGAGTAGAGCATTTTCGTTTTGTAGATTTTGTCATTAACACAATTAATACATTTATCTTTATGGGACAAGAGAGTATGGCTGGTGCATTGTGGTTTGTACCTGTTTATTTAGCATCATCAATTATATTCTCTTTTATGTTGTTTTATATTAATAAATATTTAAATAATAAATATTTTAAATATGCTTGTTTATTTATTTCTACATTTTTATTAGGTGGAGTTGGTGTGTATTTGGTAAATAAAGGTTGCGTTTTAGCATATAATATGCAAATTGCTTTCCTTGTAATTCCTTTTTATACACTTGGTTTTTTATTAAGAAATGGTATAAAAGATTTTTTAAAACTTTTAAACATATTTGTTTTCGCGTTGTCAGTGATTGCGTTGTATTATATAATGAATAATCAACTTTTATCAGTTGATTTAGCTAATAATGTAGTTAGTAATATTTTATTGTTTTTTATTTGTGGAGTATGTGGTATTTACCTTAGCTTATATTTATCAAAAATAATATCTAAACTAGTTCATTTGTCAAAAATAATTAGTGATATTGGTTCTTATTCATTTGAGATAATGGCTTTTCATTTGTTAGTTTTTAAATTAATTGATTTATCAATAAATATTCCATTATTGATAAATAATACTGCTATTTTAAATGATTATAGTAGGTTTCCATATGCTTATGAAAAGGCATGGCCATTATATATTTCTTTTGGAGTTTTAATCCCATATTTTGCATTTAAATTAATTAATATAATAAAGAAAAAAACAAAGAATCATGTTTAATAATATTTGTTTATTATAAGAATAAATGAAGTATTATAATTGTTTTAATGATAGATGTAAGTAGGAGGAATATAATGATTATAAAAAAAATGGTATTAAAAATTACACCAAAATTTATTTATAATAGATATAGAGATAAACACTATTATAAAAAATATACAAATAAACGTAATAAAAGAATTAATATTTATAAGAAGAAATATTCCAAGTTAAATATTAATAATCCTAAGAAAGTATCTGTTATCATACCAAACTATAATTATGAAAAATATTTGAAAGAGAGAATTGATTCAGTTTTGTTTCAAACATATCCAATTCATGAAATATTAATATTGGATGATTGTTCAACAGATAATAGTGTTACTTTAATAAAAGAAATAATAGATAATAATAAAGATATTAATATAAAACTAATTGAAAATAAAAAGAATAGTGGATCTGTATTTAGTCAGTGGCAAAAAGGATTTGAAAATGCTACAGGTGATTTTGTATGGATTGCTGAGGCAGATGACAGTTGTAATCCAAAATTTTTAGAAAATGTTATTAAACCTTTTGATGATAAAGAAGTAGTTATATCATATTGTGAGAGTATGAGAATAAATGAGAATAATGTTATTCAAAACACTTCATGTCGTGATTGGAACTTTATTATAAGCGATGTTAGATGGAATAATAGTTATGTAAAAACAGGTGAAGAAGAAATCAAAGAAGCATTATCTATTATGAACACGATAGTAAATGTTTCTGCGGTTATTTTTAGAAATAATAATCCAAAAAGAATTATTGATATTTTAGAAAATGCCAAAAAATATAAAATGAGTGGGGATTGGTTTACTTATTATTCAATATTGAAAACAGGAAAAATTGCGTATACTTCAAAGAGTTTAAATTATTTTAGAAAGCACAGTAATTCTACATCTATTTCAGCATCAAGAGAATTAGAAATAAAAGAATTATTGATGATTCAAAAAGAAATTAGAGATAATTTTGTTTTAAATAGTGAACAATTATATCGACAACAAATTAGATATGAAAATATAATTAATTTGTTGAGTGATGAGACTAAAAGAAAGTATAGAAAAATGTTGGTACCAAAAATAAAATGGATATTTAATTGCTCAATAAATGAGTGTAAAAATATCGATATTGTTATGGATATTTCAGATTTTCTTGTTAAGAACCAATATGTTTGTGACTTGTATTTTAACGATGAGGAAGAAGTAATCAATAAGAAAAAAGATAATAATCGTTTATTTGGATTATATTCAATAAAAAATGTCTCTAAAGAATATGATATATCAATTACAAGTAAAGACAACATAAATGCTAAAGAAATGCATTTGTTTGATGTTAAAAGTAAAACAATTGAAAATGAAGCTATTAGATTAAAAAAAATAATAGATAAAGAATTTTATAAATAAAATGTTGCAAAATGCAACATTTTTTGCTATTATAAACCTGTGAGGTATATTATGGAAACAAAAAATGTTGGAAATTTACTTAAAAGTATAAGGGAAAGTAAAAATGTAACACAAGAAGAAGTAGGAAAAGCATTAAATATTGGAAGAGATGCAATTATAAAGATTGAAAAAGGTACTAGAAAGATAAGAGCAGATGAGCTAAAACAATTTGAAAACTATTATAACGTCTCTTTAGATGATTTAATGAAACCTGAAAATAATTCAAATATTAAAGGTATTATATTAGCAGGAGGAACAGGAACAAGATTATATCCAATAACTGAAGCAACTAGTAAACAATTATTACCTGTATATGATAAACCTATGATTTTTTATCCACTATCAGTGTTAATGCAAGCAGGTATTAAAGATATTCTTGTAATTACTACTAGAGAAGATCAACAAGGTTTTATAAGATTATTAGGTAGTGGAGAACAATTTGGTATTAATATTTCATATATTATTCAACCTTCTCCTGATGGACTTGCTCAAGCCTTTATCTTGGGTGAAGATTTCATTGGAGATAATCCATGTGCAATGGTTTTGGGAGACAATATTTATTATGGTAATGGATTAGAAAAAGAACTTGCTAAAGCTGTAAGAAATGCTGAAGATGGATATGCTACTATTTTTGGATATCAGGTTAAAGATCCTGAAAGATTTGGTATTATGGAAATTGATCAATATAATAATGTTTTATCAGTTGAGGAAAAACCTAAAAATCCAAAAAGTGATTATGCAATTACTGGATTGTATTTTTATCCAAAAGGTGTTTCTAAAAAAGCTAAGCAAGTTAAACCATCTGCAAGAGGTGAACTTGAAATAACAACTTTAAATGATATGTATTTAAAAGAGAATAAATTAAAAGCAAGTATTTTAGGTGAAGGTTATACTTGGTTTGATACAGGTACTTTTGAATCATTACTTGAAGCATCAAGTATGATTAGAACAATAGAGAAAAATAAAGATATAGTTATTTGTTGCCCTGAAATAATTGGATATACAAATGGTTGGTTAACATTAGATAAATTATCAAAAAGAGCAATACTTTTAAATAAAAATTCTTATGGTAACTATTTAATGAAAGTAGCAGAGAAGGAGATTAAGAATGAAAAAAACAGAAACTAATTTATTAGATTGTTATATATTAGAACCACAAAGATTTGGAGATGAAAGAGGATACTTCGAATCAGTTACTAAAGAACAATTAAAGGAACTTGGATTTAATGAAATATATCAAGTTAGTAATTCTAAAAGTGGAAAAGGAATAGTAAGAGGATTACATTTTCAAAAAGATCCTTATTGTCAAGCTAAAGTAGTAAGATGCCATAGAGGGGCAGTTCTTGATGTAGTAGTAGATATAAGAAAAGATTCTGAAACTTATGGGAAATGGACAAGTGTTGAACTAACACCTGAAAATGGAAGAATGTTATATGTACCACGTGGATTTGCTCATGGATTTATATCTTTGAAAGATGATACTTTATTTGAGTATTATGTAGATAATAAGTATATGCCTCGTTTAGAAGGTGGAATACTTTGGAATGATCCAGAATTAAAAATTAACTGGGATGAAATATTTAAAAAATATGATATTAAAGAACCTGTGTTATCTGCAAAAGATAAAGATAGATGCACATTAAAAGAATGTGATGTTGAATTTACAAGAAAACCAAAGAAATTTTTCATTACTGGTATAACTGGTCAATTAGGCCATGATTTAGTAAGAGAGTTACATGATAGAGGAGAATATGATATTTATGCTCCATCTATTGATGAGTTAGATATAACAAATAGAGAACAAGTAATGAATTATATTAAAGAATATAATCCTGACGTTATTTTCCATTGCGCTGCTTGGACTGCAGTTGATAAAGCAGAAACAGAAGCTAAAGAACTTTGTGAAAAAATAAATATTGAAGGCACAAAAAATATTGTTGATGCTTCAATAGAAGTAGGTGCAAAAATAGTATACATGTCTACTGATTATGTATTTGATGGAGAAAAAGAAGGATTATATACTGAAGAAGATACTCCAAATCCAAAAAGTGTTTATGGAACTACTAAATACAAAGGAGAAGAAGAAGTAAGAAGAAATCCTAATCACTTTATAACAAGAATATCATGGGTATTTGGTATAAATGGAAATAACTTTATCAAAACTATGTTGAAACTTTCTGACAATCATAAACAACTTACAGTTGTTGATGATCAAGTAGGATCTCCTACATATACTGTAGACTTATCTAAACTATTAGTAGAAATGTCTACTACAAATAAATATGGAACATATAATGTTAATAATGAAGGATATTGTTCTTGGGCAGAATTTGCTAAATACATTATGGAATCTAATAATAAAGAAACTGAAATTATTCCTGTATCAACTGAAAAGTATTATGAAGGAAAAGATATGAGTAAAGTTGCATATCGTCCAAGAAATTCCAAACTTGATAAAACTAAATTACAAGAAGCAGGTTTTGAGTTGTTACCAACTTGGCAATATGCAACAGATAGATATTGTAAAGAATTAGAAAAAGCAAAAATATTAAAAAGAAAGTAGGATAGTTTATGAAGTTTTTAATAACAGGTGGAGCAGGATTTATTGGAAGTAACTATTTACATTACGTTGTAGATAAATATCCAAAAGATACTTTTGTTTGTTTAGATGCATTAACTTATGCAGGAAACTATAATAATATTAAAATGTTAGAAGGAAAAAAGAACTATAAATTTATTAAAATGGATATAAGAGATAAAGATGCTCTTTATGATTTATTTAAGAAAGAAAAATTTGATATTGTAATTAACTTTGCTGCTGAATCACATGTTGATAATTCTATTAAGAATCCAAATGTATTTGCTGAAACAAATATACTTGGGACGATGAATTTATTAAATGCTTTTAAAATGCTTAGAGATGAAGAAGGAAAAAATATAGTTAGATATCACCAAGTATCAACTGATGAAGTATATGGAGATTTACCACTTGATAGACCAGATTTATTATTTACAGAAGAAACTCCACTTCATACATCAAGCCCATATTCATCATCAAAAGCAAGTGCTGACCTTTTCGTAATGGCATATGCTAGAACATTTAATATGCCAGTAACAATAAGTAGATGTTCGAATAACTATGGACCATATCAATTCCCAGAAAAATTGATTCCATTAATGGTATCTAAAGCATTAAAAAATGAAAAGTTACCAGTATATGGAACTGGAGAAAATGTAAGAGACTGGATTCATGTACATGACCATAATGTTGGAGTAGACTTAATAGTTAGAAAAGGAAAAAATGGAGAGGTATATAACTTAGGAGGTCACTCAGAAAGAAATAATTTAACTATAGTTAAAACAATTCTTAAACAAGTCGGTAAAAGTGAAGATTTAATAACTTTTGTTGAGGATAGAAAAGGACACGATTTAAGATATGCAATTGACTCTTCAAAAGTTGAAAAAGAACTTGGATGGAAAAGAACATATACTTTTGAAAAAGGTATTAAAGAAACAATAGATTGGTATGTAAACAATCAAGAATGGATAGATAATATTTTATCTGGAGAGTATAAAAAAGCGTATAAAGAATAGAAGATTTTAATCTTCTTTTTTTATTACTAAATATTGACAAGTTTTTCAAAAGTAATCATATATTATTATCATGGTGATATTATGAAAGTAATTATATTTGATGAATCCCATGAAAAAGATTTAGAAGAAGATATTAATAATTTTTTAGAAAATGCAGAAAATATCGATGTAATAGATATTAAATATCAGGTTTCAACTTCTATGTTTTCTGAAGAACAAGTATATTGTTTTTCAGCTATGATTATTTATAAATAATTAGTAAGAATTCTTATAAAAAAAGATTTACTTTGTATACGAAATAATATATAATCATAATAGTTTAATTGTAGGTGATAAAAATGTTAGAATTAAAGGGAATAAGTAAAAGTTATACAACTGGTGAATTTACTCAACATGCTTTAAAAGGAATTAACTTAAAGTTTAGAAAAAATGAGTTTGTTGCAATTTTAGGTCCTAGTGGTAGTGGAAAGACTACTATGTTAAACATTGTTGGTGGACTTGATCGTTATGATAAAGGAGATTTAATAATCAATGGAAGTTCTACTAAGGATTATAATCAAAAAGATTGGGATGCTTATAGAAACAATTGTATTGGTTTTGTGTTCCAAAATTATAATTTGATTACCCACCTTTCAATTTTAGAAAATATTGAAATATCAATGACTCTAAGTGGAGTTGGTGCAAGAAAAAGAAAGAAAAAAGCACTTGAAGTATTAGAGCGTGTTGGATTAAAAGAACATGCTCATAAAAAACCTAATCAGTTATCAGGTGGACAAATGCAAAGAGTAGCTATTGCAAGAGCACTTGTTAATGATCCTGATATAATTCTTGCGGATGAACCAACTGGAGCTTTAGATTCGAAAACATCAGTTCAAATAATGGAGCTTATAAAAAGTATAGCAAAAGATAAATTAGTTATTATGGTTACTCATAATAGTGAACTTGCATATTCTTATGCAAATAGAATAGTTGAGTTTAAAGATGGCGAAGTAATTGATGATTCTAATCCAATTACAGAAAAAGAAAAAAATGATGAAAAATATAAAATTAAGAAGACATCAATGAACTTTTTAACTGCTTTAAAATTATCTTTTAATAATATAAAAACTAAGAAGGGTAGAACAATACTTACTGCATTTGCATCAAGTATCGGTATTATTGGAATTGCTTTAGTCCTATCTCTATCAAATGGGTTTGATAAACAAATAGATAAGTTTGAAGAGCAAACTCTATCATCACTTCCAATTCTTATTTCTAAGGAAGCAATGAGTTTAACTAGTGAAAATATGCAAGCATTATCAAATAAAAAAGATGAAAATAAGTTTACAAAAAGAGAAGTAGTATTCCCAAGAGATGCTATTGTTGATCAATTAACACATACTAATGAATTCTCTGAAGAATATATGAATTATTTAAAAAATATAGATCCTAAAGATGTATTAGGAGTTGCAAATGTTAGACTTCTTTCAATGAATGTCTTAGGAAAAATTGGTGGACGCGTAACGGTTATTCCTACTACTATTTCATTACAATCAACTAGCATGTCTTCACTTAATTCATCATCATATTTTCAACCACTTCCATTTAAATATGATAAGAATAGTGAAGGAGTTGTTGAAAGACATTACGATGTCTTAAAAGGAAAATTACCTGAAAACAAAGAAGAATTAGTTTTAGTAGTTGATAATAGTAATAAGGTAGATAAGAAACTTATTAGTTTCCTAGGACTTGATGAAACACAAAATGAAGTTCCTTTTGATGAAATAATAGGAAGAGAATTTAAATTAATATTAAACAAAGATTTCTATAAACCTATTGGAAATGTTTATACAGTAAATTTTGATTTTAATGGAATGTATAACAGTAATGATGCAATTACATTAAAAGTTGTTGGAATTATTCGTGCAAAAGAAGAAAGTAAACTTTATCAACAAGGGGCAAATATTGGATATACTGAAGATTTGGTAGAGTATGTGTTACAAGAAAATCAAAAATCTAGTATTGTTCAACTACAAAAAGAAGCTGATTACAACGTTTTAACAGGTGAAAAACTTGATTTAACTACACCAGAAGGAAGAGATACAAAAAATTATATTCTTCAAATGATTGGTGGAGATGCAACTCCATTTGTAATTAGTATTTATACAAGAGACTTTGATTCAAAAGAAAGAATTATTAAGTATTTAGATGAATACAATAATAAAATAATTGAAAAAATCACACCACATGCTAAGTCTTATCTTGAATTTTTGGTTAATAATATTAATAGTAATAATGATAATAGATTAAGAAACGTTGATAAAACTATTCAAGAGGTATCACCAAAGCTTGTTAATTTAACTTATAGAGATGGAATGTTAAATGGAACAATTAGTTTTGATACTGTTGAATATATTATTGAAAATAATGAAATAAAGAGCAAATCAGGAGGAGTTACATATACAGATCTTGCTGATACAATTGTTGCTTTATCTGGTTCAATTATGGATGCAGTTACTTATGTTCTAATAGGATTCTCATCAATTTCACTAGTAGTTTCTTCAATAATGATTGGAATAATTACTTATATTTCTGTACTTGAAAGAACAAAAGAAATTGGTATTCTAAGAGCACTTGGTGCAAGAAAGAAAGATATTACAAGAGTATTTAATGCAGAAACATTTATTATTGGATTAGCATCAGGTTTAATTGGTATTATTATTGCATTATTATTAACAATTCCAATTAATATAGTATTATATGATTTAACTGAACTTTCTAATGTAGCTAGATTAAATCCGCTTCATGCTTTGATATTAATTGTTGTTAGTATGACTTTAACTATAATTGGAGGATTAATACCAGCACATATAGCAAGTAAGAAAGATCCAGTTGAAGCATTAAGAACAGAATAAAAGAATCATTATATGGTTCTTTTTATTTATTGCAATAGTATATTGATTTTGTTATAATTTAACTATGAAATAAGTTAGAAATGGGGGACTTTATGAAGAAGTATATTCATTATTGTTGGTTTGGTAACAAGCCACTTCCTAAGTTAGCAAAAAAATGTATTAAAAGCTGGAAAAAATACTTACCAGATTACGAAATAGTAAAATGGTCAGAAGAAAATGTTGATTTAAAAGAGTGCCCTTTTGTTGAAGGTGCTTATAAAGAAAAAAAATGGGCTTTTGTTGCTGATTATTTTAGATGTAAAGCTTTAAAAGAAATGGGTGGAATATATTTTGATACCGATATGGAAATAATTAAAGATATTTCCAAGTTATTTGAACACGATACATTTATTGGAGTTGAGGATACTGGATATGTGGCTGTTGGAGTATGGTATGAAAAGAATCCTAATGCACTAATTCCAAATAAATTAATAGAGAAATATCAAAGCTTTGATAAGTTTGAAGAAGATAAAATGAGTGAAAATAGTATTCCTAAACTTATAAGTGAAGTATTATCACAATATGGATTAAAAAAGAATGCTAATAAACTTCAAGTATTAAATGGCAATATTTATATTTATCCAAGAGAGTATTTTTATCCGTATTCATATAATAGAGAAAATAATGTATTTACAGACAATACTTGTATGATTCATTATTATGATGCAAGCTGGGTTCCAAGAAAAGATAGAATAGAAAATTCTATGGTTAGAAAAATAGGTAAGAGAAAAACTATTGCGGTTTTAAATGGATATAGAAAGACTAAACATTATGTTAAAAAAACAGTTAAAGCAGTGTTGTTTCCTGTAATACTTTATAAAAATAAAAAGCAAAAGAAAAAAAATAGAAAATCAGAAAAATATGTAAATAGAATAAATGAAACAATTGAATTAATAAACAAAAATAAAAATAATAAATATATAGTATTTTATAATAAAGAATGGTTTGGGCCAACAAGTGCAACTAAAGAGTTGTTTTATAATTTAGTTGATTCAGGAGAACTTTTATCAAAAAAAGATGTTAAGAAAATTGGAGATGCAATTTTATCAACAAATATTAAACAAGTAATATTTAGTTCTTTTGCAGTAGGATGGAAGGATCTTGTTAAGTATTTAAAAAAGAATAATAAGAAAATGCAAATAAAAACATTCTGGCATGGAAGTCATTCTCAAGTATTAGATACATATGGATGGGAGAGAAATAAAGAGATAATTAAACTGCACAAAAAAAGATATATAGACTTAATGGCAACGTGTAAAGAAAGTCTAGAAAACTTTTATGAAGCTCAAAAGTTTAATAGTATGTTCTTAACAAATAAAGTGTCCATAGATAAAAAAATAAAAACAGATATACTTAAAGAAAAAAATAAGAAAGCAGTAAAAATAGGAATATATGCTGCTAAATGTGATGATTGGAGAAAGAATATGTTTTCTCAAATAGCAGCAGCATCTTTAATTGATAATGCTGTAATAGATATGGTTCCTTTAAATCAAAAAGCAATTGATTTTGCTAATCTTTTAGGAGTTAAAATTGAAGGATTAGATAAATCTATTCCAAGAGATGAATTACTAAAAAGAATGAAGAATAATGATGTTAATCTATATGTAACTTATTCTGAATGTGCTCCAATGCTTCCTTTAGAAAGTATGGAAGTAGGAACTGTATGTATAAGTGGCAATAATCATCATTACTTTAAAAATGATAAGATTGAAGATTATGTTGTGGTAAAAAATGAATCTGATATTCTAGAAATAAAAGATAAGACTGTAAATGCTATAAATAATAAAAATAAAATAATTGATATGTACAAAAAAGTCAGCCAAAATAATAATAAATCAGCTAATGATAAAGTTGTTAAATTTTTAGCAAAGTAGGTGGGTTATGATAGACAAAGAATTGATATACAATAATGAATATATAGTAATACTACCATGGATAGAAACTAATTTAAAAGAATCTTTTGAACATACATTTAATAATGTGTATGTTTTAGATGATAGATACAGTTTAAAAAAACATATTGATATTATAAATAATGGTAATTATAAACAAATAATTTTTGTAGATTTCTTATCACAATATATGGATATAATTAAATACTATAATGAAGAAAAAAAATACAAGGTTATTTTTACTAAAAGTTTAGGATCTTTATCTTCAGAAAATAATTATTTATTATTTAATTCATGTATGAATTTATTAAAAGATTTTTCAATTGAGAAAATTGGCTTTTTAGATATTAATTTATACAATGCGTTTAAAAATAAAATAAAATGTTTTCATGTATCTTTAGATATTAAAGAAGAAAAACAAACTGAGTATGATAAAAAGAAAATTGGAATCTTGAATAATGAAAATAATTCAATGCATAGTTTTTACAACGAATTATCTGCATTAAGCTTTAACAATTATAAGGCAGTATTAACTAGTGTTAATAAAACTACTAAAGATTTTTTAAAACTGTTTAATATTAAACATGTAAAGTCAAAAAACAATGTTAAAGGTAATTTAGTTAATTTATATATTAATTTTACTGATAGTGATAACACAGTATTCTTTAGAAGTATGGATCTTGGAGTACCATGTATTATTGGAAATAATGAGTTATTAAAAGGATCTAATCTAGATAAGTTTTTAGTTGTTGAAAGTGATGATAGTATCGATGAGATTAGTCAAAAAATTGAATTAGTTAGTAAAAATAGAAATCAAATATTAAAAGAATATGAAAACTTTAGAAAAGATTATTCTAGTAAAGTAAAAAAAGAGATGGAAGATTTTCTAGACTATAAAATAGTTGAAGAAAAAGAAAAAGAATATGAAAAATTATTATCTATAGTGGTTCCTGTATATAATGTTGAACAATATTTGGATAGTTGTTTGAAATCAATTATTAAATCTATTCCAAATAGAATAAAAAATAAGTGTGAAATATTAATTATAAATGATGGTTCTACAGATAATTCTGAAAGTATAATTAATTCATATAAAGAAAAATATAGTGATTTAATTGTTTATATAAAACAGGATAATGGTGGATTAGGACAAGTTAGAAATGTTGCATTGAAAAATGTAAGAGGAAAGTATATCGCTTCAATTGATTCTGATGATACAGTTAATAAAGAATTTTTTAAAGAAGTATTAAAAGCAATTAATAAAAATGTTGATGTATTTATTTGTGATTGGTTAATAAAAATAGATAATTCTAAATATCATACACCTGCAATAGAAAGCTCTATTTTTGACAATATTTCAAAATATGAAGCAATTATGTATTCTTCAATAATGCCTTCTACTTGTAATAAAGTATTTAAAAAAGAATTATTTGATAAATTGGATATTAATTATTTAGAAGATAAATTTGAAGACTTAAGTACTAATCCTTTTGTTCTTATGATAGCTAAGACTATTAAATATGTTAATAAACCATATTATGAGTACTATGCTAGAAGTAGTTCTATTATGAGAAGTCCTGTAGGATTTAGTATGATTAATGTCTTAAAAGAATTCAATAAAAGATTAAATAAGTATAAATCAAATTGTACTATTGATTTAGATAAGTTTAAGTATTATACAATTTCTTGGAGAATAGAAGAATTTATCTTTAACTTACTGTATGATGCTAGTAAAAAAGAAAAAGATGAAATTATTAAACACATGTATAATGATCTATATGATGTAATAGTAGAAATATTCAATAATAAGTATTATATAGAAATGGTTAATGGATTAAAAAAAGAAAACAAAGAATTCATACAAAAGAGAAACGAAGCATTTATAAACAAAAAACTAACTACTTTTAAAATGGATAGTAATTCATTTAGACTAAATGGATTAATAATCTATTATGGAGATAAAGAATTAACAACTGAAAAAAAGAAAAAGAAATAATAAAAACTTTCGTTATGAAAGTTTTTTTATTGCATATTAACTGGATAGTTAGGAAAAGGTCTAAAACTGTTATTGTTTTCCATTATTTCTATTTTCTTTTCTAGTTTATTTATTTTTCTTTCTAAATTATTTAATCTATCACTTATTTGTTTTATTTCTCCTTGTTCATAATTAAATGGTGGGTAAAAACCATATGGCATTTGATTATTCATAAATCCTCCTTATTCGTAATATTATATGCATAATAATAAATGTGTGTTATACTATTTTTGGTGATTTATATGCGTCTTAGAAATGTTAAAAACAAATCAGATATTATGAATAATTCTAAATTATTAATACTTAATAATAAAGATTATTTAGGTAAGTGGAATAAAGTATTTGGTAACAATAATCCAATTCATATAGAAATAGGAATGGGAAAGGGTGATTTTATTCTTGGTAAAGCTTTAATGTATCCTAATATTAATTTTATTGGAATAGAGAAATATGATAGTATTATAGCAAGAGCTATTCAAAAGATTGAAGCAGAAGAAGAATTACCAAAAAATCTTAGATTATTAAGAATGGATGCTAAAGAAATAGATGAAGTATTTAAAAAAGAAGTTGACATAGTCTATTTAAATTTCTCTGATCCTTGGCCAAAGAAAAGGCATAGTGAAAGAAGACTGACAAGTGAAACTTTTTTAAATAGATATGATAATATTTTTAAAAATGATAAAGAGATAGTCATGAAAACAGATAATAATAACTTGTTTGAATATTCTTTAGAAACATTAAGCAAACATGGTTATTATTTTGAAAAAGTGTCATTTGATTTACATAATAGTGATGTAATTGACAATATTATGACAGAATATGAAAAGAAGTTTACACAAAAAGGCATAAAAATAAACTATTTAGATGCTAAAAATTGCCTATTTTGAAAAAAAAGTGTTAAAATGATATTATATAAGTAATTAGTTTGGTATAATTAAATTAGAGTGGGTGTAATATGAAGAAATTATTTTTAGTATTAGCCTTAGTTATTTTGTTTACTGGCTGTGATGTAAAAAACATTACAGATAAAGATATAGAGAATATAATAGATGAATCTTTAGAATTAAAAGTACAAGGATCAAATAATAATTTTAAAGGGTATAAGTATTATATTCCTAGAGGATTTATGCTTCAAAATAAAAAAGGTAATAATTATATGTTGTTATCAAATGGTGACTATTATTATTTATATGTAGATATAGTGTCTTATTTTCATAAGAAAGATATAGAAACTACTTTTGAAGACGACCTATACTTTTCAAAAGAATTATCATATAATGATATAAAAGGATATGTAAAAGTAAGTAAACCAAAAAATGATTTATATTATATAGAAATGGTTTACAATTATTCAAAAATAGAAACATATGTTAAAAAAGAAAATTTAGAATATGCCTTAAAGAACTCGTTGAAAATTTTAGCATCTATTAAATACAATGATGTTATTTTGGATACATTGATAGGTGAAAAAACATTATCATATGAAGAAGAAGTTTATAATTTCTTTGAATCAAAAAGAGAAGAAGGAAATTTCTTAGATTATATTGAAGAATATGATGCATATGATAAAGAAGATGTTATAAAAGATGAAGATATCTTAGGTTCATTAGATGAATAGGAGGTACATATATGGGAATATTTGATAAGTTAAAAAATGTATTTTTCGAAGAAGAAGAAGTTGAAGTTGATGAAACTCAAGAATTTAAAGAAAGAGTTCCTGTTGCAAAGAAGATTGATGTAGCAGAAACAAAGAAAAAAGAAGAGACTAAAGAAGAAAAATCATCAAATAGACTTGAATTAGATAATAATAAAGAAGAAATAAAAGAAGAAAAAGATTTTAAGTTTCCTATGGGATTTGATGATAAGGATTTTGAAGTTGAAAAAACAATAGAGATTTTTGGACCTATTAAAGAAAAAACAGAACCAGAAATTGAACCTGAAGTGGAAATAGAACCAGAACCAATTCCTGAAGTGGTAAGTGATGAACCTCCAGTCGAAAGATTCGTTGAAAAAGAAAAATCTTATGAAGAATCTTATAACGAACCTATTCGTGAAAGGGTTTATAAAGAGGAATCAAGAGAATCATATCATAAATTATATGAGGGAAAAGAAAAGAGTGAGGAAAAATCATCAGGATTTACACCTTCTCCAATAATTTCTCCAATATATGGTATTTTAAATAAGAATTATAAAAAAGAACAAATTGTAACAAAAAGTGAATTAAGACAAGTTGAACTTGTACAACAAAAAGATGAACTTGATATGGTAAGAGAAAAAGCATATGGTGATCTTGCAAGTGAGATATCTGCATCAATTGATGAAGATATAATTGATATTGAAGATGACAAACCAAAAGAAAAAGAAGATTTATTATATGACTTAAATGACGAAGAACCAACTGTTAAGACTGTTACTGTTGGAGATGCAGAAGAATATTTTAATGATTTAGGGTTAGAATATAATGTAGATTACAAGGTTGAAAAAGAAGAACCAAAAGAGGTAATTGAAGAAAAACCAAAAGCATCAAGAGTTGAGAAATTAAAAGGTGAAGAAAAAGAAGATGACAAGAATTTGTTTGACTTAATCGATGCAATGTATGAAGATGAAGAAAAGGAGTAATATATGGATGTATTAAATGATATACTGCCAATTGTATTGTATTTTCTAGGTGCTGTATTATTAATAGTAATAATAATACTTATAGTAAAATTAATTTCAACAATAGATAAAGTAAATATTTTACTTGATGATGTTGAAGGTAAATCACAAAAATTAAATGGTTTATTTGATGCTATAGAAAAACTTGGTGATACTTTATCAACAGCAAATAACAAAGTAACTGGATTTGTTGCAGGTGTTGTTAATAAGTTAGTTAAAGGAAAAAAGAAGAAGAAAAAGGAAACTATAAAAGAGGAGGAAGATGAATAATGGGTAAAGGAAAGTTTATTGCTGGTGTTGCAGTTGGAGCAACACTAGGAGTTTTATTTGCACCAAAAAAAGGAAGCGAAACAAGAGAAGATTTGAAAGAATTATTTGATGAAATAATTAATAAAATAAAAGATATTGATATACAAGATGTAAAAGATGCATTATCTAATAAGATTGCTGAAATTAAAAAAAGTATTTCTGAATTAGATAAAGAAAAAGTTTTAGAAATAGCTAAACAAAAAGGAGCATTATTAAAAGAAAAATGTGAAGAATTGATTAAATATGCTAAAGAATATGGTGTTCCTGCTATTGAAAAAACAGCTAAAGAATTAAAAGAAAAAGCATCAATTGTAACAAAAGAAGTAATTTCTAGAATTGAAGAAAAAAAAGCAGCTAAACAAGGTGCGTAAAAGACTATATTTTAGTCTTTTTTATTGATTTATTTTAAATATATGGTAAACTATATATATATTTGATGGTGAAGAATAATAGTAGTTATTATAATCTTTATAGAGAGAGTAGAATGGTGGAAATACTTAAGAGAGTAATATATGAAGATACATATTTGGAGTCAAAACGTGTACTCGCGTTAAGATAAAAGTGTATAACAAGATGTTATAAAGTAAGATGGTACCACGGGTAAACTCGTTCTTACATTTATAATATCTTTTTTTTGGAGGTTATTATGAAATTATATGAAGAATTAAAATGGCGTGGATTAATACAAGATATATCAAGTCAAGATTTAATTGAAAAACTTAACAATGGTGGACTTACTTTTTATATTGGAACAGATCCTACAGCAGACTCTATGCATATTGGACATTATTCATCTTTTCTTATATCAAAGAGACTTGCTAAAGCAGGGCATCATCCAATATTATTAGTTGGAGGCGCAACTGGACTAATTGGAGATCCTAAACCAGATGCAGAACGTCCAATGATAACAAAAGAAGAAGTTGAACATAACTTTAAGGGATTAAAAAAACAAGCAGAAGACTTATTTGGATTTGAAGTAGTAAATAACTGGGATTGGATAAAAGATATAAATGTTATTGATTTCTTAAGAGATTATGGAAAATACTTTAATGTTAATTATATGCTTGCTAAAGATAAAGTAAAATCAAGAATGGAATCAGGTATTACTTTTGCTGAATTTTCATATATGATTTTACAAGCCTTAGATTTCTTATACTTATATGAAAATAGAGGAGTAACACTCCAAGTAGCTGGATCAGATCAATGGGGAAATATTACTTCTGGAATTGAGTTAATTAGAAAGAAACTAGATAAAGAAGCATATGGTATGGTAATGCCATTAGTTACTGATTCAACTGGGAAAAAATTTGGAAAAACTGAAGGCAATGCTTTATGGCTTGATAAGAATAAAACATCAAGTTATGAAATGTACCAGTACTTAATTAATTTAGAAGATTCAATGATTATTGAATACTTAAAGAAATTAACTTTCTTATCAAAAGAGGAAATTGAAAAAATTGAAAAAGAGCACAATGAAGCTCCTGAAAAAAGAATTGCTCATCAAGCACTTGCAAGAGAAATAATAACTGATTTACATGGAAAAGAAGAATATGAAAAAGCAGTTAAAATGAGTGAAGCTTTATTTAGCGGAAATGTAAAAGACTTAACAGTAAAAGATATTGATTTATTATTTAAAGATGCCGAAAAGAAAGAATTAAATGAAGAAATGAATTTAGTTGATTTACTTGTAAATTTATCAATTTGTTCAAGTAAAAGAGAAGCAAGAGAGTTTGTAACTGGTGGTACTATTTCAATTAATGGAGATAAAGAAACAAACTTAGAAAAAATAATTTCTAGGAAAGATGCGATAGAAGGAAAATATATAATATTAAGAAGAGGAAAAAAGAAATATTTCTTAATAGAATGTAAATAATCAACTATTTATTTTGGAGAATAAAGGAAAGTTATGGAAAAAAAAGAAATTCATTATTGGTATTTAATAGTACCAGTCTTAATATTTATTTGTGGATGTTTAACAGGCTTTTTGCCAAGTTTTGTTGGTGCCATTGCATTTCTTTTAATAATGTTTGCTATGCAACTAGTAACTATTATTTTTATAATTCTATTTTGTGTAAGATGTATAAAAAAAGCTTCAAAAAAACAATTAATTGTTGATGGACTATGCATAGTTATGTCTTTAATCGTATTTGTCAATATAGATAATATGGAAAAGTGTAGCAATTTAATAAAGGATTATAAAATAACTAAAAATTATTTAAAAGAAAAGTTTGGAAGTTCATATCATATTAAGGGATTTACATATTATAATCATGAATCACAAAAAGAAATAGATGGATACAAATGTGATTTTGTGTTTGAAGTATATCTAGATGATTTGCCTAATGAAACATTTGAAGCTGGATATTGTTCTAATAGTAAAGGACCTTTTACTAGAGATAAAGTAGTAACTACACTTGATGAAAAGAATGATAAATAATAAAAAACAAAAGATTTTTGTCTTTTGTTTTTTTAATCTAAAATAGATGATATATGTAGAGGTATTATACCTAAGCCTGAATGCTCAATTTCTTTTAATACATCATGTGAGTCATCAATTATTATATTTATTTCATCTTTATTATAGTGACTTTCTAAAAACTCTTTTTTTATTAATGCAGATTTTAAATAATCTTTTTCTTCTCTTGAAAATAGATTAATATTTTCTTTTTTTATGAAATTCATATATTTTGATAACCAAATGACTTTACCTTCTTTTTGACTATCTTTTTTAGTACAAGAAAGTATATACATTGTTATATTATCCATTGTAGATATTTCCTTTAATACATTAATTGATGACATTATAGGCCTTTTATTTAAATAAGCATCATCTTTATCCTTTTCACTTTTAAAATTTACTACATCATAGTCTGCAACAACACCATCCATATCGATATAGATGTTAATTTTTTTGTTTTTAAACTTTTCTAAATAATCCTTGAAATACATATTATCACCATCCAGTTAAATTATATCTAATAATTAATAATAATAAAATAAAAAAGTTCGATTGTTCGAACTTTTAATATTATCTGTTATAGAATTCAACGATTAATGATTCATCGATGTCAGCAGGTAATTCTTGTCTTTCTGGAAGTCTTACAAATGTAGCAACTTTCTTTGCTTCATCATAAGAAATATACTCAACACGAGATACTACTTTTTCAAGTGATTCATTAACTACTTTTAAATCTTTATCTTTATCTTTTAAAGTAATTGTTGATCCAACTTTTACTCTAAATGATGGAATATCAACTTTTTGTCCATCAACTAAGATATGACCATGATTTACAAGTTGTCTTGCAGCACGTCTAGTGTTAGCAAATCCAATACGATAAACTAAGTTATCAAGTCTTGATTCAAGAAGTCTTAAGAAGTTATCACCATGGATACCTTTCATTTTACCAGCTTCATTGAATGTTTTACGGAATTGCTTTTCATTTAATCCGTACATAAATCTAACTTTTTGTTTTTCTTTTAATTGAACACCATAGTTAGATAATTTTCCACGTCTATCTGCTCCATGTTGTCCTGGACCATATGGACGTCTTGCAAGTTCTTTACCATTTTCTAATAAACTTAAACCAACTCTACGAGCTTGTTTGTAACTAGAACCAGTATATCTTGACATAATTTTTTCCTCCTTTATTTATATTACATAAACAAAAGACTCTGTATTAATTGTTCCTAGGGAGTTTATTCTAATACTTTCACTTAACAGCAAAGTTACTAATAAACTTAATAAACACATTAAAAACAAATAAATACTTGCTGTTTGAATATGCAATATAGATTATATATTAAAAGGGTTTAGAAGTCAATAAATATTTGACTTTATTTATATAAATGAGTTATATTCATAATAGGTGATAGTAGATGAACAAAAATGGATTTACTTTAATAGAGTTATTAGCAGTTATCATAATTCTAGGAATTCTTATGATAATAGCAATACCAAGTGTAACAAAATATATAAGTGATTCAAGAAAAAATGCATATGTCGATACAGCAAAAGAGATAATTGGGTCAGCTAGAAACTTAGTTAATGCTGGAAAGTTAGAGATGTATGATACAGATGCAACATACTATATAGATGTAAATTGTATCAAGACAGAAAATGCAATGAAAAGTCCATATGGAGATTTTACTAATGCTTACGTAGTAGTAACATATGATGGTAAAGGATACTCATATTTTTGGACAAGTGTAGATGATGCAGGACAAGGAGTAAAAAAAATAGTGTCGTACAATAAACTAGATACTGATTCAATAGAAAGTGATTTAACAAGCGATGACATAAATACAAAAAGAACAATAGATGGAAGAGGAAAAGTAATAATAATAGATGAAGGACATAGTTGTAAAAAAGCAGGATTTGATGATCAAGGCTTAATAAATGTAAATTCTGAAACAGGAGAAGAAGGTGGAAGTAATAATCCAACAAATTACATAAATGATGGAACAAATTAGGATTATATTCAGATAACAGTTTGGCAGTTTGTATAAAAAGAAATGGAACTGAGCATTGTTTTAAATCAAATAATTATGATGCAGAAAAAGAACACTTACAAGAGGTATTCTCAGATATTAGCTGCGGTGTTGACTCGTACGGCGTGTACTGCTATGCCTCCGATTTCGGCTGCGATGTCAACTCGAATGGCGACGTCAGCTGCGATGGTCGCGGTACGTACGAGTACTGCTACGTGGATGGTGTTGGTGCTGTGGGATGCCTCTAGTAGTGGCCGCCGAGCATCTATAGTTCTAGAATCTATCTTTGCGAAAGCAAAGATACCTTGGTGTCATATATGGCAATTTCAGTTACAATCGTTCTAACACTTACTTTAGCCCTGTTTTAGTCATTTAAAGTTAATAGTAAATTATATAAATAGATTTAGTTAAGAATTACTATGATTCCTAAATAAATCTATTTTTTATATAAATAAAAAAAATAATGAAAATAAATAAGAAATGTGTTAAGATAATATTATAGGAAGGTAAGGTGATAAAATGAGAAAAATTGTATTCTTAGGAATATATGGCGTTATTATGCTTATTCTTATTATTGTTATCTTACTTATAATAAAAAAGAGAAGACTTAAAAAATATAGAAAAGAGTTAGAAGAATTAGATAAAGAGAAGAATGAAATAGAAAGTGCACCAGTTATCACTGAACTAGCTAAGCTTGAAACAATTGTTAAAAATGAAAAATTAGAAGAAAAATATAAAAAATGGTTTAATTCTTTTGAAAGTATTAAAAATGATGATATTCCAGTAATAAATGACATGCTTATTGAACTTGATTCTTTACTTGATAATAAAGATTCAAAAACATACATGATTACGGCTCCAAAAGTTGAAATTGAAATATACAAATCAAAACAAAGAATAGATACTTTACTTGATGAAATTAAAGAAATGAATTTAAGTGAAGAAAAATATCGTAAGATAATTACTAAATTAAAAACAAAATATAGAGAATTAAATGAAAAATTTGAATTAAACAAAAAAGATTATGAGCAAATAGCAACACCTATAGAATTGCAATTTGAAAATATAGAAAAACTATTTCAAGACTTTGAAGAGTATATGGAGCAAAATGATTATCAAGAAGTATATCATATTGTTAAAGGTATAGATATAATGATAGATCATATGGAAATAGTTATAAATGAAGTTCCTGATTTAGTTTTGTTAACTAATAGAATTATTCCAAGAAGAATAGAACAAATAACTGAAACATATAAAGAATTAAAAGCAAAGAAATTTCCATTAAAACATTTAAAAATTGAATATAACGTTGAAGAATCTCTTAAAAATGTTAATAAGATATTAGATAGAATAAAAGTATTGAACTTAGAGAATTGTATGTTTGAGTTAAAAACAATGCTTGAATACCTTGATTCATTATTTGATGAATTTGAACTTGAAAAACAAGCCAAGAAACAATATGAAGAATCTAAAAAAATCTTTGATGAAAAATTAAATAAGACTACTGAAACAGTTAAAAATATTTATAATCAAATGGATGAGATAAAAAACACATATGATTTGACTGAGAATGATATTAAAACAATTGGAGTAGTTAATGATAAAACAAATGAATTAAATGATGAATATAAAGCACTTTTGAAAAGTGCTCCAAGAAAGAAAACTCCATTTTCTGAATTATCTATAACAATTGAGGAATTGGCTAAAAGACTTAAAAAAATTGATGATGAATTAGATGTTACTTTGAAGAATCTAGGAAACTTATATGACGATGAAGCAAGAGCAAGAGAGCAATTAGATGAAATCCAAGAATTGTTAAAACAATCAAAAGTAAAAATAAGAAGTTATAAACTTCCAATAATATCAGATAATTATTTTGTACAATTACAAGAAGCAAATGAATCAATACTTGAAATAATTAAGGAACTTGAAAGAAAACCAATAGTAATTAAGACATTAAATACAAGAGTAGATACATCTCGTGATTTGGTTTTAAAATTATATAATACTACTAGTGAGATGATAAAGACTGCAAAACTTGCAGAGTATTCAATTGTTTATGGAAACAGATATAGAAGTAAAAATATAAATATTGATAGTGGTTTAAATCAAGCGCAAATGTTCTTTTATAAAGGTAATTATAAGAAAGCACTTGAAGTTAGTGTATCTACTATAGAAAGAGTAGATAAAGACATTAGGAAGAAGGTAAAAGAATTATATGAGAAAAACAAATAAAAAAATTAATAAAAAAGGATTTTCTAAAGTAGAATTTATGGTTCTACTAGCAGTTATTGCAATATTAATTGCAATAGGTTCAAAACTTGCACTTGATAGTTCAAAAAGTTATGGATCATTTAAAACTTTAGCAAATAATTTTGCAAATGCAGTGGCGAGATATAAAGATAAAGCAATAATTGCAAAAGATGAATATAGTTTATACGAAACTTCTAAAAATGGATATATTGATGAACTAACTAGTCCATTTGATAAAAATGTTAAATGTGATAAATATGAATCATACGTAAACATAAAAGATTCAAGTAAGAAATCAATTGTTCTAGTGTGTGGTGATTATTTAGTAGAAGCAGTACAAGGAGATTATTATAAGGTATATGAAATATCCTCTTGGAGTGAAACTAAAGATGAACTTCATAATGATGGAGATATATTATACAACTATAAGCAAAATGGTAATTTAGCTCTTGAAAACTATGTACAACAGAAGTCATTGATTGGAATTTATTCTGAAAAAACAGGAAAATATATATCAAATATTAATGATATTAAGTCAAGTGGTACAGAATTAGTAACTAAAATGTTATATAGAGAGAAAAAATTACTTAAAGAATTCAAATAAAAGATGATTATTCATCTTTTTTTTGATATACTTAATATGGTGATTAATTATGGGTTTATTTAATAGAATTAAAAACATGTTTAAGCACGTTGATGAAGAAGAAATTGAAGAAGAACGTGAACTAGACGAAGAAGAACAAGAAGAGGTAGTAGAACAAGATGAAAATCTTGAAAATGAAATAGAAGATGATTTTGTTCAAGAGGAACAAGAATCAAAAAATGAAGTAGTTTATGAACCTGAGAAAAAAGAAACTAGAAAAGAAAGAAAAAAAAGATTAAAAGAAGAAAAAAAAGAAGCAAAGAAAGAAACCAACAAAGAAGAAAAAGAAGAAATAAAAGAATCTGTAAAAGTATATGAAAAAGGTTTAACTAAAACAAGAGAAAACTTTGTTTCTAGATTAATTAGTTTAACTAAAAGATATAATAAGGTATCAGAAGAATATTTTGATGAATTAGAAGAAATACTTATAATGGCAGATATTGGAATAGATACAGTAATGTCTTTTATGGATAGATTAAGAAAAAGAGTTAGAACTGAAAATATAGAAGATGTTGAATATTTAAAAGAAGTAATAGTTGATGAATTATTTATTATTTATGTTAGTGATGAAATAATTGTTAATAAAATTAATTATTCTGAAAAAGCTCCAACAGTTATTCTTTTTGTAGGAGTAAATGGAGTTGGAAAAACAACTACAATTGCTAAAATTGCTTCTAAACTTCATGATGAAGGAAAAAGTGTTATGATGATTGCTGGAGATACTTTTAGAGCAGGAGCAATAGAACAGTTAAAAGAGTGGGCAGAAAGAACAAACTCAGATTTCTATGGAAAAGATGAAGGAGCTGATCCATCTAGTGTTATTTATGATGGATTAGAAGAAGCTTTAAAGAATAAAACTGATGTAGTATTAATAGATACTGCAGGACGTCTTCAAAACAAAGATAACTTGATGAGAGAGCTTGAAAAGATTAACAAAGTTATAGGTAAAATTGTTCCAGATGGACCACATGAGACATTATTAGTAATTGATGCTACAACTGGACAAAATGGAATAAGCCAAGCAAAGGCATTTAAAGAAATAACTAATGTAACTGGAATAGTTCTTACTAAACTTGATGGAACTGCAAAAGGTGGTATTGTTCTTGCAATAAAAGAAAGCGTTGGAATACCAGTTAAGTACATTGGACTTGGTGAGAGAAAAGAAGATTTACAAGTATTTGATATAGAAAAATATATATATGGATTATTTAAAGATATGATGTAGGTGTACTATGGATAGAATGATTTATTTAAATAGTTTATATGATATTTATAAAGATTTATTGACTGATAAACAAAGAGAATATTATGAAGCATATTATTTTGACAATTTATCTTTAGCAGAAATTGCAGAAAATTTTGATGTATCAAGAAATGCTGTGTTTAATCAATTGAAATTAATTGAAGAAAAAATAGAAGAATTAGAAAGTAAATTGAAATTAAGAGAAAAACACGATAAAATATTAGATATAATAAAGAATAGTTCAGATAAAAATTTATATGAAAAAATAAAAAGAATAATTTAAGAGGTGAAATATGTTTGACAAGATATCATTAATTAATGAGACTAGTGTTGTTGTTGATTTAACTCCTGGAGTTGCAGTAACAAATAATATATTAAGTTCACACGTTGTAATTGAAGATGAAGAAAAACAAATTTTAGGAGAAATATCAGAAGTAAATAATGCTCAAGTAAGAATAAAGTTACTTGGAGAATTTATGAATGGTCAATTATTTGGAGGTATCATTAGAAAACCTTTAATGAACTCTAAAATAAGAAGCATTAATGAACAAGAAATAGCAATTATTCTTGGACAAACAAATGAAGGAGCTATGTATTTAGGAAGAAGCCCATTTTATAATGGAGCTCCAGTTTGCTTAAGTGTTAATAATTTCTTCAGTAATCACTTTGCAATATTTGGTAATTCTGGAAGTGGTAAATCTTGTGGTACTGCAAGACTATTGCAAAATGTATTTCAAAATAAGCAGACCCCACCTTACAATGCAAATATTTTGATATTTGATGTATCAGGTGAATATGCAAATGCATTTTCTAAACTATCTACAATTGATCCAAAATATGATTATAGAGTATTTACAACAGGAAATAATACTGCTTATGAACAATTAAGAATACCTTTATGGTTATTAAATGCAAATGATTTAGCACTTTTATTAATGGCTAATTCTCATTCACAACTTCCATTAATTGAAAGAATGCTAAAACTTGCAAGAATATTTTCAGAATCTTCACAAATGAGTGAACAATATAAAGATCACTTAATAGCTAAAGCAATCATTTCAATATTATTTAGTGATTCAACACCAGTAAAAAAGAAAAATGATATTTTTTCAATTGTTGAAACATGTCCAACTCCAAACTTTAATATGGATGCAACAATTCATGGAATTGGATATACACGAAAACTAAGAGAGTGCTTTCATATAGATAAAACAGGAACATTTACTGAAGGAATCTTGTTTACTGAATACACTACATCATTTGTAAAAGAAGAACTTGATAATTACGAGCCAACTTCATTAACGTTTTATGGATTACAAGATTTAGAAAGAGCACTTGACTTTACTTTGATATCTGAAGGATGGTATAATAATCCAAATACATATGCAGATGCTGCAAGTGTAAGAGTAAGACTTCATTCATTAATAACTGGTGAACAAAGTAAAATATTTAACTATCCAAATCAAGTAGATGTTCAAACATTCTTAAGTAATACTTTATTTAAAGATGGAAGAAAAAGACAGATAGTTATTATTAATCCAGAAGATATGGATGATTCTTTAGCAGCTGTTATAGTAAAAATATATACAAGAATTATTTTTGATTTTGCTAAAACAGTTCCAAAGAAAGGATCTATTCCATTTCATATAATTGTTGAAGAAGCACATAGATATATTAAAAATGATACTGACCATTTCTTAATTGGTTATAATATATTTGAACGTGTTGCAAAAGAAGGAAGAAAATATGGGGTTATATTAGGAGTTATAAGTCAAAGACCTGTTGAGTTATCTGATACTGTTATTTCACAGTGCTCAAATTTCTTAATATTTAAAACAAACCATCCAAGTGATGAAGAATATATAAGAAAAATGGTACCAAATATCAATACAGATATAGTAGACAAACAAAAAAGTTTACAATCAGGTACATGTCTTGGATTTGGAACGGCATTTAAAATTCCAGTAATTGTACACTTAGATATGCCAGATCCATCACCTTTATCTTCTAATAGTGATATTGTAGCGAACTGGAAAAATATATAATACAAGAGGTGATTTACAATGTTTGAAAGTTTAGGAGAAAGACTTCAAAATGCACTTTCAAAAATAAAAGGTACAGGAAAGATTACAGAAAATAACATTAGTGATATGATGCGTGAGATTCGTCTTGCGTTATTAGAAGCTGATGTTAACTATACAGTTGTTAAAGAGTTTACAAATAATGTTAAAGAAAAAGCTCTTGGAGAAGAAGTACAAAAAAGTTTAAAACCAGGAGAAGTATTTGTGAAAATAGTTAAAGATGAATTAACTATACTTTTAGGAGGAGAACAAGAAGATTTAAATCTTAAAGGAAATCCTGCAATACTTATGTTAGTAGGTCTTCAAGGTAGTGGTAAAACAACTCATATTGGAAAACTTGCTAATATGTTAAGAAAAAAGCATGCTAAAAGACCATTAATTGTTGCATGTGATGTTTATCGTCCTGCTGCAATTGATCAGTTAAAACAAATTGGGAAACAGCTTAATATCCCAGTATATGAAGAAGGCAAAAAAGATCCTGTAGAAATTGCAGAAAACGCAATAAAATACGCAAAAGAGAATAAATATGATTATGTATTAATAGATACTGCAGGAAGACTTCATATTGATGAAGAATTAATGGATGAACTAGATAATATTAAAAATAAAGTAAATCCTCAAGAAATACTTTTAGTAATTGATGCTATGATGGGTCAAGATGCTATAAATGTTATTCAAGGATTTAATGATAAGTTGCCACTTACTGGAGTAATCTTAACTAAACTTGATGGAGATACTCGTGGAGGTGTTGCATTATCAGTAAGACATTTGACTAATGTTCCAATTAAATTTATTGGTATTAGTGAAAAGATGGACGGACTTGATACATTTGATCCAGAAAGAATGGCAGGAAGAATCCTTGGAATGGGTGATATTGTATCACTTGTTGAAAAAGTCCAATCTGAAATAGATGAAAAAGAAGCTGAGAAAGCTGCAAGAAAAATGCAAAGTGGTAAATTTGATTTAGAAGACTTCTTATCACAAATGAAACAAATAAGAAAATTAGGGCCACTAGAAAACTTAATAAAATTAATTCCAGGAGCAAGAAAAATGGGATTAAATAATGTAAAAATTGATCCTAAACAAATGAGTCACATTGAAGCAATAATACAATCTATGACTCCAAAAGAAAGAAGAAATCCAGATATTATAAAAGCAAGTAGAAAAACTAGAATTGCTAAAGGATGTGGATTATCTGTTCAAGAAGTTAATAAATTATTAACACAATTTGAACAAATGAAGAAAATGATGAAACAAATGTCAAATGGAAATATGAAAATGCCTTTTTAGGTATTTTTTTATTTATAATATTGACAAATTATGAAAATAAGAGTAAAGTTATCGAAAAGGAATCAAAATTATGGAAAAAATTATTTTTATTTATATTTCTATAATAATGTTGATAAAAAGAACAAACTGTTCTTGCGTTTCTTATGTAAAAAATAATGAATAAAACTGCAAAAATAAATATTTTGCGGTTTTTTTTTAGGAGGTTTTTATGAATATTACATTTGAAGATTTAATTAGAAAAATAAAAGATTATAATCCAGATGAAGTAGAAATAATTACTAAAGCTTATAAATATGCTGAACAATTACATGAAGGACAATTCCGTGAAAGTGGAGAACCATATATTAATCACCCATTAAATGTAGCATATATATTAGCTGATATGAAAGCTGATAGAGATACTGTTTGTGCAGGTCTTTTGCATGATACAATTGAAGATACAAACGTAACAAAGGAAGAAATTGCTCACGAGTTTAATCCATCTATCGCATCTTTAGTTGATGGAGTTACTAAACTTGCTAAAATGAATTTTACTTCAAAGGAGTCTCAAAATCTTGCCAATACAAGAAAGATAATTACAGGTCTTACAAATGATGTAAGAATTATTATAATTAAACTTGCTGATAGACTTCATAATATGAGAACACTTCAATTTAAATCTGTTAATAAACAAAGAGAAAATTCTATGGAAACAATGGATATTTTTGTTCCACTTGCGTATTACATTGGAGCCTATAATATTAAATCCGAGCTAGAGGACTTATCATTAAGATATTTATATCCTGATACTTATAGAACTATAGAATATCAAAAAAATAAAATAGAAGAAGAAAGTAATAATTGTTTAATTGAAATGTATTCAACTATAAAAAAAGTTCTAGAAGATAAGAATATACCAAATGATATTAAAATAAGAACAAAAAATATATATGGAATATATAAAAGATTAAAAGAAAAAGGAAGAATTTCAGATATTCATGATTTGTTAGCTCTTAAAATAATGGTAGATGATATAGATAATTGTTATAGAACATTAGGAGCTGTTCATAGTGTATATCATCCTTTAAACGATACTTTTAAAGATTATATTTGTAATCCAAAAACAAATATGTATAAATCTCTTCATACAACTGTTTTTGCACCTGATGAAAGATTAGTTCAAACTCAAATAAGAACATTTGATATGGATAATATTGCAACATATGGATTAACTGCATATTGGAATATAAATAAAGGTGAAGCAAGAATTAAAATGCAAGAAGATTTAAAAAAGAAATATCAGTTTTTTAATTCCTTAGTAGAGATAAATAGAATGTTTGGAGATAATAAAGAATTTGTAGATAGAGTTAAAGGAGAACTATTTACAGATAAAATATATGTTTATACTACAAAGGGTAATGTTGTTGAACTTCCTGCTGGATCATGTGCAATTGATTTTGCATATGAACTTGGTGAAGAGATTGGAAATACAATGGTTGGAGCAGAAATAAATGGAAATTATGTATTACCTGAAACCACTCTTCATAACAAAGATAGAGTAAAAATAATAACTAATGATTATTCATATGGACCAAGATACAATTGGCTTGATGTAGTTAAGACTACACAAGCTAAAAGAAAAATAAAAGAATTTAAAAAATTATAATTTAAATAATAAAAGTTGTATTTATATGATAAAATAAGAATGTGTGAATTAGTTATTTGAAAAATGGAGAAAACATTATGAAAGAAGTACTATATAATTATGATAATTTAACAATTGATGATATAGATGAAACTGTTATAAGAACTAAAGGATTAATTATTAATGATAATGATGAAATTACTTTGGGTTATTGTGATGGTACATATCAGTTTCCTGGAGGTCATTTAGAAGAAAATGAGGAATTATCTGATTGTCTTCTTCGTGAAATAAAAGAAGAGACTGGAATAGAAGTTAAAGATGCTAAATTGAACCCATTTCAAAAAATAACTTATTATTCTAAGAATTATCATAATACTGGTTTAAATAGAAAAAATGAAATATATTATTATATTGTTAGAACTAATACTAAATTTGATATTAGTAATTCTTCGCTTGATGAATGGGAAAAAGCAAGAGGTTTTACTGTTAAAACAATACCATTAAAAGATTATGAAAAAGTATTAATTGATAGTATTCCAGACAATCCAAGAAACCCTGTAATAGTTGAAGAAATGTTAGATGTAATTAAAGAGTATAATAAAATAAAGGATAGATAATTATGAAAAGAATTGCAATTTTTAGTGATATACATGGAAACCTACAAGCACTTGAAAGTATACTAAATGATATAGAAAGAAATAGTATAGATGAAGTAATATATTTAGGAGATGTAATTGGATTTGGTCCTAATCCTAAAGAGTGTTTAGATTTAATTATGAAATCTAGAGTAAAAATGGTTAAAGGAAATCATGAAATATATCAATTAAATGAAGAAGTATATAATAATCATTTAACAGAAGATGAAAAGAAACATAGAGATTGGATTAAAAACCAATTAGATGATCAAGAAAAAGCATTTATTGCTGATTTACCAATGACAGTTGAAGAGTTAGTTGAAGGTAATTTATTTACTTTTTCTCACTTTTTCTTTAATGAAGATAAAACATATTTTCAACCATTGAATATTTTAGGAGATAATAGAATATTTGATGTTGCTAAAAGTTTAGAAACTGATTATATGTTTTTTGGACACTCACATGAAGCATTTCAGATAAATAATGATGGATTGTTTACTTGTGTAGGTAGTAGTGGATGTACAAGTAATAATACTACTTTTTATACAATAATAGAAGTTGTAGATAAAAGTGTAAGAATAACTAAAAAAGAAATTGATTATGATAGAAAATTGTTTGAAAAAACAATAAAAAACGAAGATTATCCAGATATAGATAGAATTAAAGAAACATATTTTGGATTATAAGGAGGGTATATGAAAGATATATTATTAACAGGAGATAGACCAACAGGAAGACTACATGTAGGTCATTTAGTTGGATCATTACGTCAAAGAGTAGAATTACAAGATCAAGATAATTTTGATAAAATATTTATAGAAATTGCAGATGCACAAGCAACTACTGATAACTCTGGAAATCTCCAAAAAGTTCAAGATAATGTTTTAGAAGTAGCACTTGATTATTTATCATGTGGAATTGACCCAAATAAGTGTACTATCTTTTTACAATCCCAAATTCCAGAATTAAGTGATTTAACATTTTATTATATGAATCTAGTAACACTTGCAAGACTAGAGAGAAATCCAACAGTAAAACAAGAAGTTAAATATAGAGAATTTGGTAATTCAATTCCTGTTGGATTCATGACTTATCCAATTTCACAAGCAGCTGATATTACTGGATTTAATGCTAATATTGTTCCAGTTGGAGAAGATCAACTTCCAATGATTGAACAAACAAGAGAAATTGTAAGAACTTTTAATAGATTATATGGAGAAACTTTAGTAGAACCAGAAGCAGTACTTCCAAAAAATAAAGTATGTTTAAGGCTTCCTGGAACAGATGGATCAGCTAAAATGAGTAAGTCACTTGGAAATTGTATATTCTTAGCAGATACAGAAGAAGAAGTAGAAAGAAAGATTAAAGGAATGTATACTGATCCTAATCACTTAAGAGTAGAAGATCCAGGTAAGACTGAAGAAAATCCTGTATTTATTTATCTAGAGGCTTTCTCAACACCAAAACACTTTGAAGAGTATTTTACTGAAGGAGAATATAAAAACTTAGATGAATTAAAAGCTCATTATGAACGTGGTGGACTAGGGGATATGTTTGTTAAAAAGTTTTTAATCTATGTTATGCAAGATATACTTGAACCAATAAGAAAAAGAAGAAAAGAACTTGAAAAAGATATACCTGGAGTATATAAGATTCTTTTTGAGGGTAGTGATAAAGCAAGAAAAGAAGTACAAGAAACACTAAAAAAAGTAAAAAGTGCTATGGGACTTGATTATAGAAACAATCAAGAATTAATAAATAGTCAACAAGAAAAGTATAATAATTAAGATATTCGAAAGAATATCTTTTTAAAAATATAAATAATGGAAGTGAAAATATGAAATACCCAAAATTGTTAAAAAATAATGATTTAATTGGAATAACTGCATTATCAAGTGGTGCTAGTGATTGCAAAGAAGAAATGGAATTAGCAATTGATAATTTGAATAAAATATTTAGAGTAGAAGTTACTAAAAATGTATTTGGAAGTAGTCTTGTTAGTTCATCTAAAAAACAAAGGATTGATGAATTAAATGCTCTTTTAGATCAAAATATTAAAGGTATAATTATTGCAAGAGGTGGAGACTTTTTATTAGAAATAATAGATGATATAGATTATAAAAAAATAAAGAAAAAAAATATATGGGTATAAGGAGCAAGTGATCCAACTTCACTTTTATATATATTAACTACTAAGTATGATTTAGCAACATTATACGGAAGAAATGCAAAACAGTTTTCTGAAAGCAATTCTATTGACGTTAAAGATAATATCAAATTGATAATGGATAATAATTATATTCAAAATGATTATAAAGATAGAAAGATAGAATCTGTAAATGGAAATTTTAAAGATAGTGGGGTAATCATAGGAGGATGTCTTGATTGTTTAAAAGATATCATTGGAACAAAATATGACAATACCAAAAAGTTTATTGAAAAATATAAAGATAAAAAAATAATTTGGTATTTTGATATCTTTGCAATGAGTTCAGTTAGTGTTTATCTTACGCTATTACAATTAAAACTAGCTGGATGGTTTAAATATTCAAATACATTTATATTTGGAACTGTTAGACATGAAACAATATATGCTGATATGAGTTATGAAGATGCTATTAAAAAAGCATTAAAAGAATTTGATAACATAATAATAAATGCTAATATTGGTCATGTTAAACCAGCAAATACAATTATTAATGGAAGTTATGCAACAATAGAATTTAAAAATGGAAGATATGAACTAAAACAAGAATTTATGAAATAAGAAACACAAAAAAGTGTTTTTTTTTAGAAAAAATATAATAAAAGAATAATAATATAATTGTAAGTAAATATGAGAAAGAAGGTACATGAATTATTACAATGAAATAAAAGAGCAAATAATAAATAATGAAATAACAAAGAAAGCAAAAGATTATAGCAAAAATAGAAGCGATTTAGAAACATACTATAATGTTGGTAAATTGTTATTCGAAGCAGGAAAACACTATGGAGAAGGAATAATTAAAGAGTATTCTATTAAATTAACTAATGATTTTGGAAAAGGTTATAGTGAAAGAAATTTAAGAAACATAAGACAATTTTATTTTAAGTATCAGAAATGGCAGACAGTGTCTGCCAAATTAACTTGGAGTCATTATTGTGAAATAATATGGTTTGACGATAAAAAGATTAATTATTATATTTTAATATCAGAACAATATAACTTATCAGTAAGAGAACTAAGACAAAGAATTAAGAATAAAGAGTATGAAAGATTACCAAATGAGACAAAAGAAAAATTAAAATATAAAGAAGAGACAAAAGTAGATGATTTAATAAAGAATCCAATTCTGATTAATAATAAAAATAATTATGAAATAATATCAGAGAAAGTATTACAAAAATTAATATTAGAAGATATTCCAAACTTCTTAAAAGAATTAGGAGAAGGATTTACATTTATAGATAACGAATATAAAATAAAACTTGGAAATAGATATAATTATATAGATTTTCTTTTATATAATATAAAATATAAATGTTATGTAGTAATAGAACTTAAAATAACAGAATTAAAAAAAGAACATATAGGACAAATAGAAACATATATGAACTATATAGATAAGAATATAAAGACAATAAATGAAGATAAAGCAATAGGAATAATAATTGTAAAAAAAGAAGATAAATATATAATGGAATATTGTAGTGATAAAAGAATTATTTCAAAATCTTATAAGTTAATGTATTATTTGTGATTTTTTATGTTAAATAGTATAATATATTTAGATATTAGTTAGTTAAAGGGGGAATATTTAAATGAATGAAAAAACAATAGGAAATGAAAAAAATATTATATTTTATAATGATGAAGATGGTAATACTAAAATAGAAGTATTATTAGAAAATGAAGATGTTTGGTTAAATATTGAAGCACTAGCATTACTTTTTGAAATTGATAGAAGCGGAGTTACTAAACATATTAACAATATTTATAAAGATGAAGAATTAATTGAAAATTCAACATGTGAAAAAATTGCACAAGTTCAAAAGGAAGGAAATAGAGATGTTAAGAGATTTATTTCATATTATAATCTTGATATGATTATTTCCATTGGTTTTAGAGTCAATTCTAAGAAAGCTATCAAGTTTAGAACCTGGGCTAATAAAATAATAAAAGAATATATGATTCAAGGATTTGTTTTAAATGATGATAGATTTATGAAAGCAAGAAAAACAGATCAAGAATACTTTGAAAGATTACTTGAAAGAATTAAATTAATCAGAACAAGCGAAAGGATGTTTTATCAAAAAATAACTGATATATTTGCAGAATGCTCAGTTGATTATGATAAAAATAGTGATGTAGCTAAAGAGTTTTATTCAACAATTCAAAATAAGTTTCATTATGCAATTACAGGTAATACAGCAGCAGAAATAATATACAATAGAGTGGATTCAAAAAAGACTAATATGGGGCTTACTAATTGGGAAAAATCTCCAAATGGAAAAGTATTAAAATCAGATGTTATTATTGCTAAAAATTATTTAGATGAAAAAGAATTAAAAAATCTTAATAACTTAGTTAATATGTTTTTAGATATTGCAGAAAACAATGCTGAAAGAAATATAACAATGTATATGAATGATTGGAAGGATGAAGTTGAAAATGCAATAAAAGTATTTCACTATAATTCATTAGATGGAAAAGGTAAAATATCTCATGAAAAAGCTAGTGAAAAAGCATTAAAAGAATATGAAAAATATAGAGTAATACAAGATAATAATTATGTTTCAGATTTTGATAAATTATTAAAAGAGGCAAAACAAATAGAAAACAAATAGAAATTATAATAGTATAAAAGGGAGATAAATTATTGTAAATGATTATAATAAATGATGAATTAAAACTTAGAAGGTTAAAAGATATTGAAAATGATTATAGATATTTAGAAAAGTGGTATAAAGAAAAAGAAGTATATCATGCTTTTGAACAAAGAGTATTATCTTATGAAGAAATAAAAAATAAGTATTATGAAAGAACACTTGATAATACTAAAGTACCAGTTTATATGATTGAATATAAAAGTATTCCAATAGGAATAATTCAATATAAAGAAATAGAAAAAAATAAATATGAATTAGATATATTTATTGGAGACATAAATCTACATAATAAAGGAATAGGTCATTTAGTTATAAACAAGATGTGTGAATATTTATTTAATAATAATGCTAAAGAAATAATAATGTGTCCCCTAAAGAATAATTTAAAAGCTATTAATTGTTATAAGAAATGTGGATTTGTTATAGAAAATGAATTTGTTGAAAAAGATACAATTGGAAATGAACAATATTATTTATTAATGAAAAAAGGAGAATAATATGAATAATGAATATGAATATGTTGTAAATAATAGTAAGTATGTAACAATTGATTATGATAAATTAGATTCTTTTATTAAAGAAATAAAAGAGAATAATTATTCTCATTGGATAAATAATTTTAATTTAAATATAACTGAAGAAGAAAAAATATTATTATGCTTTATAATTGAATCAATGAATTTTTGCTTTTGGAAGAAACCAAAATGGATAATGGAATATAAAGGAAATACTTTTAGTGGATCAAATGCATTATTTAATTCAATTATAAAAGAAGTAGAAAATAACAAAGAGTTTTTAAATATAGATTATTTAGATAAATTAAACCAAGAAGAGTTTAATAAAATATTTGAAAGTATTGAAGGAATATGTCCTTTTTTAGATAAAAGATTTAATAATTTTAAAGAAGTAATCGAATATATTAAAAATCATGATTTTTATAATGAGTTATATTCTATTAATAGTGATATTGAATTATTAAATTATATAACTAGTAACTTTAAATGTTTTGATGATAAATCAAATTATAAAGGAAAAACTATACATTTTAACAAAAGAGCTAATTTACTAGTTAATGATTTATTTAATGTATCATCAAAAATTAAAAATAATATAAAAAGTGTTTCTAATTTATTTGGATGTGCAGATTATGGTATTCCAAGAACATTCAGAGAATATGGAATTCTAAATTATAATAAAGAATTAACAAATTTAGTAGATAATGAAAAAGAAGTAAAGCATGATAGTGAAATGGAAATAGAGATAAGAGCTAATATGCTTTATGTAATTGAAATAATTAAAGAAAAATTAAATAAAAGAAATATTAAAGTTAATTCAATAGAACTTGATAATATTATATGGTTAATGGGAAAAAGAATAGGGCATAATACACCTGTTCATCATACTGAAACAATATATTATTAAAGTGTAAAAAAATGTCACATTTCTTGTTGATATTTTTTTTAATGGTATAATGGAATAGGAATATTTTGACAAAATAAGGAAAATATGATATAATATGCTCAATTTTAAGGGGGATAATAATATGAAAAAGGAAGAATTACTAGAACTAAAAAAAGAGTTGTCTAAATTAAATGAACAAGAACAACTTCAAAGAGAGGATTACTTAAGAAAAATTTCTTCAGGAGAATACCTAGGTCCTATGACAGGATACTCATATATTGATATGCCATGGCTTAAAGCACACAAGCAAAAAGCAAGTAAGGATTTAAGTAAGTATAATACTATATATGATATGATTTTTGATTCTAATGATTTGGATTCCGATGCAATTGGATTTTTAGATGGAAAATGTAATTGGACATTTAGAAAATTAAAAAGAAAAACAGATAAGTGTATTGAAGCATTATCAAAAGTAGGAGTTCACGAAGGTGATAATGTTCTTTTTGGAGTTACAAATACACCTGAAATGATAGCTTCTTTAATAGCAGTTGTTTCATTGGGAGCATCTGCAAAGTTTTTTGATATTAGGGCTAATTCAAAAGAAATTGCTAATTATGCAAACTCAAGTAATTGTAATTACATGATTTGTTTGGATAAAGTTGTATTACCTAAACTTGAAACAGTAATAAATGATACTAATATTAAGAATGTATTTGTATTAAGACCTGGAAATTCATTGTCAATTGGAGAAAAATTAAAATATGCTTATGAGCATAGAAAAGAAATTTTATCAAAACAAATGGAAAAAGATGAAGAGTTGCCAGATGATGAAAGATTTATTGAGTTAACTGATGTTATTAAACGTGGTAACGCAAAAAAGGCAGTTAGAGTGGAATATGATGAAAATAGACCTGCAATAAAAGTTCAATCAAGTGGAACAACTGGTAAGGCTAAAACTATAGTTCATTCAGAAAAATCTGCTGTTGAATTTGCTAAGTCAATTACTAGAGCAGACTTACCTCTTGGAAAAGGAAAAACTACTTTAGTAGCTCTTCCACCTTGGATAGCATATGGATTAGGAGACGCAACAATAATGTCACTTGCTTTAGGGTCAAAAGTAATGCTATGTGCAGATTTTGAACCAAATGCAGTATTTAGAAATGTTGGTAACTTTACTTTATCATATGCTGCACCTTTCCATTATAGATATTTAAGAGATAATTATGATAGTTTGACAGATAAACAAAAGGAATACATAAAAAATAAAGTTGATTGTATGATTACTGGAGGAGATAAGTATTCTGCATTAGAAAATTCAAACGATGAAAAACTATTTGGTTCATTTGTTTTAAATGGTTATGGAAACAATGAAGATTGGGGAGCTTTATCATTTAATCCACAACATTCGAATAGATATGGTAGTGTAGGTACTCCAAAATATGGTGAAAAAGTAATTGTTTATGATCCAGAAAATAAAAGAGAATTAACATATGGCGAACAGGGAGAAATATGTACTGAAACCAAAACTGGTTTTATTGGATATGAAAACAATGAAGCAGCAACAAACAAAACATATCAAATTCATGATGACGGAATTAAATATTTACATACTGGAGACCAAGGATATATGGACTCTGATGGATACATTCATCTATCTGGAAGAAATGAAAGAGTTATAATAAGATTAGGATTTAAATTATCAGCTTATACAATAGAAGATGCAATAACTTCATTACCATATATAAAGGAATGCATTGCAGTAGAAGTTCCTGATAAAGAAGAAGAACATGTTCCTATGGTATTTGTAGTTCCTGAAAGAGGATGTACTATGTCAGAAGAAGAAATTGCAAATCAACTTCTTGTTGATTGTAAGTCAATTATGAAAGAAAATGAAATTCCTAAATATGTAAAAGTAGAAGGAAACCTTAAATATACTGATAATAATAAGTATGATTTTAGATTTTATGAGAAAAAAGGAATAGAGTTTGTTAAAACTTTCAACATGAATTTAAATAATCAAAGATTATTGAAAAAATAATCTTTTTTTATTTAATAATTTACTATAAGCCTTTCAAGTGGTAATATATATAATAGGTGGTTAGTATGTTATTTGAAGGAGTTAATAATACTATATTGTTTTCAGTAATATCATTTTTTTATATAGTATTTTTGGCAGTTTTATTTGCAACAAAGAATAAAATAGATTCTCTAGAATTAAAATTATATAAGTATTTGATAGGAATCAATATTGTAAGTTTAATTATGGAATGTAGTTTAATATTATTTTTACCTATAGGTGGATTTGTTTTATCTTTCGTGCTTAAGGTGTTTGATATGTGCTTATTTTCTTATGTTTTTACAATTGCTATTTATTTGTATACTGTTATTCATTCTATCAACAAAATAAATGCACATAGTTTAAAGTTTAAGATAATAATTATATATGCAATTATTTCTGCGGTTTTATTTTTATTGTTACCAGTTGAAATAAATGATGTTGATTATATGCAGTATTCTTATGGGCCTAATGTTCTGTTCTTGTTTGCAAGCATTTCAGTTTTAATAATGATTATGCTTTATGAAATAATTGGACATTTAAACAGTGTTAAAAGTAAAAAGTCTATTCCAATTATTGCTTTAATAATTTTGATGAGCATAAATGCTGTTGTGCAATTTATTTGGCCACATTTTTTATTAGCAAATTCAATAATTAGTTTTGTTACATTTTTAATGTATAATACAATTGAAAATCCGGATGTAAAGATGATTGAACAATTAGAAGAAGCTAAAACCCAAGCTGAAAAAGCTAACCGTGCTAAGAGTGATTTCTTATCTTCTATGTCTCACGAGATTAGAACACCTTTAAATGCAATAGTAGGATTATCAGAAGACATTGGAACTTACAAAGATCAAGTTCCTCCTGAAGTTAAAGAAGATTCAGAAGATATTATAAATGCCTCTCAAACATTATTAGAGATTGTTGGTAATATTCTAGATATTAGTAAAATTGAATCAGATAAAATGGAAATTACAGAGATTCCATATAACTTTAGAGAAGATGCAATAACTCTTGCTAAGATAAATGCGGTAAGGATAGGAGAAAAACCAATTAATTTTAAATATCATATAGCAGAAGATATTCCTTATGAGTTACTTGGAGATAAAACTCATGTTAAACAAATACTTAATAATTTATTATCTAATGCAATAAAATATACAAATGAAGGTGAAGTAAACTTTAATGTTAACTGCATTAATCAAAATGGTGTATGTGAGTTAGTTATTATTGTTCAAGATACAGGAATTGGAATTAAAGCTGATAAAATAAATCACTTGTTTACTAAGTTTGATAGACTTGATGTTGAAAGAAATACAACTGTAGAAGGAACAGGACTAGGACTTGCTATTACTAAACAGTTAATTGAGATGATGGGTGGAAAAATAAACGTTCAATCACAGTTTGGACAAGGATCAATGTTTATGGTTAACCTTCCACAAAAAATAAGCAAAATGACTGGCCCAGAAATGCCTGAAAGAGTTGGATTTGAACGTACTATGCAAATGCCTAAAGTAGATCCTACTCAGCCTTTGCAAAAACAAGTAATAGCACTTACACAACCAGTTGTTAATGCTCCACCAAAAGTTGAAGGAGTACCAACAGTAGGAGAGTATGGCGCTAAAAGAATTCTTCTTGCTGATGATAATCCGCTTAATATAAAAGTTGCTAAAAGAGCGCTTAAAGACTTTAACTTTATAATTGATGAAGCAAAAGATGGAAATGAAGCAATAGAAAAAGTTAAAGCAAATAAATATGATTTAATTCTTATGGATATAATGATGCCTAATAAAAATGGAGAAGAAGCGTTTAAAGAATTAAAGACTGATCCTAACTTTAATATACCAACTATTGCACTTACAGCTGATGCTATAGCAGGGGCATGTGAGCACTATAAAGAAGTAGGATTTAATGATTATCTTGCTAAACCTTTTACAAGAGATCAAATAAAAGAAAAATTAGATGTATTATTTAAATAACCCATAATAGGGTTATTTTTTATGTATAAATTGACATTTTTCTTATTTTGTGGTATAATTAACACATTAATTTGGGGGTATAAAAATGAATAAGAAGGAAGCTTTAAAAATATTTAGAGATGATTTAGTTGAGTTACAAAATATTACACCTTATGATTTACTAGATTTTAATTCAAAAGAAGCTGAATTAGACTATATAGAGAAGAAAACAAATGAATTTGATATATGTGATACTTTTCTAAATAAAGAAGATAGTGATGGGATTGTAGTAGTATCAAAAAACAAGTTTTATGCTATTAGTCCAATATTTATTCACTCTGATGCTTTTATTAAATTTTTTAAGTTTCTTGAAAATAAAGAACTTCCACATCGATATGATAGTCAAGATATGATTGAGCACTTTAATGATGAAGGATATGTTTTATTTAGAGTAGTTAATAATAGTGGTGTTATGGGATTTGATCCATATATACCTGATGAATTAAATGATTATCAAATTAGAGTACTAAACAATTTTACTCGTGATCTACATAAAGTAAATCATGAAATAGAAGATATAGATAGAATGAATAGCTTAAATATTAAATATGCTATGAAAACGATAAAGAATGCAGTAAGCAAAAATGAAAAGAAATTAGTTAAATAAAATTGAAAAACAAACTAAAAGTTTGTTTTTTTTTAATTTATGTTATAATCAAAGTAAGGAGAACTTTATGAAGAAAACGTTGTTTGATATATTTAGTAAAATAGGTACTTGGTTTGCTTCAATTTTTTTCTTAGAAATTGTATTTATTATTATTTTGGGGATTAAAATAGAGGTAGAAAGTATTATTAATATAACAATCTATAGTATTCTTTTATCTTCATTTTTAGCAATAATTACAAATATCTTTAAACCAAAAGTAAATGTAATTATTTATTCAGTTATTTTATTTATTCTAGGATTCTTATTTTCGTTACAATGTGTATTTTTTAGTATTTTTAAAATATATTTTTCATTTAGTAATTTAGGATTAGGAGATCAAGTAACAAGTTATTTAGATAAAGCACTTTCTGCAATAATGAGTAATATATTTAATATAATTGTTTTTATGTTACCATTTATTATTTATTTAATATTTCACAAAAAAATGGTATTTGAAAGAAATAATAAATATAGCTATATAGGTATATCATTTGTATTTACCATATTTGCATTTTTGATGTTTTTTAATGTAAATGCAAGCAAGGGTACAATTAATGGTACATATGACTTGTATCATAATGTAAATGAGGTTAATTTAAATATTCCTAAACTTGGAGTAATGAATAGTTATTCACTTGATTTATATAGATTTTTCTTTGGCTTTGTTCCAAATAAAATAGAGTACATAGATGTTGATGATATAGATAAAGATAAAGAAAAAGAAGAAGTGGAAGAAGAAAAAGAAAAGGAACCTGAATATGAACCAAATATAATTAGTTTAAATCTTGATAAAGAAACTTCTTCATCATCAATTCAAAAAGTAAATGTATATGTTGCTAATGATTCTGGTACTATGAAAAACAAGTATACTGGTATGTTTAAAGACTACAATTTAGTATATATAACAGCTGAAAGTTTTAGTGAAATAGGAGTATCAGAAGAATTAACTCCAACACTTTATAAATTAACTCATACAGGATTTATATTTGATAATTATTACACACCAAATGTTTTATCAACAATTGGTGGGGAATTTCAATCTTTAACTGGATTATATCCAGATTCTTCAATACTTACTAAGTGGAGAAGTGGAAATAATTATTTTCCTATGGGTATTGCTAATACTTTTAAAAAATATGGCTATAATACATTTGCATTTCATAATAACACATATACATTTCAAGATAGACATAAATATTTAAAGAGTCAAGGTTTTGATAATTATTTAGGATGTGGAAATGGATTACAAAATAGAATTAATTGTAGAATATGGCCTGCAAGTGATGATGAAATGATTGAGAAAACAATTACTGACTACATTTATAGTGAACAACCATTCTTGGCATATTATATGACAGTATCAGGACATTTTGCATATACTAATGATGATAACATGATGTCATATAAACATAGAAATGAAGTAGCTAATATGAATGTTACAAGTGCTGCTAAAGCATATGTAGCAACACAAATTGAACTTGATAAAGCTTTAGAAAGACTATTAAGAGAATTAGAAAATGTTGGAAAACTAGATAATACAGTAATAGTACTTCTTGCTGATCATTATCCTTATGAACTTGATTTAAATTCAATTAATAGTTTATCTTCATATGAAAGAGAAGAAACAGTAACTGTTAATCATAATAATTTAATAATTTGGAATAGCAAATTAGAAGATATGCATATAACTAAACCATGTATGTCTAGTGATGTATTACCAACCGTATATAATTTGTTTGGAGTAGAATATGACTCAAGATTATTTACAGGAAGAGATATATTATCAGATTCTTTTGGAATTGCTATAATGAGAAACCATAGCTGGATTACAGATAAAGGAACATATTATGCAAATACTGGAAATTTTACTGGAGATATTAATACTCTTCCAGAAGGGTATATTGATAGTATAAATACTTTAGTTAACAATAGATTAAATATTGCTAAATTAATGGTAGAATCAGATTATTATCGTTACTTATTTACTTAAAGTAAAAGGTTGATATTATATCAACTTTTTTTGTTTGTTACGTAATAGAAATGTGTAAATAATGTAAAAAAAAGTAAAGAAATTTACATAAAAAAGATGTATAAATAAATAATATAAAATAATTTCATAAAAACTTGCAAATAATTGAAAAATCATATAAAATAGTTTATATATGATATATAGGGTAAGGTGATATTAAAATGAGTAAAAGCGATATTTCTATTGATACTGAATCTATATTAGGTGCAGCTGGAGGCTATAGTTCTATTGTTGGAAAAGCTTCTGATGCTAGTAGCGATGTTTTAAGCAGATTTGCTGAAATGGATAAAGTTGCTGGTGATACTACTAAAAAAATATCAAAGCAAATGAGTGCAATTTCAGAATCAATGAGAAATTATTCAGAGAAATTAAAAGTAGGTGCAGAACTGTTTAACAATTATGATAGTGAAATGGCTTCTGCAGCTGAAGGAATTGATATAGCAGTTGATTATACAGCGGGAAATCCAATGGATACAAATAAATATAATGCTATATATGTTTCCAAAGTTGATGGTACAAGTGTTAATGAAGGACATCAAACTAAGAAAGCTAATGATATTGATGAAACAACAGTTGCTGCACAAGCATTAACTGATATTCATGGAGATCAAACAAAAGCTCAAACTTATGATGATACGACAATTATTGGAAGATCAATTCTTGGAAATATTAGTGGAAATCAAACAGAAGCACAGACTTATGATGATGCTACATCTGTTGGTAATACTAGACTTAAGAGTATTACTGGAAATCAAACTCAAGAAAAATCTTATGATGATTCATCAGTTGTTTCAAAAAGTAATCTTAATAATATGGGAAATAATCAAACAACTGAGCAAAAATATGATGATTCAACAATAATTGGTAAGTCAATATTAGGAAACGTTATTGGAAATCAAACAGCAACAAGCAATTTTGATGATGATGCAATAGCCGCTGCAGTAGAAGATAAGAAAACTTCAGACAGTAATAAAATTGATGTAAAATATGTTTCATCAAAAGATGATGACAAAGATTCATCTGAAAGAATGTAGGTGATAAGATATGTTAATTAAAGTTGGACATGACGAATTATATGATTTCACTAATGTAATAAAGAAAGACCAAGAAGATTATGATAAAGAAATAGAAAAAATGCTTGGACAAATTGAAATTCTTAGAGGAGTTTGGCAAGGACAAGATGCAAAAATCTTTTGTGATAAAGCACACGATTATATAGAGAATATGAAAAAACTTACTACTTCAATGGGAAATATAAAAAGCTTTTGCGATAAGGCAAATCGAGGATTCGCTGATATAGATACTGGATTTGCTAAACAGTTGAATGTGGAGGCGAATAATTATGAAGAATAGTGGAATAACAATTACTTCACCAGAAGAATTTCAATCAGTAATAACTTCATTAGAAGAGTCTTATAATAGAATTAAAGATATTATGGCTAAAGAAAAGAAAAATGTAGAAAGAATAAATCAAACAAAAGTTTGGACTGGTAAAACAGCTGCAGCAGTTTATAATAAATATACTTTATTAAATTCAAATTATGAACAAATAGATTATTCGTTAGATATATACATTAAGTTCTTAAAGAAAACATTAGAAGATTATACATTGTTAATATCTGAACAAGGAAAGAATATTGATGCTATGGCTAGAAGCTTAGACGTTAACAGTTAGGAGGTGCAATATGGAAAAAATCAAATTAAAAATTAATGGTGTTGAAGTTGAAGGTACTCCAACTGAAGATGGTGGATTCCAAGACAATAGTGGAAAAGTATATAGTAAAGAAGAATTACAAAAATTAGGTGTTCAAGGACCTCCTGCTGATAAAAATTCTAGTGCAGCTCAAGAAACACCAAAAGGGGATGCGCCAAAAACTCAAGAAGCACAAATACAAGAATCTAAAGATAAAGCAGTAGATGCTTATCAAAAACTTCATCCAAATGCCTCAAAAGAAGAAGCTATGGCTGCAGTAGAAGAAAATGCTAAAAAAGTAGATTATGATACACAAGCTAGAACATATACTGATGAATATAAAAAAGCAGTAGCTGCTAATGGAAAAACATTTGAAGAAAAACCAACTGAGTCTGATTATTCAAATGCTAAAAGTGTTGAATTAGATAAATTAAAATATAAAGCTGAAGGAGATACTTACGAAATATACTATAAAGATAAAGATGGAAATACAAAAGTTGGAAATCTTGAATGGGATGGTAAAGGCGGATACAAGATCAATGATTTAGATGGAAAAGAAGTAACTGATTACGATAAAAATTCTATTAAAGTTAAAGATCAAAACGCTTACCGTACTAAGGCAGATGAATATGCTACTTTATCTGATAAACCAGAATCAACTGCTAGACTTCATGGATTAGGTGCTAGAAATCGTGAAGATATTCATGATGTTGCATTAGAAGATTTTGAAAGACCATTAGATGGACAAGTTGTTAAAGAAGGCGAAGGTATTATGTGGCATACACATGTTACTCAACCATCTGGATCTCCTGATAGAGATGATGAACATGCATACTTACCAGGACAACAAATTAACTTGTCTACAAATCCTCAATTTAGAGGAATATTAACAAAGAATATAAACAAGAATGTTTTAGGTAATTATGTAGCTTCTAAAGATGGAGAAGCATTTAGTAAAGCAGAATTCATTGCTGCCTATGCATCTTCTGGACAATATTCAGTTAAAGATTTAAGAAAAACTGTAGAAGCTCTAAGTCAAGCAGGTATAAGAGACTTTAGTGGTAAAACTACAGGTAATGATAAAAATAGTAGTGTATTCTACAATAATTCATTATTTAAAGATTTAATAAAAGATTTAGGAGCAAAAGATTGGGAAGCAGAAGAAAAAAAATATCAATCAGATATAGAAAATTTAACTAATGAGTTTAAAAAATTCCATGATCAAATTAATGAGTGGTCTGGATCAGCTAGTAAAGAAGATTTAGCAACTTTACAATGTATTAATGGAAAATTTGAAGTAACCCTTGGTAATATTACAAAAGGGCTTAGTGAGGCTTGTACAAAGTCTAAAGAATTATTTTCTAAATTACAAGAATTAAAGGCTAAAGAAGAAGCTGTATTTGCTCTTAGCGGTGAAGCTCCTGCTGATGCTGATGGATTCTCTGGACAATTTGTTGAAAGAAACTTAAAGCAAATAAATGAAGAAATAACAAAAAAAGAAGAAGAAATACAACAACTTCAAAAAGAAATTAAATTGCATAATCAAAATAAACAAGAACCAACAATTCCATGTCAACATACAAAATATACAGATGGAAAGCCAGATGGAAAACAACATGCAAGTGATCCTAACCCTAAATATGAAGCATGGAAAAACGCATTAAATCAAATGCAATCTTCATTAACAACAAAACAAGAAGAATTGACAAAATTACAAGAGGAAAAAACAGCTGCTGAACAAGAAATGGCTAAGTTAGAAGCTGAACGTGAAGAGTTATTGTTAGATGTTCTTGAGTACTATTATGACTTAAAGAACTTAGAAACAACTACAAGTTCATTCAAAGATTACTTTACACCTGGAAATGAATACTATAATAAGATTCATGGAGCTGATGGTAACTTTGATTTGAATACAGTATTATCATCACATGATGATATTGTCAAAGACTTCCAGGATTACAATCGGATGCCGGTAATAACCAACCTCAGCGATTACAAACCTGGAGATGTCATTGCGTTTGATGATGCTCATGGATATGTATATGCTGTTACTGGTGAATTTGATCCATTATCTGGAACAATTAAAATTGCATGTTTCACAAAAGAAGGAAAACAAGTTGGTAGTGAAATTAGTATATGGGATCAAAGAGAAATTGTACCAATAAAATATGTTAGACAATTTGATAAATTCTATGAGGACTATCCAGATACGTTACCACCAAAAGAGGAAGAAACACCAGAAGACCCTGAACCAACACCACCTGGCCCTAAACCACAACCAACACCACCTCCAGCAACAACAACGCCAGCAACAACAACGCCAGCAACAACAACGCCAGCAACAACAACGCCAGCAACAACAACGCCAGCAACAACAACACCAGCAACAACAACACCAGCAACAACAACACCAGCAACAACAACACCAGGAACAATAGCACCACCTGAAACTATTCCTGAGATACCTGTCTTTACAGTACCTTGGACATCTATTATTTATACAGGACCTGGTGGAGAACCTATAGGACCTGGTGGAGGACCTTACTCTCCTCATACAGGATTAGATGCTATCTATGGAACTGGTGATACTAAACAAAGTGCTACAGGATTAGGAGCTTTAGCAGGACTTGCTGCAGGAGCTGCAGGACTTGGATTAACTGGATTAATTGGTGATAGAGATAAAGATGAGGAAGATGAAGAAGACGAGGATGAAGATGATGTTCACGTTATCGAAGAAGTAAAACCTGAAGATGAAAATGCTGAACAATCTGAAGAATCAAATAAATCTGAAGAAACTGATTCAAATCCACAATTCTTTTAAAAAAAATGACTAAAACCCTAGTAATAGGGTTTTTTTATGTGTAAAGTAAATCATTTTATTATGTAAATATTTAAGTTTTATGTTAAAATATAATTAGAATAGAGGTGTTTTTATGGATTTAATTGATATTAAATGTAAAAACTGTGGAGCTAATTTAAAAGTTAGCCCAGATTCTGATGTTATAACATGCTTACAATGTCAAACTTCTTTTAACATAAGAGAAAATAGTTTTAATAATAATATGAACAATAATCAAAACAATATGAACAATAATCAAAACAATTATTATCCTAATAATAATGGAATGAATCCAAATAATGGAAAAAATAATATTAAGAAAAAGAAAAAGAAAAATGCAAAAAAGATTTTCTTATATATATTCTTTATTCTACTTATTATTGCTTCAGGAATAGTTTATTATATTGATTATCAAGATAGACAAAAAGAACCTGAAATATATGAATCATTACCATCTGAAATTAAAGTAGATAGTAATGAATTACAAGATGCACAAGTTGGGCAAAGAATTCTAAAACTTGCTCCTGATGTAAATTTGGAACATGAAAGACAATACTATCACAATAACGATATTATTGGAAGATTAGAAATTCCTGAGCTATTTAATGTATTAGTAACAAAAGGAACAGATAATAGTTTCTATTTATCTCATTCAGTAACTAAAGAGTATGATATTCGTGGAACTGAATTCATAGATTATCGTGTTACACCAACATCAAAACAAGTTAATCTTTATGGACATAATACAAGAGATATCAATATTAAAGTATCATTTATGAAATTAGAGAAATTCTTAGATAAACAATTCTTTGATGATAATGAATATGTTGTTTTTCAACATGATGGTGGAAAAAATTTTTATAGAATTTTATCAATCAAAGAAGTTCGTCAAGAGAATAATGAACATATGGCTGTTAATAAAGTAGGACAAGATTTTGTAAATCATGTACAAGCTATTACTACTGGTGAGGGAGTATTTAATTCAAGAAGTATTCCATATAACGAAAATAGTGAAATAATAGTACTTCAAACATGTTCACATCACTGGGATAATGCATTTTATATTGTAACTGCAGTAAAAATATAAGGACTTTATGTCCTTTTTTTGAGGTATTTATGAATAAAAAAGATTTAATTATTTTAAAATTGTCAAAATCTAAGTTTAGAAGTAGTTTTCATTTAAATAAAAAAATGATTGATTATGTATCTATTAAGGGACTAGATAAAATAAAAAATGATGCCTATAATCTTATCAATTCTAGAATTAAACCAAAGAATCCAAAAAATGATGGTAAGCAAACTCCTATGAAACAAGTTCATCCTGTATTTATTGCACAACATGCTTGTGCTTGTTGTTGTAGAGGATGCATTGAAAAATGGCATCATATTCCAAAAGATAGAGAATTAACTAATACTGAAGTAGATTATATTGTAGATTTACTGCTGGAATGGATAAAAAAAGAATATAACAAATAATTGTTATATTTTTTTTACAATGATATAATTTCTTTGAGGTGATTAAATGAAAATACTTAACAATAAACTAAAGAATAAACTAAATATTAGATGTGAGAAAGATTTTCCAATTCACGGAATAGAGTTTATCGATATTAATCCATTAATGATACAAGGAAATGTTTTAAAAGAGATTACTATGTTATTTACAGAAGAATTAATTAATAAAAAAATTGATTATATAGTTTCTCCTGAAGCAAGAGGCTTCTTATTTGGATCAATTATTGCTAATGAATTAAATATTGGGTTAATTCCAGTAAGAAAAAAAGGAAAGCTTGCTCCGTCAACTCGTGAATGTCAATTTGATTATGTTAAAGAATATGGAAGTGATACACTAGAACTTCCAAAACTTGTTAATGATAGTTATAAAGGAAAAAGATTTTATTTAATTGATGATATATATGCAACAGGAAATACTTTAAAAGCAATTGAAGACGCAATTACTAAATTAGGTGGTATTGTAGTTGGTATGGGTGTAGTATTAAATATAAAAGAATTAAATGATAATAATAGATTATTCTCTTTAATTGATGTTAATGAGGAGTAATATGCATACAGAAATAGAAGAAAGAATATTAGAAATTGATGTTGATAAAATAGTTAAGAAATTAGAGTCTTTAAATGCTAAAAAAGTTGGAGATTGGTATCAAAAAAGATATGTATATGATTTTAATCCAAAAAGAGAAGATGAATGGATTAGATTAAGAGATACAGGGATGAAGATTACTTTAACTTATAAAAATGTCGAAAAAAATACTATTGATGGTACTAAAGAATTAGAAATAGAAGTGTCTAATTTTGAAGATACAAATGATATGTTAAAGATTTTAGGATATACTCCAAGAGCATATCAAGAGAATAAAAGAATAAGATATATATTAAATGAAGTTGAAATAGATATTGATTCTTGGCCAATGATTCCAACATATATGGAACTTGAAGGAAATAGTGTAGAAGAAATTAAAAAGATAGAAGAAATACTTGAAATAGATAAATCTAAGATAACTAATTTAAATTGTCAAAGTATATATAAAGATATATATAATATTGATGTAGATAGTATTAAAAAATTAAAATTTTAGTGATTGCTATATTTATATAGCAATTTTTATTTTTTTATTATATAATAACTAACTGGGTGGGTTATATGGTTACTAATAAAACTTATGAATATGGAATAAAATATGATGTTAAAAAAATAGATGATGAAAGATTTCTTTTAAGTCCTGTTTCTATTGAAGGTGGATTAAGTGATGGCAAAATATTTTCAACAGAAGATAGAATGATACCAATATTAAATGATAAAAAAGATTTTAAGTTTAATCAAGTTATAGATAATATATTTACTACTGAAGAACTTGAAAAAATGTATGATTATGGTGAAGATACTGAATTTTTATCAAATTATTTTTATCAAGATTTTCAAAATATATATTATTTGGTTAAAGTAAATGAAAATGGTAAACTAGATAAATATGAAATTGATTTAGAAGATTACGATAATGTTTTAGAAACAACTGTTTATCAATTAAATAAGGGGAAACCTGCTTTAACTATTAATCGTGATATATTAAACAAATTAAATCAATGTGAAACAATTGATGAAATAAAAGTATTACTTTTAAAATATAAAACTCTAATTAATAGATTTAATGCTTATAGTAAAGAAAAAGGTATTACAAGAGTACAAGTTAAAGATGGTGAAATTGAATCATTTGATACAAAAAAAGTAATAGTAGATCAAGATAAAGAAATAGATAAAGATATTAAGATATTTAATTATGAAAAGAAAAAAAATATAAATGGAAGAGAAATTGACTATAATGAATTAGTGTCTGCTATAAAAGAAAAGATTGTTGGACATGACGAATCAATAGCAGCCTTAGCTGATATTTTATATATGAATTGTACAGCAGCAGATGATGAAGAAGTAGAATCAATTTTAATTGTTGGACCAACAGGAACAGGAAAAACGGCGACTGTTAAAGCAGCTTGTGAATATTTACGTCTTCCGTTTGTTCATGTTAATACAGCAAACTTAGTACCTGCAGGAATCAAAGGATATACAGTAGAAAGAGCAATAAAAGATTTACGTGATAAAGCAAATGGAGATTTAAAACTTGCACAACGAGGAGCTATTTTCTTTGATGAATTTGATAAATTAGGAAGAGCAAGTCTTGATATAAAAGAACCTATTAAAGATATATTATTATCTATTTCAGATGGTGCTGAAATACCTGTTAATTTGGATGATGATGATTTTATATTTGATTCTAGATTAACCAATAGGATATATGCTGGTGTATTTGAAGAGATATATGGAAAACAAAAAACTATGGGTTTTGGTGGAACAGTTGATGCTCAAGCATTATTTCCAAGTGAAGATGAATTAAAAAGAAAAATAGTTGAGAAGAAGTATTATACTTCAGAAGACTTAGACAGAATTACAAGAGCTCTTGCTTTTACTGAACTTACAAAAGATGACAAGAAAAAGATTTTATTAACATCGAAATTAAGTGCTTATGCAAAAAAAAGAGCAAGATATTTAAGACAGTTTGGAATTGATTTGGTTGCAAGTGATGATTATATTGATGCAATAATAGATCAAACTACTTCTTTTGAAGTAGGCATGAGAAGCGTTAATAACATCGTTAAAAAGAGTATGTCTCCAGCTGAAATAGAAATATTAAAAAATAAAAATAATCATTATAAAAAACTTGTATTAACAAGAGATACAGTAAATGATCCAAATAAATTTGATTTATATTAAAAGCCATATGGCTTTTTTTATTTATTAATTTTATAATATATTTAGGAAGTGATTTAATGAAAAAGAAATATTTAATATTATTAATTATATTATTACTTACTTTTGGATGTAATAAAAAAGAAAATAATAAAGAAAACACTGAGAATAAAGAAAAAGAGCCTGCTCCAATTATTGAACCAGAACCAAAAGAACCAGAATATGTTGATTTAAACAATACTCCGATAGGAATATATAAGAATAATCAAAGAGTGACTGAGTATAAAGAAACTTTTAAAGTTGGAAAAGATATAGCTATGTTTAAAATATATCCATCTACAGAAGATTATTTATCATTAAGTGGTAGTTTTGGAGAATCATTTAATAATAAATGGAAAGAATATAATACTAATGGTAATTTAAAAATAGGATTTAATCTACAGTATGATGTTATTGATGGAAGACATTTTTCACATACAATTAGACATATTCCTGATAATTATGCATATGCTGGACATATTTTAGTATTTTTATATGATGATTATGATTTAACTGTTAATAATAAAATATATAAACATATTGATATTGAAGAAGAAACAGATTCTTCTATGTTTTCTTCTATAAAACTATTTGGAGAAAAATCTTGTGGTGAAATAACATCTAAAGTGTATTTGACTGTTTTTACATATGATTCAGATGATGATTTTGATGAAAAAGGGGAATATAGAGGAAATAGTAAATACACAATTACTATATGTGATCCAAATAAGACTTGTTAAAGTCTTTTTTTTATTAATAATATTTGATATAATATTAATATTAAGGAGTAAGATATGGATACAATAAAGAATATATCAATAATATTTACATCTATATTTTTTGAAAGCATTCCATTTCTTTTATTGGGTGCTTTTATTTCGTCAATAATAGAAACATATATATCTAATGAAACAATGGCAAAAATCATTCCAAGGAATAAAGTATTAGGTTCTTTTGTTGGAATATTTTTAGGATTTTTTCTTCCTGCATGTGACTGTGCAGTAATACCTATATCCAAAAGATTATTAAAGAAAAAAGTTCCTATTAATGTATCAGTATCTTTTATGTTAGCATCTCCAATTATTAATCCTGTTGTACTTTTATCTACATATTATGCTTTTTATAATAAAAATCCAGAAATATTTTGGTATAGATTATTATTTGGTATTTTGATAGCACTTATTATTGGAATAATAATAGGTATTATATATAACAATAAACATATAATTAAAAATGAATTGTTAGAAGAAGATGAAGATGACTGTTGTTGTGAATGTGGGCATGATCATCATAATCATAAACACAAACATACATTTAAGCATGATTTTATAAGTATTTGTAAACACACTGCAAATGACTTTTTTGAAGTAGTTAAATTCTTAATGTTTGGAGCATTTATTGCTAGTTTAGTTCAAGTTATGCTTCCTAGAAATGTATTATTAGTATTTGATAATAATCAAGTATTATCAGTACTAGTATTAATGATTTTTGCATATTTAATATCACTTTGTTCAACCTCAGATTCTTTTATTGGTAAATCATTATTATCAAGTTTTTCTAAAGGATCTATAATGGGATATTTACTTCTTGGACCAATGATAGATGTTAAGAACACATTTGTTCTTTTAGGTAATTATAAAAAGAGTTTTGTAATTACTTTAATTAGTTTAATATTTGTTGTAACATTTATATGTTCATTATTGGTGGTGATGTTGTTATGAAGAAGTTTTTAGCGTTTGTATGTTTTCTTTATGCATCATTAATTATATTTATATGGTTAAAAGGTGATTTAAATAATTATATAGCACCTAATATGCAAATATATATTAAATCATCAGTTTTCTTTTTAATAATAATAGGAATTGTATTATTTGTTAATAAAATAAATTATAGGTTTAAGGTAAGTGATTTAATATTATTGTTACCATTTATATTAATAATGTTTACAAGTGATGGAGTATTATCTGTTGATATAGCTAAAGTAAAAGCAACTTCAAAAAGTAGAAATAAAACAGAAATAAATGAAATTAAAAAAGATGAGAATAAACAAAATGATAATATAATAGAAAATACACCAATTACTCAAAATAAAATAGAAGATTTTTATTTTGATATAGAGGAATCAACTTATAGTTATTTAGCAGATTATTTAACATATATGACTGGAGCAAGAAAGTATGTTGGAAAAACTATAAAGGCAAAAGGATTTGCTGTTGATTATAGTGAATATTTAACAGATGATTATTTTGCTTTTGGAAGATATATGATAACTTGTTGTGCGGCTGATGCCGAGTTTACTGGATTCATGGTTAAATATCCTAGTGATAAAATTGAATATGGAAAATGGTATGAAGTAGAAGGATACCTTGAACTTGGAAAAGATAGTGAAGGGTATGATATTATGACAATTAATCCAACTAGTGTTAAAGAAGTTAGCCAAGGTGATTCAAACAATAATGTATATAGTTGTGATTCTTATGGAAAAGGTGAATGTGAAAAACTTCAAAAATATGATTTAGAATATTAGGAGTATAAAATGAAAAGAAGTAAAACTTTAATTAGTTATTATATAATTACATTATTATTAGCATTAATAAGTTTATTTTCATATAAACAAAGAGGAAATGATTTTTTTGTAGCATTATCTTCTTTAACTGCTGATATAACTCTAATTGTATCAATTATATTTATTACTTATACTTTGTTTTATTGTTGTAATTATATTAAAGAAAATATAAAAGAAAAAGATAAGAAATTAATTGGTAAGTTATTATTATGCATACTAATATTACTTTTAACTATGTTTACTATTTTTATAAGTTTTATAAGTATTTATTCACATAAAAATATATTTGAGTTTGTTAAAGAATTAATAAATAAAAATGAAAATATCGATATACTAGTTTTATTTTTTAATTCAATACTTGTTTATTTATTATTGTTTTTCTTTTCAGTTATTGGAATAGTAATTAATAATAAAATTGAAAATAATAAAGAATATAGTTCTTATATTGTATTTATAGTATTGTTTTTATTATTAGTTCTTTTATCAAGAATAATATTTAATATTAGATTATTTATACTTGTTATAATAATTGATGTTGTATTATTTGGAATAATTCTTAATATTATAAAAAAGAACAAAAAAAGATAAATTCTTATAAAGAATTATAATATTTGTTATAAATTAATCAAGCAAAAAATAAAAATTGCTTGATTTTTTATTACCTTTATGTTAGTATAAATGGCACTTAAGCAGTAGAGGGGTAAATAAATAGTTTTTGGTTGTTTAGAATAATTCCCTCATGCAGTACGGGGGGATTTTTTTTATGAACGAGGCAGTAGCAGTGTCTTCAGTTGAAGATACGAGCACTAAAGGGATTGGAAAAACAATTAAATTATATACTTATTTAATTATAAAAAGAGTATTTGATTTAATATGTGCGATAATTGGTTTAGTATTTTTAATACCAGTTATAATAATAGTAAAACTATCTTATATGTTTACAGGAGATTTTAAAAGTGTTTTCTTTAGTCAAAAAAGAATTGGTAAAAACGGTAAAGAATTTAAATTTTTTAAATTTAGAACAATGATTAAAGATGCTGATGAAGTATTATTTAAAATGATGGAAGAAGATCCAAAGATAAGAGAAGAATATACTATTAATAAAAAATTGAAAAATGATCCAAGAATAACTAAAGTAGGTAGAGTATTAAGAAAATCATCACTTGATGAATTACCTCAATTAATAAATATATTATTAGGTCAAATGTCTATTATTGGTAATAGACCATATTTACCAAGAGAAAAAGACGATATGGGATCATATTTTAAAGACATAGTAAAAACAAAACCTGGACTTACTGGTTATTGGCAAGTATCAGGAAGAAGTAATTGTACTTTTGATGAAAGATTAAAACTTGAACAATATTATTCAAATTATAGAGGGCTAAGAATGGATATTAAAATATTTTTTAAAACATTCGCAGCAGTTATTTTAAGAAAAGGTGCAGATAAATAATTTTATAAATAAATAGGGGGAAGGAAAAGACACGTAAGTGTCTTTTCCTTTGTATGATTATAATTTTTTGATATAATTATATAGAGGAGAATATCTATGAAATTAGAAGTATTATTATCAGTATTAAAATTAAATATTAAAGACTTAGATAAAATGAATATTACTAGCAAATGTACTGTAATAAATCAGTGCGGTAAAAATAGTTTTAAAAAGTATAAAAACTTTAATATTTATTCTTATGATGAATTAGGAACTGCTAATAGTAGAAATAGAGGATTAGAAAAGATAAGTGAAGATATAGTTATTTTATGTGATGATGATGTTGTATATGAAAAAGATTATGAAAAAAATATAATAAATGAATTTAAAAATAATCCAGATGCTGATGTTATTATTTTTAATTTATATAATCCATATAGAAAGAAAAGAATAATAAAGAAAAGAAGAAGACTACATTTATATAACTCTTTAAACTATGCTGCATATAATGTAGCATTTAGAAGAAAAAGTATATTAGATAAAAATATTAGAATGAATACATTATTTGGACCAGGAGCAATATTTAAAAGTGGAGGAGACGATACTTTATTTATTGTAGATTGTTTAAAAAATAAATTAAAAATGTATTCTAGTCCAATTAATATTGGACAAATAGTAAGTGATGAATCAACATGGTTTAATGGATATAATGAAAAGTATTTCTTTGATAAAGGAGCATTATTCACTGCTATATCTCCAAAAAATAGAAGATTCTTAATGAGACAATTTTTAATAAGACATAAAAGTGTATTAACAAATTATAAATTAAATGAAGCTTATAAGATAATGAAAAAGGGTTCAGATGAATATTTAAGATTAGTAAAAGAAAAAAAATAATATGAAAATATTATTGAGGAGTAAATATGATTAGAGTACTGCAAATAAGTATGGGAGACTATTTTAGAGGAGCAGAAAAACAACAATTAGAAGTATTCAAAAATATAGATAAAAGTATTAAATTTGATTTCCTATCTAATAATAGTGATAAATATAATAATTGTATTGATGAAATAGAAAAATTGGGTGGAAAAGTATATAGTCTTGATTGTAATAGAAAAGGATTCTTTAATAAAATTAAATATAATAGAAAACTATCTAAATTTTTAAAAACACATAAATATAATATTATTCATATTAATTCTTCTGCTTTTTTCTATATATTAAATGTTTTGTTTATTGCTAAACGACGTAAAGTAAAAAAGATAGTTGTACATAGTCATAGTGTACCTAAAATGTCTATCTTTAAAAAAATATTAATAAGCATATTTAAGCCATTATTAATGTTATTAACTGATGAATATCTAACATGCTCTAAAGATGCTATAAAGCCAGTATTTATTAATAATAAAAAGATTAAAATAATTAAAAATGGTATAGATATAGATAAATTTAAATATAATGAAGGATTAAGAAATAAAAATAGAAAGAAATTAAAAATAGATGAAAAAATAGTATACGGTCATATAGGAGGTTTTGATAAAAATAAAAACCATTTATTTTTAATAGAATTATTTAATGAATTATTAAAAATAAATAGTAATAGTATTCTATTATTAATTGGAGAAGGAAAAGAAGAAGAAAATATTAAGAAAAAAATAAAAGAATTAAAAATTAATGATAAAGTACTTTTTTTAGGATATATAAATAATATGAATGAGATAATTAATACTTTTGATTATTTTATATTTCCAAGTATTTCTGAAGGACTTGGAATAGTAGCAATTGAGTCTCAAACAAATGGTGTAATAACATTTGTTTCAGACACAATTCCTAAAGAAGTTGATATTTCTTCAAACCTTTATAGATTTAATCTAAATGATTCAAAAAAAGAATTAGCAAATAGAATATATAAAACAAAAATAAAAAATAGAAAGAATGCTTATAAATATACAATAGAAAGTGGCTATGATATTAAAGAAGTAGTAAAAGAATATGAAGTAATATATAAATAAGAAAGAAGGTGTTATTATGATCTCAGTTGTTTTAAATGTTTATAATGATGAAAAACATATTAAAAAATGTTTAGATAGTGTTATTAATCAAACATACAAAGATATAGAAATAATTATTGTAAATGATGGATCAAGTGATAACACTTTAAAAGTATTAAAAGAATATAAAGATAAAAGAATTAGAATTATTAATAATAAAAAGAATATGGGACTTTCTTTATCTAGAAATGTAGGTATAGAAAATTCTAAAGGAGAATATTTATTCTTTGTAGATTCAGATGATTATATAGAAAAAGATACAATAGACTATTTATATAATTTATGTAAAAAAAATAAAGTAGAAATGTCTACTTGTAATTGTTTAGATGTTTATGATTATGATACTAAAGCTAAAGATGTTGAAGAAAGAATAACTATTGAACCAGGTATTAGTTTATTAAAGAAAGTATTATTATCAGAAAACAGAAAAGGAACTATTTGGAATAAACTAATAAAAAGAGAATTATTTGATGATATTAGTTTTGAAGATAGAATAATAAATGATGTAGTAGTAGTTTATAAATTAGCTTTAAAAGTAAAAAAAATAGCATTCAGTAATAAAACTAAATATTATTATTTAAGACATAAGGAAAGCGTTGTTGCAAAACATAAAACAGAATGGACAATTGATTTATATGATGCTGCTATAGAAAGATACAATTATATTAAAAATATATATCCAGATTTAATAGAAAATGATATTTGTATTTTAAAATTATTAATTGATATTAATAATTTTAATGATAAAAAAGTAGATAAGTATTTAAAAGAAAAGAAAGCAAAAAAACTATATAATAAATTATTCTCTTTTAAAGTATTAAGATCTAAAATATCTTTTGAAGATAAATTTAAAATAGTTATTTATAGAGTAAGTCCTAGATTTTTAAGATTTATTACTAAAGTATATTTAAAGATAAAAGGGAAGAGATAAAATATTTAAATAAAAAATAATGTGAGGATTATTATGAAGAAAGTATTACTGATTAGTTTAGGAAAATCTTTCGGTGGTATAGAAAAATATCAAGAAGAAATAAAGAATAATATTAGTAAAGAATATTCTGTTGATATATTAACACCAAAAGATTTGGATATTAATAGAATTGGGTTAATAAACAAGATAAAATATCATCATAGATTATCTAAGCTTTTAAAAGAAAATAAATATGATATCGTTTATATTAATAGTTCAGTATACTTATCTTCTAAAGAAATAGCTAAGCTTTGTAAAAAAAGAAAAGTAAGTCAAGTAATTGCACATTCTCACAGTATTCCAAAATATAATTTAATAAGAAAGTTAATAATGAAATTAACTTGTTTTAGATATGTTAAAAATGTTGATACATTTTTATCTACTTCAGAAGAACCTATTAAATCATTATTAACAAAAAAGTATAGGCATAAAGCTATTATTATTGAAAATGGAATAGATATTAATAAATTTAAATTTAATGAAAAAGCAAGAAAAGAATTAAGAAATAAATATGATTTAAATAAAAAGATTGTATATGGAACAGTAGGAAGATTTGAAACTGTTAAGAATCATTTATATTTAATTGATTTATTCTATGAAATACAAAAGAAACAAGATAATGCTTATCTTGTGTTAGTAGGAAATGGTTCTCTTAAAAATAAATATATTGATAGAATTACTGAATTAAATATTAATGATAAAGTGTTAATTCTAGATTATCAAGAAAACATTTATAACATGTTTGATTACTTTATTATGCCAAGTATATCTGAAGGCTTTGGAATATCTTTATTAGAAGCAGAAACAAATGGACTTATTTGTTTCTCTTCAAATAATGTTAGTGAAGCATTAAAAGCAAATGCTCATATATTTAATCTAGATGATAATAAACAAGAATTAGTATCCAGAATAATTAAAGAAAGAGAAAGTGACAGAACAAATGCTTATAAAGATATTAAACTAGATATTAATACAATGATTAAAAAAATAGAAAAAGTATATAGTAATAATATAGAATTAGAAGTATTATTATCTATTATGAATTTAAATAAAAAAGAATTAAATAAAATGAATATTTTTTCTAAATGTACTATTATTAATCAGTGTAATAAAGAGTCATTCGAAGAATATAATAACTATTTAATTTATTCTAATAAAGATAGAGGATTATCTAACAGTAGAAATCTAGGATTAACTAAAGTATCAAATGACATAATTGTATTATGTGATGATGATGTTATTTATAATAAAGATTATGAAAAAATAATTCTTGATGAATTTAAAAATAATAAAGATGGAGATATAATATTATTTAATATAGATAGTCCAAATAGAAAAATAAAAATGAATAAAAGAAATAAAAGACTTCATTTTTATAATATTCAAAGATATTCTTCTTCAAGAATAGCTTTTAGAAGAAATAGTATTAAAAATATTAAGTTTAATACTTTATTTGGATCCGGTAGTAAATATGAAAGTGGAGAAGATTCTTTATTCTTAGTAAATTGTTTAAGTAATAAATTAAAGATTTATTCTAGTACTAAAAATATTGGAGTAGTTAATCATAATAAATCTAATTGGTTTAATGGATATAATAAAAAATATTTCTTTGATAAAGGAGCAGTGTTTACTGCAATTAATAAAAGATTTAGAAAGTTATTAATGATACAGTATTTATTAAGACATAAAGAAGTATTAAAAGATATTAAATTTAGAAAAGCTTATAAATATATGAAAGAAGGATCAAGTGACTTTCTATCTACAATAAAAAGAGGTTAATATGAAAAAGAAAATAAAAGATAATTTAATAGAAATATATTTATGCTTAAATATATTATTTGTATTTATTAATAGTTTCTTATTTTATAGTAATACCATAAAATATGAAGACTTTGGTAAAGAATTAATATATGCTTCTTTTATAAATTTAATAGTATGTTTAATAATATTTATTAGAAGAAAATTTATAAAGAAGAAATATAAATTTAATATATTAGATATTATAGTATTACTTATTTTATTATTTGGTTTAATATCTGTTAAATATGCATTATTTAGTAGATATGCTTTAGAAGGACTTCCTAGAAGATATGAAGGCTTTTATGCAATACTTTATTATTTTACTTTATTTTATATTAGTAGTTTTATTAAAAAGAAAAATAAAAAGTATATAGCATACACAATAATATTTACTGGAGTTATACAAGCTATATTTGGATATCTTCAAATAACTCAATCTGGTGTTGTTGAAGTAATAGATAATGATGGAATAATATGGGCGATTGGGTTTACTAACAATCCTAATTTCTTTGGAAGTTATATGTTACTATCTTTATCTTTTGTATTAGGATTATTTATTAATGAAAAAGAAAGAACAAAAGAAATAATATTTGGAGCATTAGTTCTAATACTTACAATTGGACTTTTAGCAAGTAACACATTAAGTTGTGTAGTAGGACTTTTTGTAGAATTATTAATACTTTTAATTTATTGTATAAAAACAAAAATAGTTAAAAAACTAATAATACCTATAATAATAATATTTTCTATGTTTATTATTCTTGATAAATGTAATATTACTACATTAACTCAAGATATATTAAAAACAAAAAATGAGACAGTAGAAATTGCTAAAGGAAATGTTAATGAGCGATATGGTACACAAAGAATTGCAATTTGGAAAGGTGTTTTAGAAATAGTTCCTGATAATTTAATACATGGAGTAGGAATAGACAATCTTGGACTTGCATATGATGGAGGGCCTTTAATAATAGGAAGAAAACTAGTTGATAAAGCACATAATGAATTATTACAAATATTAGTTACTGAAGGAATCTTTTGTTTATTATGTTATTTAGCATTATATGGAATAATACTTTTTAAAGGAACAATTAGAACTTTTAAAAAGAAAGAGATTTATTTATTACTACCGGTAGTAGGTTATATAGTACAATCTATGTTTAATATTAGTGTTATAGAAGTAGCACCAATATTTTATATATCTTTAGGACTACTGATTGAGAGATGATATAAAGTTAAAATGCTCTATTATGATTGTTGATAATAAATGTAATTTGTGATAAACTAATATATATAATAGATGGGAGGATACAAATGAACGAAAAGAAAAAAATTGAAGAAAAAGAAGAAGATGAACAACAACAAAAAAAGAAAAAGAAAGGATTTACATTAATTGAATTATTAGCAGTTATTATTATTCTTGGTATTTTAATGATTATAGCAATACCATCTGTAACTAATTATATTAGTAATTCAAGAAAATCAGCTTACGTAGATACAGCAAAAGAAATAGTATCAGGGACTAGAAATTCGGGAAAATTAGGAATGTATGATACAAATACAACATATTATATTCCAGCTAGTTATATTAAGACAGAAAATGCAAGCAAGAGTCCATATGGAGAATTTGTGGAAGCATATGTAGTAGTTATTTATGATGGAAAAGGTTATAGTTATTATTGGATAAGTGTAGATGATGCAGGACAAGGAGTAAAAGGTTAAATCCAGACACAAATGAATGGAGACCAATTCATTTAGATGATATAAGCGGAAATATATCAGAAGCTGGTGGAGAAGCAAGTGGAAGTGGTTCTGGAAGTGAATCAGGAGGATGTAGTGGAACTTGTGTATGTAGAAGAGCAACAACACTTCACACAGAAACATGTAGTGGTAGATGTTCAGTAGCAGTTGGAGTAACTACAACATATGGATCTTTAGGAACAGTAGGAGAATATAACACAGGAGACGCATATGACTGTGATGTAAATGGAGATGGAGTATATAATGCACAAAATGAAAGATTCTATTATATAAAGAGTGACGGAAATTATTCAATATTACTTTACTATAGTAATGTAAGAAATAATGGAACACCATCACTATTTGGTAATATGTCATATGATGAATACCTTGATGGATATAGTACATATATTAGAACATATAATGGACCACTTGGAGCAACAGGAAAAATTACAACAGCAAATACACATTATAGTACACCACTACCATCAACTAGTAAGTGGAGTAATGTAAGATTGAGAAGTACAACAAGAGCAATAAAAGGACCAAACGGAGAAACATCAATTGGAGGACATACACTTCCAACAGCATTTAGTTATAATGGACTTGCAGCAAGATTATTAACATATCAAGAATTTAATTCAGTATGTGGTGGAGAAAAAAATTGTACATTTGCTGTTGAAAATACAAGCTTTGGAATGGAACTTAATGATTATGATGATAATGATGGAACAGGTGTATCATTAGGAAATGGTAATGGTGGCTGGTGGCTTGAAACACCAAGTACTGTTGATACAGCTTATGTAGTAACATACTGGAGTGGTGCAACTTATATTTCTCCATCTACAAATGATTTAGACTTCGGTTATGGATTTAGACCAGCAATAGAAGTACCATCAAATAAAGTAGAAAAATAAACTATATAAAAAATAGAATGCAAGTGATTGCATTCTATTTATTTTTACTATATAATAACGTGGACTAAAGAGGTAATGTATATGTTATTAGTAAGAGCATTAAATAATTATGATATTTTAGGAGATCCACTTGAAAATGGAATTGCATCTAAGCAATTAATATATAAAATAGTAAAGAATTATTATGAAAAGAATAATGTTAAAGAATATATGTCATTAAATGAAGAAGAAAAAGAAGAATTTATTAAAGAACATATGGAAGAGTATATTAAAAGTCATAATAAAAAATTAAAGAATAAATATTATAAGCATTCAGAAAAATCAAGAGAAGATATAAAAGAATTTTGTGAGTTTGTAACTGTAGTTAAATCTAAATCAAAAGAAGAGCTAGAATTATTAATAAAGAATAATACAGAAAATATAAACTTTGGAAGTTATATAGAATTCTTTAAATATTTATCTAGTTTACAAACTCATTTATTATATGGATCAACAAAGTTAACTGATTGGATATCTACATCAACTGATTTTGATTCAATAATGAGATATTATAATAAACAAGATGAACATAAAATTGCAGTTATAAGATCTAATACTGGAGGACTAGTTGACTCTGATAACATATTAAGTGTTGATTTATCTACAATGGATAAAATAAAAGAAAAAAATTATTTATGTAATAAAATAGAGATTAATGATGAAAAGGTAATAGATATAGTTTCAGAACTATGTCAGTATGATCCATCATTATCATTAAAGTTTAAAAACAAATATGTTAATCCAACTGATGTTAATTCAAGAGGATTTAAATATGCAAATAATTCTAAAGAAGTATGTATGTTAAAGTATATTCCTAAAGAACATGTAGTAGCAGTCTTAGAAGCTTTACAAGTAGACTTAATAAGATCACATATATTTGATACTAAGTTTTTAAAGTTAGATAAAGAAGAACAAAAGAAAGAATTAGAAAAATTAAAAAAGAGTTTAATGTATCATGTTAATAGATCAGAAGATCCATTTGTAAAACACGTATTTGAAGAATTATATATTAAAAATAATAATATAAATAACATAGTTACTGTTTATGAAAGTAGTGGAAAAATAATTGATACAAGAAATAAAATATTAAAGTTAGCAAAAGAAACTCCAAATATTCAAATTAAGAAATAATTAATAAGTGTAATAATTTAAAACTTGTATAATAATAGTATTGTATAGTTAAACAATAAAAATGTAAAAGATAGAAATAGTTTAAAATACTATAAAAGAATTGATGAAAATGTATGTGTTGTTGTTAGATTGAATTTAAGAGTAAAGAAAGATTGTTATGTTTCAACTGTATATCCAATTAGTGAATACAAAGTACAAAAAATGATTGAAAAAAGTTATATAAAGAATTAGATTTATAAAATACTAGTTCTTTTATTTTAATTGTATTTATGATATACTTTAATTAAATAAAAGAAAGGAAGTATTATGAAAAAAGAAAAAGAAGAAAAAAAAGTTGAAGAAAAAGTAACAGCAAATGATTATTCAATTGAAAAACAAGATCAAAAAAGATTGAAAGGAATAAGCAAGTTTTTATATGTAATTGCAAAAATTCTTAAAGTATTTGCTATTATTGGTATAGTAGGAATTGCGCTTGTTATGTTATGTATTCCAATAATAAGCTCAAATATTAAAACAGAAAAGAAAGAAAATGCAAATGTTATAAAAGTATTTGATAAAGATATTTATTATAGACGTGGAGAACACAACTTTGAAATATTTAAATTAGATGATAATGGAAATGAAACTGAAAAAACTGAAATAAAAACTCAAGGAGATATTAATACATTAAATGAAGTATTTGATTACTTAGAAAAGAATGATTATACAAAGATAACTGTATATGCAGAAATAGTACTTGCTCTTGTTATAGTAGCATTAGTAATTGAAATTAAGGTACTTAATAAAGTTCATGATTTCTTTAAAAATATTTATGATAAAACAACACCATTTACTGAAGAAAATGTTGATCTATTAAGTGGAATAGCTAAGTTATCAATAATAGAATTTATAGTAGGTATATTAATTAGTATTGTTAGTGCAATATTTATTAATAGAGGAACAACAGTACCAATGACTAGTATATTTACAATTGTTGTATTATATGCATTTATCTATATATTCAAATATGGATATAAATTACAAAAAGAAACAAAAGGAAAGATTTATTCAGAATAATCTTTCCTTTTTTTATTTTGTTACTATAATTTGCGATCAAAAATTTTGACCACAAAATAGATAATTCTTCACTAGATAATACTAAGAAAATCTATCTGCATTTTATTAACTACCTGGTTTACTTGTTATACTTTTTTATTAAAGATTGTGAGATATTGTTAAATAGCTTAATAAAGACTCTTTAACAATTTTATATTCAATTTTGATAATCATAAATATTTTTTCACCAACATTATTAATAGAAGTACCAGATAAATAAAAATCAGTTCTATCAATTATATAGAATCTATCATGAAAAGAATTATCTCTAAGAACTTTTAAATTATTATACTGCTTGTTATATTTATCTATTTCTTTAGAGCTTAATCTATCATTATTTCTAGTAATAAGAATTATATTACAATTTAGATTTTTTATTAGATCTAATAAAGAAATATCGGCATAATTATCTATTATAATTATTTCTTTTTTAGCAGTACTTAATATTTCATAAAGGTTGTAATAAGCATCAAAATAATTACCTTGAAAAAACAATTGTTCTTTTTTATCAAATCTTGAAAATATAAATTCAAGTTTTTCATCATGATCAATAAGTTTATTATTAATATTATTTAATGATTGATAAATATCTTTATTGTCTAATATAAAATGTCTCATTGATACAAAAGCATCCATTATTTGAATACTTATTTGAGTAGCAACTTTAGTATGTAATATAGTTGCAAGCATTGCAATACCTTCTTCTGTAAATACTCTTGGATTTTTAAATCTTCCACCTCTAGTTTCTATTTTTTGGTCAAAATTTTTGACCAAAAAAATATTACTATCTTCATCTGTTAGTATCCAAGAAAATCTTTCTGGAAATTTTTCTAGATTATTTTTAACAGCTTGATTAACTTCTTTTGTACCATTTTTACATTCATAAAGTTTAGCTAAATCAGAGTCAAGCATAACTTGTTTTCCATTAATTTCATAAATTAGATTTTTTATATTATTATCAATTATATCATTCATATAATCACCAGCCTATATAGAGATTATAGAACTTTATTAATTGTTTTTCTAAATTATAAATAAATATATTAATATTTTATAAAGATTTTTTAGTTATATTTATTTTTCTATATGTTAATAAAAGAATAATCATTAAAATAAAATATTTCATATTTTGATTCATATAATTAAAAAGTTCAGAATCATCATATCCACCAGTAAATCCATATTGAGTTTTTTGATAATTTTCAATTTCTTTTTGATAAGAAATATTATTAAATAGAAAGTGATTATCAGTTAATGCCCTAATAAATATTAAACTAATAATTAATAAAACAATTATAGATAAAATATTATAATTTCTATTAGATATAATATTATTCTTTTTAATTATATCTTTTAAATATAATAGAATATAAATAATACCAAAAACAAAAAACATAAATGGTCCAAATTCAGTATAATTAAATCTATTCCAAAACAATATATTTAATGTAATAAGAATTATTATTAAAATTATTTTAATAATATTTAATATTTTAGTCATTTATAACACCTACCTTTATAACAAGTTCAGTAAGAAATAAAAATTGTTTAACTCTTGCTTCTAAATTACTATTTAATTCAGTTAGATTATTAATTCTATCTGATGTAATACTTTGATTATTATTTGAAAGACTATAATAATATGATTCAATTACTTTATTATATAGTCCATAACTTCTAGATGTATTATTAAGGCTTCTAATTGAATAATCTGTATAAACTTTAATTAAATTATTATCTACATACTTATCTAATATATTTAATAGATCTACTTCATTATTTGGATTATAATACATGTCTGTTAAAAGTCTTAAATCATTTACTTTATAAGTAATTGGTTTAAGATCTTTTATTTTCTTTAAATAATAAATATTATTAATTTTATTATTATCTTCTTCTAAATTATTAATAATTATTTTTCTATCTTCATCATTAAAAATAGTTTTATTATTTTTTATTATATTAATATTATCTTCAATTGAATTTAATGTATCTGTTATTACTTCATAGGTATCTCTATTAACTATATAGGTATATTCTTTATTCATATAATTAAACTGTACTATATTTAAAAGAATTAATAATAATACTACAAATATAATTGATATTTCTATTATTCGATTAAAAACATTTTTAATTTTATTTTTAGTGTAATCATTAGAAATATTAATAGTATTCTTAATATAATTATCAGCATCAGTAACTTTAATAACTTCATTTTCTATTTTTTCACCATTTAATAATTCTAGTATTGATATATCTAGTTCTTTTGATAAAGATTCAAGTAAAGAAACGTCAGGACATCCAAGTCCTCGTTCCCATTTACTTATTGCTTTATCAGTTACATTAATTTTTGTTGCAAGTTCATTTTGGGTTAAACCTTTTTCTTTTCTTTTGTTTTTTATGAATTCACCAATCTTATCATAATTCATTTTTATCACCTACCATAAGAAAAGTATAACCATAACTTTTATAAAAATACAATAAACTAATCGTAGAGTTATAATAAAAAAACAATAAATATAAGAAAATACTAGACAAAATAAGACTTTTGTGTTAAAATAACCAAAATGAAAAGACACCTATAGTGTTATTTCGAGAATAAAGAAGAAAAAAAAGAATTCAGGGGTTAAATATTTACATAAAATAAGTCTCAAAAGGCCTCAATCTTTTGAGACTTATTTTATTGTAATGGGGGTATCTTATGAAAGTTGATTTAAAAGACAAAAATATTTTAGTAACTGGTGCAGCAGGTTTTATAGGATCTAATCTTGCTAAAAGAATATTAAAAGAAGAAAATGTTAAAAATGTAATCTGTATTGATAATATGAATGATTATTATGATGTTAATATTAAAGAATATAGATTAAAAGAATTACAAGATTTTAATAATTTTATATTTATTAAAGGTAATATTGCAGATAAAGAATTAATTAATAAAGTATTTAGTGAATATAAGCCTGAAATAGTAGTTAATTTAGCTGCACAAGCAGGAGTTAGATATTCAATTACTAATCCTGATGCTTATATAGAATCAAATTTAATTGGATTTTATAACATACTTGAAGCATGTAGAAATAATCCTGTTGAACACTTAGTATATGCTTCATCATCAAGTGTATATGGAGGAAATACAAAAGTTCCTTTTTCTACAGATGATAAAGTAGATAATCCAGTTAGTTTATATGCTGCTACTAAAAAAAGTAATGAACTTTTAGCACACTCTTATTCAAAGTTATACGATATACCAAGTACAGGTTTAAGATTCTTTACAGTATATGGTCCAGCAGGAAGACCTGATATGGCATACTTTGGATTTACAAATAAATTAATAAATGGTGAAACAATAAAAATATTTAACTATGGAAATTGTAAAAGAGATTTTACTTACGTAGATGATATAGTAGAAGGAATATTAAGAGTTATGAAAAAAGCTCCAGATAAAGTAACTGGAGAGGATGGACTTCCAGTTCCACCATATAAAGTTTATAACATAGGTAACTCTAATCCAGAAAACTTATTAGAATTTGTAAAAATATTACAAGAAGAATTAGTAAGAGCAAAAGTATTGCCTAGTGATTATGACTTTGAAAGTCATAAAGAGTTAGTACCAATGCAACCAGGGGATGTACCAGTAACATATGCAGATACAACACCACTAGAAAAAGACTTTGGATTTAAACCAAATACAAGTCTTAGATATGGATTAAGAAAATTTGCAGAATGGTATAAAGAGTTTTATAAATAAAAATAAAATAATAGGGGGAAAAATTATGAATAAAGAACCAATTAGAATTGCTCAAATAATGGGTAAGTGGGTTGGTGGAGGGGTAGAATCATTTGTAATGAATTATTATCGTCATATTGATAGATCTAAGATACAATTTGATTTTATATGTGATGAAGATTCTAGTGACATTCCTTACTCTGAAATTAAGTCTCTAGGTGGGAGAGTAATCATTTGCCCACCTTATCAAAAAATATTTAAATATATAAAATTTTTAAAAAGTTTATTTAAAGATAATGATTATAAGATAGTTCATTCCCATATAAATACGTTATCAGTTTTTCCATTATATTCTGCAAGAAAAGCTGGTGTTCCAATAAGAATTGCTCATTCTCATAGTACTTCTAGTAAAAAAGAATGGAAGAGGAACATAATAAAAAAATTATTACGACATTTTAGCAAAAAATATTCAAATGTATATTTTGCTTGTTCTGAAGAGGCTGCAAAATTTCAATTTGGTAATAAAGCATATGATAATAATGAAGTAGAAATTATTAATAATGCCATAGATGTTGAGTCTTTTAAATATAATGATAAGATTAGAAAACAAATTAGGAAAAGTTTAAATATATCTAACGATTGTATTGTTATTGGACATGTTGGTAGATTTGTGTCTGTAAAAAATCACATTTTTTTGATTGATTTATTCAAAGAAATATATAAAAAAAATAATAATTATAGATTGTTATTAATAGGACAAGGACCAATGTTTAAAAATATAAAAAATGAAGTAGAAAGACTTAAATTAAGTAATTGTATTTTTTTTCTAGGTCAAAAATCTAATATACAAGATTATTATAGTGCTATGGATATTTTTTTGTTGCCAAGTTTATATGAAGGATTAGGATTGGTTTTAGTAGAAGCACAAAGTTCGGGCCTTCATTGCATTTCATCATCTAATGTTCCTAAAATGGTAAACTGTGGTAATTTAGTTAAATTTATTCAGTTGGAGAATAAAGAAAAATGGGAAAAAGAGATTTTGAATGCTGATTTTTCTAGAATTAATTGTATTAATGAAATTAAAAAAAGTGGTTTTGATATAAAAAATGAAGCTAAAAAATTAGAAAGAAAATATAAACAATATATAGATGAAAAAGGAGAAAGTTTATAAAATGAGAGTATTATTTGTTCATGATGGTCCTTTATTTTATGATAAAAATGGAAAATACTATGAGTTTGCGTATCATAATCTTTTGGAGAGATATCAAATGCTTGGTTCAAATGTTTCTTTTATGATGAGGACAAATAAATTGTCAAAAGATAGAAAATATACTCAAGTTCCAAACGAAATTGAAGTAATAAGCATTCCAAATTTTAAAAGTATTTCTTCATTAAAAAATTTAAAAAAAGCAAAAAGAATTATTAAAGAAAATATTTTGAATAATGATATTATAGTTTTTAGATTACCAAGCGAGATTTGTCAATTAGGTATCAAATACGCAAAGAAATACAATAAACCATATATTATAGAATGTGTTGGATGCGCATGGGATTCATATTGGAATCATAGTTTATTAGGTAAGATATACGCACCATATAGTTATATCAAGATGAAAAAAGTTATAATGAAAGCTGATTATGTATATTATGTGACGGATAAATTCTTACAAAAAAGGTATCCAACTAAAGGGAATACAGTTTCTTGTTCTAATGTTGTTTTAAATAATTATGATGAAAATATTTTAGATTATAGAAAAAAAATCAACAAAAAAATCAAAGAAGGTAAAAGTCCAATTTTTTTAGGTACAGCAGCTGCAATAGATGTCAAATATAAAGGACAACAATATGTTATAAAAGCAATTAGTGAATTGAATAAACAGGGTTATAATTTTAATTATAAACTTGCTGGTGGATATACAAGCCAAAATGGTAATGATTATCTAAAAAAAATAGCAAAAAAATATAATGTTGAAGATAAAATAATTTTCATGGGATCTTTAAATAAAAATGAAATGGATGAATTTTACAATAATATAGATTTTTACATTCAGCCAAGTAAACAAGAAGGATTACCAAGAGCTATGATTGAGGCAATGAATCATGCTTGTCCATGCATTGGTTCTAATATAGCAGGCATTCCAGAATTAATTCAAGAAGATTATCTATTTAAACCTGGTAATGTAGATGATATAAAGAATAAAATAGAAAAGATATATAATTCAAATTTAGACGTAATATGTAAAAATAATTTTGATAATTCAAAAAAATATCTTAAAGCAAAACTTGATAAAAAAAGAAAAGATTTTTATGAAGAATTTTTAAAAAATATATAATCATTTGAAACACAAAAAATGAGTGTATGGAATTATTATAATGAGGAGAACAAAATGAAAAGAGTATTACAAATAATTAATAAAATGGGATATGGTGGTATTGAATCATTTTTAATGAATATGTATAGAAATGTTGATAGAGATACAATTCAGTTTGATTTTGCTTGTACTAGTAGAGAAGAAGGAGATTATGACAAAGAAATAAAAAAATTAGGAGGGAATTTTTATTATTTTGAACATCGAAGAAAGAATCCTATTAAATACTATAAAGATTGGAATGATTTTTTAAAGAAAAATGCAAGCAAATACTTTGCAATTAGTTTAAATTGCTCATCATTGACATCTATTATACCTATTATATTAGCTAAAAAGTATGGAATTAAAAATAGAATTATTCATGCTCATAGTACTAATCAAAGAGGATTGATTCATAAATTATTGTTTTCTATAAACAAAAAAAGAGTTTCTAATTATTCAACAAAATTATTGGCTTGTTCAACAGAGGCAGGTAATTTTGTTTTCGGTAAAAAAAATAAATTCGAATTGTTCCATAATGGAATAAATACTGATGATTTTATTTATAATTCAAATACCAGAGAAAAAGTAAGGAAGAAATTTAATATAAGTGAAAACGAAACTGCTTTGGTTCATGTTGGAAGATTCGTATATGCTAAGAATCATTCTTTTTTGATTGATGTTTTTAAAGAGATATGTAAAACAGAAAATAATTATAAATTGTTCTTAATTGGTACAGGTGAGTTAGAAGATAATATCAAAAATAAAGTAAAAAAAATGGATTTATGTGATAAAGTGTTTTTCCTAGAAAATAGGAATGATGTTAATGAAATATTACAAGGGATGGATTTATTTATTTTCCCTTCAAACTATGAAGGATTACCGGTTACATTGATTGAAGCACAAGCATCTGGAATTGAAATTTATGCATCAGAAAACATTTCTCATGAGTCAAAAATCACAGATTTAATTCATTTTCTCCCATTAGAAATAGAAGCAACGGGATGGTCAAAAGAAATATTAAAAAAAGAAAAGTATATTAGAAAAAACATGAAAAATGAAATAGTAAATAATTCATATGATGTAAAGAAATTATCTAATGATTTAACAAAAATATATTTAAATGATAATTAATTTTTATAATCATATAAGTAAGGAGGAACTGTATGAAAAATGGCAAATATAAGGTTAACAAGAAGAAATCTATTATAATATTGTTTACTATACTATTAATTGCTTTTCAATTTATATTTATTGAATATGCAAAAAGTATTAGTAATTCTAATATTGATAAAGCTGTTATAATTGTTTCTTGGTTGTCAATTATTTCTTTTATACTTGAACTTATATTATGGAAAAAATTAACCAATGAGTTGTTTTCGCCTTTTGGAGTATTCTTTGTTGTTTTATTTGTTTTTACATTAGGCCAAACTATTGGTTGGACCTTTGGAATTGATTTAGGAACTCGAGATTGGTGGAATAGAAATGATCATGGAATGACTCATCAGTTGATTTTCGATGGTATCATATATTCTTCTTTGTCTCTTTCTTTGTTCTTTTTAGGTTCAATCATAGGTGAGAAAATAACATCAAATTATAAAAAAAATAAGAAAAATAATTTTAGACAATTATTATTAACTTTTGAAAAAGTAGGTAAATTCTTTTTGTTTATTAGCATTCCTGCGTTCATAATACAATCATATAGTAATTTTACAACAGCGAGTCAATCAGGGTATGCAAGTTTATATATAGAACAGAGCGGGTCAACAACATTTAAAACAATTATCGATATATTAGCTAATTTTTACCAACCCAGTTTATTACTATTATTAATATCTAATAAAGATAAAAAGAAAAATAGATTAATAATATTATTTTTTATGTTTATTGATGTATTTATTGAATTATTCGTTGGCGGAAGAAGTAATGCGGTTATGACGATTCTAGGAATTATTTTAGCATATCATTATTTTATTAAACCTATTAATAAAAAAAATATGACTAAAGGAGTTATTGGTGGTTACTTTGGAATTGCTGTTTTGAATTGCATTGCTAAAATTAGAGATATTCCCAATAAGAATTTAACAACCTTTTTTACAACACTATTTGATTCGTTTTCAAATGCATTAGGTTATTTTATAGGAGAACTCGGTTGGAATCTTTCATCGATTTGTTGGACGATGAAATTAGTACCTAGTAAATATCCTTTTAGATGTGGTAAGTCATATTTAGCTTCATTTCTTTCGGTGATTCCTTCATCTTTTTTTGGCGGTAAAAGAAATCATCCAACTGTAATTTATTCTAATGTTGGTGATTGGTTGCAAGAAAGTTTAAATATGTCATATGGACCTGGCTATACTATGGTAGCAGAATCATATATTAATTTTGCTTGGTTTGGTATTATTGCTATGCTTTTTATGGGATTTATTGTATCAAAATTTATTGCTAAAACAAAAAGAGAAGATTCAGATGATGACGTTATTAATTCAACTTTCCAAATTGTATTTATAATGACTGTTATGAAATCTTTAATTAGGTCATCATTTTCTTCAGCATTTAGAATATTTTTCTTTAATGTTTTAATTATCTATGTTGTAATTAAAATCTTATCAAAAAAACAAATTGAATCAAAATAATGGAGGTGTTTTCATGAAAAAGAGTATTGGGATTTTAACTTGGCATAAAACTATTAATCATGGTGCTATTTTACAGGCATATGCTTTACAAGAATTACTTAAATCTTATGGTTATAGTGTTATAGAATTGGATTACGATAGAGAAACAAAAAAATATAATTATACAAAAATTGATAGAATTAAGACAGTTTTTAAAAAATTAAATATAAATAAAATAAAAATAAAAATGAATCAGCATGTTTTTCTAAAAATCAAAAAAGAGAAATTTGATAGTTTTAGAAAAAAATATTTAAATGTTGGAAAATACTATTATGATGATTCAAATAATATTGATGTCGCTATAATTGGAAGTGATATGGTCTTTGATTTTTTTGAAGGATATAATCCTTTTATGTATGGTAAAGATGTAAAAGCAAATAGAATTATTTCTTATGCCGCTTGTTTTGGATATACAACTATTGATTCATTTAAAAACTATAATAAAAAAGATGAAATAATAGCTCTTCTTAATTCTATGCATGCAATATCATATAGAGATGATAATACTGGAGAAATATTGAACAAATGTTGTGGAGTAAATGGGAAAAAGGTAATAGACCCTGTATTGTTATATGGGTTTCCTCAGGAAAAAGAAAAATGGAATCATAATAAATGGAATAAGGTAAAATATATTTTAATCTATTCGTATAGTTATAATATGAATAGTTATTCAGAAGTAAAAAAAATAAAGTTATTTGCTAAAGAGAATAATTTAAAAATTATATCTGTTGGTTATGATCATCCTTGGTGTGATGAAATAGTAAATGCAGATCCATGTGAATTTGTGGAATTATTTAGTAATGCAACATACATTGTTACTGATACATTTCATGGGACTATTTTTTCATTGATTTTCAATAAACAGTTTTCTGTAACTATTAGAGATAATGCATTTAAAGTATTAGATATACTAAATGATTTGAATATTAATCCAAAATTAGATATGAATATTTATGAAAAACTAAATGATTTAAAAATGAAACCATTGGATTATTCAAAAATTAATTGTTTAATAGAAAAATATAGAAAAGACTCTCTTTCGTTTTTGAAAGAAAACATAGAGAATAATAAATAATAATTACTATTTTGATAAAAAGAGGTGAATAGTTTGATTTGCAATAAAAATAAATGTACGGGATGTTTTGCATGTTACAATATTTGTCCTAAAAAAGCTATAGAAATGTATGAAGATGAGTTTGGATATATATATCCTCATATAAATCATGAAAAGTGTGTAAATTGTGGACTATGTAAAAAAGTATGTCCAGTATTGAATAATGTTAATTCTAATGAACCTGTGGATACTTATGCAATGATTGCTAAAGATAGTTATAAAAGAAAAGAAAGTAGCAGTGGAGGAGCAGCGACAATTTTTGCAGAGAAAATAATTGAATTAGGTGGAGTAGTATATGGTTGCACATACTCAAAAGGATGCTACATAAAACATATTAGAATAGATAAAATTGAAGAATTAAAAAAAATAAAAGGTTCTAAATACGTCCATTCTTATGTTTTAGATACATTTAAAAATGTAAGAAATGATTTAAATAACAACAAAAAAGTACTTTATATTGGAACTCCTTGCCAAATAGCTGGATTAAAAAACTATATAGGTAATTATAATAAAAGTGATAATTTGTATCTAATTGATTTGATTTGCCACGGAGTACCATCTCAAAAATATTTGAAAGAATGCTTGTCAAATTCAAAAGAAGATGATATATCATTTAGAACAGAAAATGGCTTTGTATTTAGAGAATATGATAATAATAAAATAATCAATGAAACGGATTCGAGAGATTTTTTATATTATAGAGCTTTTTTTGAAGCATTGATTTTTAGAAACAATTGTTACACATGCCAGTATGCCAAAAAAGAAAGGTGTTCTGATATAACACTGGGTGATTTCTGGGGATTAAAAAGTGATTCAAAGTTTTATAAAGAAAGAAAAAAAGGAGTTTCTCTCATATTAATAAATTCTAAAAAGGGAGAAGATTTATTGAGAGCTGCTAAAGGAAGTATGCTTTTAGAAAAAAGAGAATATCAAGAAGCTTCGAATGGTAATAATCAATTAAACAATCCAAAAAAGAAAAATAAAAAGTATAATAAATTTCAAAAATTATATATAAAATATGGATTTATTAAGTCATATAAAAAGATTAATAGATTTGCTTTGTTGAAGAATAAATTACGAAAAAATAAACTATTATCTAAAATTTATAATTATATAAAAAAATAAATAGAAAAAAAGAGGTGATAATTAAATGGTAAAAAGTAGATCAAAAAAGCTATTATTGAATACTATATTTTCAGTTTTGTTAGAAATAGTTACTTTAATTAGTGGATTAATTCTTCCAAGACTTATATTGGAAACATTTGGTTCAGATACTAATGGATTAGTTAATTCAATAACTCAATTTTTAGCATTTGTATCATTTCTAGAATTGGGAGTTGGAGCAGTGGTTCAATCTGCTTTGTATAAGCCTATTGCTAATAACAATTACGAAGAGATTAGTAAAATATATTCATCTGCACAAAGGTTTTTTAGAAAAATAGCATTTTTTTTAGTTGTTTATATTGTTGTATTATTGTTCATTTATCCTGTTATTGTTAATAGTAATTTTTCATTTGGTTATATTGATATTTTGATTATAGTAATGAGTATCACGTCTTTTAGTCAGTATTATTTTGGAATAGTAAACACATTGTTATTAAATTCTGATCAAAATAATTACATTCAGTATATTATTAGTATTGTTTCTATGATACTAAATATTATTGTGTGTTACATTATGATAAAATTAAATTTTCCTATACAAGTAGTTAAATTGGTTTCTTCAATAGTATTAATAATAAAGCCATTATTTTTAAAATTATATGTTAAGAAAAACTATAATATTAATAAAAAAATAAAATATGATGATGAACCAATTAAACAAAAATGGAATGGTATGGCACAACATTTTGCACATATTGTATTAGTTAATACAGATACTATTGTTTTAAGTGTTTTTTCAACTTTAACAAATGTATCAATTTATACGATATATAATTATATCATAATTGGTGTTAAAAATCTATTAACATCTCTTACAAATGGGTTTTTGTCATTAATGGGTAATTTATATGCTAGAGATGAAAAGAAAAAATTATTTGATGTGTTTGGATATATAGAATGGTTTCTTCATAGCATAACAATATTACTATTTGGATGTACTTCAATTTTGATAGTTAATTTTGTGAAAGTTTATACCTTGGGTATAACAGATGCAGATTATATTCAACCACTATTTGGTGTATTAATAACTGTGGCTAATGCAATACATTGTTTAAGATTACCATATAATAATCTTATTAAAGCAGCAGGTCATTATAAACAAACTCAAAATAATTTTATTATAGCTATGTTTATTAATATTATTATTTCAATTATTACTGTAAGAGTTTGGGGATTAATAGGTGTTTCAATTGGAACTTTAATAGCTATGCTATATCAAACTTTATGGATGAGTTGGTATATTTCTAAAAATATTATATGTTGGCCATTAAAAAATTTTTATAAACAAATTTTGGTTGATAGCTTAATAGTAATAATATCTGGTTTTCTTACTTATAACATTCCAATGGCTGCAATTAATTATCAATCATGGTTGTTTTTAGCAATTAAAGTTTTCTCGATTTGGTTTTTTATTGAAATAGTTTTAAATTTTATTTTTTATAAGGAAAAAATGTTCGTATTATTACATAAGATTAAAAAAAATGGTAAAAAAAATGATAAGTGTAATTGTTCCAATATATAATGTTTATAATTATTTAGAAAAATGTTTGAACAGTATTATTAATCAAACATATAAGAATTTGGAAATAATTCTTATAGACGATGGATCAACTGATGGTTGTGGAAAAATGTGTGATAATTATAAAGAATTAGATAATAGAATAGTAGTAGTCCATCAAAAAAATTGTGGTTTATCAAATGCAAGAAATAAAGGAATTGAAATTGCAAAAGGGAATTTAATAAGTTTTGTAGATGGTGATGATTACTTAGAATTAAATATGTTTGATGAACTAAAGAAAAATATGGACAAGTATAATTCTGATATATCGATAGGTCATTATTATTATCTTAAAAATGATAAACGAATAATAAGAGAAAAAATAAAAAAATTATCTTTTGTTTCTACAGGATATAATAAATTTTGTAATATTCAAAATGAATATGAAAATTTGACAGTATTTTCTTGGGGAAAAATATATAAAAGGGAAATATTTAATAATATTAGATATCCTGAAGGTAGAATTTATGAAGATTCTTACATAATATGTAATGTATTGAAAGAAGCAAATAGAGTTTCGTACTTAATAAAGCCATTATATAATTATTGTTATAGAAGTGATAGTATTGTAAATACGTTTGATATTAATCATTTTGATAAAATAGATGCAAACAATAAAAAAATAGTTTTCTTTTTAAAAAATGATTACTTGGATTTAGCATTAAAAGAAAAAAATAAGAAAATGAATAATATAATAATTAATCTTTCTAAAATGAAAAGTTATAGAATAAAAAATAAAAAAGTATTCAATAAATACTATAAAGAATTACTTGATACTAATAAAGAAGTTAAATGGAAAGATGCAAGTAAGAAGGTTAAACTATTTAAAATATTTAGAAGACCATATATTAGTGTTCTAGCAATTATGTATAGAGTAAAAGATCTAATTAAAAAATAAGGTATGATTATTGAATCATAGCAAAATTTCAAGTAGAAACCGGAATTTTTAAGAAAAAAGTGTAAAATCGTGCTAAAATTAAATTGTCAATTGAGTTAGTTTATCTAACTCAATGAAAA
>CADBDE010000006.1 GCA_902793375.1 uncultured Erysipelotrichaceae bacterium | reverse complement strand
TTCTCTAAATCCTTTTAAACTGTTTGTATAAGTAGCAAAAGCAATTATTGCTATTATTCCAAGTATTACTATTGCTCCAATAATTTCAATTAAAGTAAATCCATTCTTTTTCATACATTCATCACCTATTATATAAAACATTATATCATAGTATTGTTAAAAAAAAGTAATTTTTTAAATTACTTTTTATTTTTTTTCTTTTCTTCATCTTCATCTTTTTCTTTTCTATTTGCTATTTGTTCTATAATATCTTTTTTATAGAAATTAATAGTACAATTAATTGCTATATAAGCAGGAAGTGAAATCATAATTCCTGGTATTCCAAACAAAGCACCACCTGCAACAACTGCAAATATTGTCCACATTGCATTTATATTATTTGTCTTTCCATAAATTCTTGGTGAAATAATATATCCATCAATATTAGGAAATACTAAACAAATAATAAGTGTTAAAATAAATAATCTTGAAGATACAACTGATGCAAGTATTACAGCAACAATATTAGTAATTAATCCACCAAAATATGGAATAACAGTTGTTAATGAAGCAAGAACTCCAAGTAATAACCAGTTTGGATGTCCAATTAGATAGAATAATAATGTATATTCAACAAATTGAACAGCTATAAATATTGCTAAACCATTTAAATATTGACCCAATTCTTTATCAAGTACAGATATATAATCATATAGCCTCTTTTGTTTTTTATTCTTCAATAATAATTTTTTTATTTGTGCTCTAATCTTTTCCATATCTGCTAAGAAATATATTGAAAGAATCAATATAATAACTGCGTTAGATACAAAATCAACTGCTTGCCCAACAAAATTAAATGTACCATCAGATACGTATTTTCCAATTGATTTAAGTAAATCATCAAATACAGAATCAATAGTTGTTTGAAAATCACCTAAATTAACAGCAAATTTATTGGAAAAATCTTTTATTACATCAGATACCGATTGAGCAAGTACGACAACTTGATCATATAAAAGTGGGATAGTAATAATTAACAATATTACAATTACTAAAATAACCGATCCTGCTACAATGGTAACAGCCAAAGAATTGCTGAGCCCTTTATTTCTTAATTTTCTAACAATTGGATAAAAAGAAAATGCTATACCAAAAGCTATTATGAATGGCATTATTATAGAAAATATTTTACCTATAATTGATCCCCAAACACCATAAGTTAAAATTCCTAGATAAATTATTAATGCAAATACTAAAACATTTAATAATTTATAATTTAATTTGTCTTTAAACATAAATCCTCCTACTTTTCTAATAAAATAGTTACAGGTCCATCATTAATTAATGATACTTTCATATCTGCTCCAAATATACCTGTTTCTACTTTAATATGTTCTTTTAGTTTTTCATTAAATAAGTTATATAATTTGATTGCTTCATCACCATTTAATGCATTTATATAACTTGGTCTATTTCCTTTATTAGCATCTCCATATAATGTAAATTGTGATATAGATAGTATACTTCCTTCAACATCTAATACACTCTTATTCATTATACCACTATTATCATCAAAAATTCTAAGATTTAATACTTTATTAACCATCCAATCAATATTTTTTTCTGTATCAGTTTTTGTAAATGAAACTAAAAGCATTAAACCTTTATCTATTTTACCAACTATTTTCTTATCTACTTCTACACTAGATTTTATAACTCTTTGAACTACTATTTTCATTTCATTACCCTCTCAACACTTATAACATAACCCAATTGATTTATATCTCTCATAAAATTATTTAATTTTTCAAGACTTTTAACCCATAAATCAATTTCATAGATAACAATATCTGTTCTACTAAGTGTTTTAATATTATCAATTGAAATATTACTTACACTAGCTTTTTGCATAATTTCAAGCATAGCTTTGTCATTTTTATTAGTAGTTACAAGAATTGATGATAAATACTTAGATGTTGGAACATCACTCCATGAAACATTAATCATTCTATCTTCTAATCTATCAATATTAGGACAATTAATTCTATGAATAGTTATTCCATTGTTTTTACTTATGTATCCAATTATATCATCACCAGGAAGTGGATTACAGCAATTTGATATACTTACTTTTATTTTTTCTATTCCATTTACAATGATATCTGTATCTTTCCCTTTAGGAAGTGATACTTGTTTAATCTCTTGTATTTCTGGTTGATTTAATAATAAATTAACTATATATTGTGAACTAAATTTACTATTACCAATATTAAGATATAAGTCATCTAAATCATCACATTTTGTTTCTTTAAGTATATCATTAATATTTTCATCTGTATAGAAATCTTGAAAAGTAACTTTTTTCTTTCTTAATTCTTTTTCTAATAGTTCTTTTCCTCTATCAATATAAACTTCTTTTTCAGTTTTTGCAAAATAATTTTTTATTTTATTTCTTGCTTGAGTAGTTTTTGCTATTGTTAACCACTCTTTTGAAGGAGATGAATTTCTATTAGTAATTATTTTTACTATATCATTACTCTTAAGTTCATAATCAAGAGAAACAATACTATTATTTACTATAGCTCCAACCATTGTATCTCCAACTGCCGTATGAATTTTATAGGCAAAGTCAATTGGAGTTGAACCATGTGGAAGTTCAAAAATATCTCCTTTAGGAGTAAATACATATATATTATCATTTAATATTTCATCTTTTACGCTATTAACAAAGTCTTCACTACTCATTTTATCTACATCAAGTTCCATAATTGATTTAAAAAATTGTAATTTAGCTTCTGTAGAATTTTGAGTTTTTTCATTTAAATTTTTCTTTTCTTTATATGCCCAGTGTGCTGCTACTCCATTTTCTGCTATTTCATCCATTTTATGAGTTCTAATTTGTATTTCAAATATTTGACCATCTACTCCAAATATAGTAGTATGAAGTGATTGATATCCATTTACTTTAGGCATAGCAATATAGTCTTTAAATCTTTTAGGCATTGGTTTAAATTTAGAATGTATTAGTCCTAAAGCTGAATAGCATTCTTGTTCAGTGTTAACGAGAATTCTAAGAGCTAATAAGTCATATAACTCACTAAATTTTTTTCCTTTTTCCATCTTTTTATAAATACTATAAATACTTTTACTTCTTCCTTTTATCTCAAAAGAAATATCATGTTCTTTTAACAATTCACTAACATCAGTTATCATTTCTGCTACTGTATTGTCACGTTCAAGTTTAGTTGTATTTAACTTTTCTGCTATATCGTAGAATACATCGGGTTTTAAGTATCTAAGTGATAAATCTTCTAATTCACTTTTTATTTTATGTATTCCTAAATGATGAGCTATTGGAGCAAGTATTTCTAAAACTTCTTTTGCTTTTTGTTTTTGTTTTTCTTGAGGAAGTGCCCATAATGTTCTCATATTATGAAGTCTATCTGCTAATTTAATTATTATTACTCTAACATCTTCACTCATACCAACAATTATTTTTTTATAATATTCAATTAATGCTTCATTTTCAGTTGAAAAGTGCATTTTACTAATTTTAGATACACCATCAACAAGTCGAGCTATGTCAGCATTAAATTCTTCTTCTAATTCTTGTTTTGTTACATCACAATCTTCTATTACATCGTGTAAAAGTCCTGCACAAATTGTATCACAATCAGCTGATACAGTAGTTAGTATCATTGCAGTGCAAAGTGGATGAAATATATAATCTTCTCCACTCTGTCTAATTTGTCCTTTATGTTTTTCTTCTGCAAACTTATATGCTTTTCTAATTATGTTTAAACTTGTTTCGCTTGGGATATAAACTTTAACTTTTTCAATTAAATCCTCGATTGTGTAACTTGTAAAATCTTTAGTCAAGTTATCATCTCCCTTATAGTGATTCGATATTTTGTTCAATAATGTTATTCTTTATATTTATAATATTATTTATTAATTCATCATTATTTGTATTTAAAATATCATCAACCATATCCGATAATTCCAACTCAATAACTGTTTTCCATTTACACCTGATAAAATAGTTCCATATATCTTCTGATTTAATTCTTATTGAACTAATTCTATCAATTTCTCTTAATTTTGAATTCAATGCTGGTAATAATCTTTTATATAAATCAACAGTGTGTTTAATGCCAAAATCATCATACATTTGTAATCACCTACTATGTTTTTATTATATCATTTTTTTATTCTTTTTTACTATACTTTTCTATATAGTTTTCTTTTAAATGTGCAATTGATGCGCATGACATAAAACATATTACTGCATTGTCATGAGTTAATAAGCTATCAATTTTTTCATCACTAATCATTTCACCATTTTTTAATAGATCAAATATAACCTTTGAAGTAACATTTCCATAATCTTCACTTTTTTCTCTATTACAATCTATTTCAGTTAGATAAACTTTATCCGCTATATTTAAAGCATTAGCAAATTCTTTATAAAATTTTTCTGTTCTAGAATACGTATTTGGTTTAAATATTGCAACCAATTCTTTATCAGGATACTTTTGTCTTGCTGCTTCAAGAGTCACTTTAATTTCTGTTGGATGATGAGCGTAATCATCAATAACAACGTTATTTTTTATATTTTCTATTGCAAATCTTCTTTTAGCATTTTTAAAATTTGCAAGTAATTTTTCAATTTCATTGTACGAAACTCCCTCTAAATGACATATTGCAATTGCTGCCATAGCATTTAGTACCATATGTTTACCAAACAATGGTAATTTAAAGTGTCCAACATTTTCTTTATTAACTATTAAATCAAATTCAGAACCAGAATCAGTCAATAAAACATTTTTTGCATATACATCGTTATCACTGTTAAAGCCATAATAAATTGTCTTTGGAGATAGTTTTAACATTTTTATATTTTCATTATCTCCACATGCTACTATCGTATTTTTTGTTTTATTTGCAAACTTCTCAAATGTATTTCTAATATCATCTATATCTTTATATATTTCAGTATGTTCAAGTTCTATATTTGTAATTACAGTATATGATGGATGATATGCTAAAAAGTGCCTATTGAATTCATCACTTTCAATAACAAATATTTTATTATCTTTTGAAGCAAATCCTGTACCATCACCTATAAAATAATTAACTCCATATACATTATCAAGTATTTGACTAATCATTGTAGAAGTTGTTGTTTTACCATGTGTTCCTGATACACAAATAGATTCAAACATATTTGTAATATCTCCTAAAATCTCGTTATATTTCTTAACCTGTAATCCAGCTTCCTTTGCTCTTATAATCTCTGGATGATCATCTTTTAAAGCAACTGAATGTGTAAGAATCATTTCTTTATCTAATGGATGATTATTGTCATAATAAATCTTTATTCCACGTTTATCTAATCCTTCTTCAGTAAATTTATGATCTTTAACATCATCATATCCTTCTACTTCATTACCTAAATCATATAATATATTAGCTAAAGTAGCCATTCCAGCTCCCTTTATACCTAAACAATAATATTTCATAAGACACCTCTTTACTTTATATTATACATTATTTATATATATAATAACACAATAATGTAAAATCAGTTGACACAAAAAAGAACAACCATTAAAATTAAGTTATATACTAGGAGGATGTATGGATACTAATAATTATAAACCTATTATAAATTTAACTATAGTATTATTATTATTCTATTGTTCAAGTTTATTTGCACTAATACCAATTTATTTGTTTAATATAGATATAAAAACATGTAGTGATACTACATATAACTTAATTAGAATAACTCCTACTATTACTCAAGCAATTTTTTTAATTATTTTTTATAGAAAAACATTAAAAAAAGATTTTAAAAATTTTAAAAAAAAATTTGGGGATTATAGTGATATAGCCATAAAATACTGGATTTTAGGCTTCATTGCAATGGTTATAAGTAATTATCTAATTATTACTTTTTCTCCTGTTAAAATTGCAAGTAACGAACAAGGAGTAAGAGAAATAATAAATACAATTCCATACTTTGCTTTCTTTTCTATTTGTATTTTTGCTCCTGTTGCAGAAGAACTAATTTTTAGAAAAGCATTTAGGGATTGTATTAATAATAAAGTATTATTTATTCTTACATCTGGAATAGTTTTTGGTACTCTTCATGTTATTGGATCATTTAATTCATTATTCGATTTTTTATATATAATACCATATTCATCTTTAGGTATTGCTTTTGCTTATATTTATTATAAAACTAACAATATATTTTCAAGTATTTTTGTTCATTGTTTGCATAACACTTTACTTGTATTATTACTTATTTTTCTATAAGGAGATTTTTTATGAATGAATCAAGAACTGAAAAGAATTTTGATATTGCAGAAGAATTAGAAAAAGAAAGAAAAGATATTCAAAGAAAAAAAATAATAAAAACTACTCTATGGATTTCAATTCCTTCTATAATAGTAATTCTTATTACCTATTTTTTAATCAGAGTTATAGGCAATATTGGGCTTACTACAAGAGAATATGCAATTTATAAAGATAATTTACCAAAAGATTTTGAGGGATTAAAAATAATTCAATTTAGTGATTTACATTATACTAGATCATCTTCAATAAAAACAATAAAAAAATTGGTAGATATTATAAATAAAGCTAATCCAGATATAGTTATTTTTACTGGTGATTTGATAGATAGCGATTACATAGTTGATGATTCAACTTTGGAAACTATTATGAGTGAATTTAATAAACTTAATGCTTCCATTGGTAAATATGCTATTAAAGGTGAAGAAGATTTTGAAAATTTCAATAAAGTATTTAATAATTCGAATTTTATTATCCTTGAAAACACTATAGAAAAAATAAATTATAAAAAATCATCTATTGATTTACTAATACTTGATGATACTTATACTAAAGAAAATATTAAAGATTATAATGAAGATAGTTTCACAATAGCTATAACACATAAACCTGATTTAACTGATAGAATAATGAATGATTTTAACGTTGATTTAATATTTGCTGGACATTCTCATAATGGTCAAATTGTTTTACCTCTAATAGGAGGAATATTTAGAAAAGAAGGTGCGAAAAAGTATTATGCATCTCATTATAAAATTAAAAATACTGATTTATATGTATCTGGAGGAATAGGAAACTCAGGACATCAATGGAGATTATTTAATCATCCAAGTATAAATTTTTATAGACTTAGAACAAACAAATAATAAAAATATTCATACAATACTTTGGGAGGTATTTTATGAATAGAGGTTTTAATGGTCCACCTGGACCACCACCGCATAATAATGGCTTTGGAGGTAATATATTTCCTTTTGTATTAGGAGGAGTTGTAGGGAGTTTACTAACTAACAATAGAAGACCAACCTACTATCCTTACCCAATGTATTACTATCCATATCCATATCCATACTATGGTAATTATTATAGATATTAAAAAAGACAATCTTATGATTGTCTTTTAGCTTGCTATATTGGATTTTAAAACTTCAATTACTGGACGAATACCAATTACAGCATACATACTATTTGTATTATATTTAGTAAGGTTTGTACTACAATTAACAAGCCATGCAGTATAAGAAGTTGAGGAAACAGGGGTTTCTAGCCAATGTCCAAAAGTACCTCCTGAATTATTTATAAATAGTCCAATATTTTCCATTAGAAATAAACAATTATTTAAATAACCATAATTTGTTGTGATACCAGTTCCACATGCTTGAACAATTTCTTGATATGTCAATAATCTAGCAGCTTTTCCTGTATAATCAAAAGAATCAATTGTACCTCCTGTTGTTGTTGATCCACCATTCTCATTTTTTATGCTTCTTACCTCTGGTTTAATAATTTGATTATTATTCCATTGTGTGTTTGAGGGTAATACCTCTATACCAGTTACTGGACCATGCCAATTATTATTATTTGAATCATATGGTTTACCATTAGATGCTATTGTAATATTAGTTCCATCATTATTAATATTTCCATAATATATTAAAATTGCTTTTTCATTATCTCCACTTCCACTACTTGTAACATAATAAAATCTTTCTGCTGTGGAATCATAAATTCCATCATTATTTACATCACAATCTAAAGCATCACCTGATGATAATGTTGCTCCTTGCGTCCCTAAATTCCCGTAGTAAACAGTATTTCCAGAACCAATTACTGAAGAACAGCCATCTGAATCAGATCTATTACATACTGCGGTATGTAATTGTGTTGCTCTTTTACAAATTGGTAATGTTATTGTATTTCCAGATTCTCCAGATCCTGAACCACTTCCACCACCTTCTTCTGATACATTATTACTTGTATCAGTTAAATGGATTTGTCTATCCCAAGTTTTTGTATTACAGTTTAATATATGTATTTCGCTTCTATTTCCTATTCCTGTTGTTTCTACTACACTTTCTATATCAGAGTCTTTTAAGTCACTTTCTATATCGTCTGTATCTAGCTGATCAAGTGGCGTAATTTTAGATACTCCTTGTCCAGCATCATCTACACTTATCCAGTAATACTTATATCCTCTTCCATCATATATTACTCCTACATATGCTTTAGTAAAATCTCCATATGGGCTTTTACTTGCATTCTCAGTTTTTATACAACTAGTTGGAATATAATATGTTGTATCAGTTGCGTACATTCCAAGTTTTCCTTCATTTACAATGTTTCTAGCTCCTCCAATTATCTCTTTTGCTGTATCTACATAAGCAGATTTTCTTGAATCACTTATATACTTCGTTACACTTGGTATTGCAATAATCATAAGTATTCCTAAAATTATTATAACTGCTAATAATTCAATTAATGTAAATCCATTTTTCTTCTTCACACTATCACCTATTATAAGTTTAACATATAAATTATTTTATTAATATAAAAAATAGATATTTTTATATCTATTTTACAGTTTTATTTTAATTCAACAAAATGATTTCCTGAATCTAAATAAATAATTCCTTTTTTACCTTCAAGTGTTGGATAAATATCATTGTAGTAATCAAGAGAATCCATTTTTGTTAAAGTAATATATACATAGTTTCCATCAACCATATATAGTAAAAATCTCGATTCATCATATTCACTAGGATCATACTTAATCTCAGATATTTTATTTCTAATTGAATCATTTAATTTACTATATTTATTAACAAAATTGTTATAGATAGTATCAGGAATATAATTAACTAAAATTGTAGGAGAATAATCATAAGGAATATATTCTACTTCTTTTTTATCTTCTAAAATGTATTTCTTATCATATTCTCTATAAAATAATACATCATTCTCTTCTATCTTTATTTCTACTACTCCGAAGAAATATTTACTTACTTTAACGCTTTTAATATAATCGTTATTTTCAAGTCTATTTTTAATTCTAAAAGAAAAATTCATAAAGTAACTTGGGTAATTAGTAAGTCCAGCTTGTTCTATAACATAATCATCAGACAAATAATGATTATTCATTATATAAATATTTTGAATTTTAATTCCAGCAACTAATCTAAAAAGAAGGTATATTAAAGAAACTATTAAGACTAATAATAGTACTGGTATTATTCTAATCTTTTTTTTAATAACCTTTTTTTTACCCATTTTTACTCCCAATTAACAAATTCTTGCTCACATTTTAAATCAATATTGTATTTTTCTTTAACTTCTTGTTGTAATTTATCTATTATTTTTTTTATATCTTCTGCTTTTGCATTATTATGATTTATTATAAAGTTAGCATGCTTATCACTTACTTTAGCACCTCCAATAGTATATCCTTTAAATCCTAAATCTTCAATAAGTTTTCCAGCAAAGTTATTTTCTGGATTTCTAAATACTGAACCAGCTGAAGGATACTCAAGAGGTTGACTCTCTAACCTTCTTTTTTTTCTATCCTCTACTATTTCTAAAAGTAAATCTTTGTCATTCTTTCTTAATTGAAAAGTTGCTTCAAGACAAATATATCCTTTATGTTTTTGCAAAAAAGATGTTCTATAGTGAAAGTCTAATTCTTTGTTTGTCATAGTTATTATTTCTAAATTTGGTGTTAATACCTCAATACTTTTTGTAATATATCCCATATCACTTTTATAAGCTCCAGCATTCATGAATATTGCTCCACCTACTGTACCAGGAATACCTGATGCAAATTCTAATCCTGCTAGTCCTCTTTTAACTGTTTGATAACTTAGTTTAATAAGATTAACTCCTGCTTCCGCCTTAACGAGATTTCTATAATAAGAAATTTTATCAAATGAATCAAGTTTTATTATTACTCCATCATATTCTTTATCACTAAATAAAGTGTTTGATCCATTTCCAAGAATTTTATATTTTATTTTTTTATTTTTTAATTTTTTTAATAACATTACAAGTTTTTCTCTACTTTTAGGGTAAACAATTATTTTAGCATTTCCTCCTACTCTATAAGTAGTATATTTAGATAATTTTTCATTTTCTAAATGTTTCCCTATATTATTTTTTTCAATGTAATCAATTATTTCTTGCACTTCTTATCACCACTTACTAAATCTTCTATAATACATGCTATTTTTGTAGCACTATCTTTTACTCCTAATTTTTTACTTAATTCACTCATTTTTTTTAATTTTTTATCATCTTTAACTAGAGAATCTATTGTAGACATTAGTTTCTCACTAGTTAATTCTTTTTCTTTTATAACAACTGCACATCCATTGTTTTCTAACACTTCGGCATTTTTTTCTTGATGATTATGTGTTACATGAGGGGATGGAATCATTATTGCAGGAACTCCAACTGCGGTTATTTCTGCGATTGTTGAGGCACCAGCTCTAGTTACTATCAAATCAGTTTTCTTTAAAACATTCAACATATCATCTATTAATGGAACCATTTTAATATTTTTAGGTATCTTTATTCCATCATAATTCTCTAAAAATCTTTTTCCAGTTATTAGCAAAACTTCATAGTCTTTATTGGCTATTTTAGGTATTGATTCAATTATAACATTTGTTACTGTATATGATCCTAAACTTCCCATAACAAAAACAACTAGTTTTTTATCATTATGAAATCCATATTTTTTCTTATCAACAGGTTTTGCTTCATATGCTTCTTCACTCCTTGGATTTCCAGTAAACTCAACATCACAATGCTTAAAATATTTTAAACTGTCTTCTAAGGAAACACCTATTTTAGAAGCTTTTCTTTTTAGAATTTTATTTGAAAGACCTGGAATTGAATTTTGCTCATGAATAAACGTCTTTATACCTAAACTATGAGCAGCTATAACAACAGGTGCAGTAATATACCCACCTATTCCCAAAACAACATCAGGTTTAAACTCTTTCATTATTATCTTTATTTCTTTAATTGCATTTCTAAAGGACTTAATTACTTGATAATTCTTAAAAAGTTTCTTTCTATTTAAACCTTTCATTTCTATACCTTTGTAAGGTATTCCTAAACTTGGAATTAAATCTTTTTCCATTCTATCAGTAGTTCCAATATATAGTACTTCTAAATCTTTATTTCTTTCTTTTAATTTGTTAATAATTGCAAGAGCTGGATAAATATGTCCTCCAGTACCTCCTGCAGAAACGATGATTCTCACAATATCACCTCTAATAAATATTATACCATAATTAGTATTTTATTAATTCTTTTTTACAAATTATTACACTAAATGTGTAAAGAAAAAAATATGTTTTCATAGTTATACTTTTATTATTGTTCTTAATTTTCTAATTACTTTCTTTTCAATTCTAGAAATATATGATTGACTTATGCCAAGCATATCAGCTACTTCCTTTTGAGTTTTTTCTTCTTTTCCATATAATCCATATCTTAAAACCATGATTTCTTTATCTCTTTTATTCAATTTTTCTATTTCTTCCATCATTATTTTTTTATCATCTTTTTCTAAAATATCTCTGGGTACTATATCTGCATCTGTTCCAATTATATCTTCAAGATGAAGTTCGTTACCTTCAGCATCAAAACTTAAAGATTCTTCAAGACTTACTTCACTATTTGTTTTTTTATTTTTTCTTAAATACATTAGAATTTCATTATCTATACAGCGTGATGCATAAGTAGCAAGCTTTATATTTTTATCCATACTATAAGTATTAATTGCTTTAATTAAACCTATTGTACCAATACTTACTAAATCTTCTAAATCTACTTTTACATTTTCATATTTCTTTGCTAAAAAAACTACCAATCTCAAATTATGCTCTATTAATTTATCTTTAGCCATAACGTCACCATCTTGTGCCATAACTAAATAGAACTCTTCTGCATCTTTAGATAAAGGTTCTGGTAGTTTATCAGTTGCTCCAACATAAAATACTACATTTTTTAATTCAATTATCTTTACTACAAGCAATAGTAATAAAATCATTTTAATCCTCCTATAATGTCTTTATGTAATATCATGTTAATATCTTGAATTTTAAATTTATTATCAGATAACCCAACTATAGCATCTTTTATTTCTTTATTATTAACAATTAATTTATCCACTTTAACACATTTTAGAATTGATTTTCTATTAGCAGTTTCTATTGGAACGAGTATTCCATTTTTATAATCAAATTTAATTTTTTTATTATATATAAGTGATATTGGTCTTTTTTTATATTGATCATATAAATTATTTCCTGTATCTAAAAATGCATTAAATAAGTACTTTTTATTATTAATAATTATTATAACTTCATATACTTCTTTATAATAAGTATTTAATTTATTAATCTCTTTTTTACTTATAAACAATACCATTGGTGTTATTAATAAAAGTATTATGTATTGATTTGTAATACTCAAATCATTTGCATTTAATAAGTATAGTGTACCTGCTAATACAATACTTAAAAGATAAAAATAAAATACATTTTCTATTAAGGTTTTTATTCCTTTATACCCATTCATTATCAATTGCATAACAAAACAAATTATTATTTTTAGCAAAAATAATATAATATCATTATCTAAAATAAATAAGAAAGTTGAAAACGCTCCAACTAGAGAAGAAAAGAAAGTTCTTTTATAATTAATTCTAGTTTTTACAATTATATTGGTTGTTATTAAAAGTAAAAAATCAATCCATAAATTAAGAATAAATAATAAATCTAAATATATTAACATTTCACCACCATTTATAGTTTATATCGCTTAATAGTAGTTTTTTGTCAATTTTTATTGCAATAATTCTTTTTTTAATAAAATAATTTCTTTACCTTTTTGTTTAATATAATTAATTGTAGGTAATAATTCTTTTATATTTTGTTTATTAATTTTTAACAAAATAATTGCCCCATTTCTTAATTCTTTTTTTACTTTATTGTATATATTAAGATCAATTACAGTTGGAATGATAGAATACAGTTTTGAAGTAACACAAGAATTAAGCAAAGTATTATTTTTATTTAAATTAATACAAAAATCCAATTTATCATTTGTTGCTAATCTTAAAATTGAATTGTATTTATTAACTTCATAAACCGAATAATTATTAGATAGTAATTCAATATCATTTCCATATTGATAAATAGATTTAATTGTTTCTATAGATGTATCAAATAATTCTTTAGGAACAAAAAAAGTTGAATTTACGTTTTTAGTATTTAAAATATTTAAAACATTACTGATAAGTTCATAATCACTGATGTCAAATAATAAACTAATTTTATTATTTAATTTATCAAGGGAAACAATATATTTATCAAAAGATATATTATAATCATCATTATTCTTAAAAACTAAAAGAGTATCATCAAATTCCCCTACTTTTTTCATATTTTTATAACTACTTTCAATATCAATTTTATAATTAGAATTAATAATATTTTTATTAAAAGATTCATTATATTTTTTCAATTCGATCATAATAGGATCATTATCTTTAAAATAATTAATTATTTCATTTGTATAAAAAAAACTAGAAAGAACAAACACAATAGTTATTGCTATACTAATTATTTTTTTTCTCATATTACCACCTTTATATAAAATATGCTTATTAATACTTTTTAAGACAAAAAAAAGGAATATATTATTATATTCCTTTATTAATTACTATCCATTAAAACGTTTTCCAAGACTTAATCCTTCAACATCTACATTCATTTCTAAAGCCATAGCTCTTAATTCTTTTAATGTATTAATAGTAGCTGTTGGATTATAAGGCTCTTCTCCAGCTTCAACATCAATTCTTTCTGATTCTGTTTGATCAACATCTTCAGGACCTTCGTGAGTAGTACCAGGATCAATTGGTTCTGGTGCTGGCTCAGGAGCAGGTTCTGGTGCTGGCTCTGGAGCTGGCTCTGGTGCTGGCTCTGGAGCAGGTTCTGGAACTGGCTCTGGTGCTGGTTCTGGTGCTGGTTCTGGAACTGGTTCTGGTGCAGGTTCTGGAACTGGTTCTGGTGCAGGTTCTGGTGCTGGTTCTGGTGCTGGCTCTACTGCTTCAACCTCCATACTTTGACGTATTAATTCTTCTTCTTTACGTCTTTCCTCTTCTTGACGCTTTCTTTCTTCTTCTTGTTGACGTCTTGATTCTTCTTCAGCTTCAATATTGTGACCCTCAACTTCTTCTTCAATTTGTTTTTTCTTTTCTTCTCCAGCTTGTTGTTCTTCTAATGCTTGTTTCATTTCTTCTTGATAATGAGGATCAAGATCTATTCCATGTTCTTCTGCAATTTCTTCTAACTCTTCTTGAGTCATTCCTTCTTCTACGCCTTGACGTAATTCTTCTTTTGTTTCTTCAATTTCTTGTAATTGTTCTTGATGTTGTTGCTCTTCTTGTTGTTCTAATTCTTCAATTTGTTCTTTAACTTCTTCTTTTTCTTCTGGTGTTAAATCATCATATTCTACTTGTTCAACTTTTGTAGTTGTTTTTGGTGCTGGAACTTTTGGTTGTTGTGGACCACCACTAGTTCCTCCACCATAACTTCTACCTTTTGCATATTCCTTTCCATTTACAACATCATAGTCATTATATAAATATACAAGATTTCTTCTATTATTAATTAGTGTAGCATAATCATTTGATTTTCTATTACTAATTCCTAGTAATCTATCTACACCTTCATATGTTTCTTTGAAATCAATATAATCATTTGATTTATTTTCTCTTCCATATTTAACTGCATTTACTTCATCATTAAATATAGAGTTTAATGATAATATTTCATCAAGTAATCTATCAGAAATATTTCCATTATGTACTTTTAATGCATAATCATCAAATCCTTCTTGATATAATGCATATTCAAGATTCTTTCTTGCTTCTTCAACATTTGTTAAATCAAGAGTTTGTGCTTGATTTAATGAAGCAATTAATTCTTCTTGTTGAGATACACAACGTGCTGCTGTTTCATTTACATCTCCATATCCATGGTTCATAACATCAAATAATGATGTGAATTCATAATGTGTTTTATCAGGATATTCGAATGCGAATTCTCCATCTACTTCTTGTAAATTAATTCCAGCTCTAGCAAGTCCTCTATCTTCATGTAAGTATAAAGCTTCTCCATTTGCTACTTGTGCTTGCATTGCAGTGAATGCATCAACAATTGCAGCTCCTACAGATTTTAATCCTTCACTTACATTTAGTGATTCATCATTAACAACATATGTTTCAAATACTTCAGAAATGAAATCATCAGTATGTATACTTGTTAATGTATGAGCATCTCTATTTTTATTTACAACTATTACTTTTTCTTGTAATCCATTTAATACTTTATTTGCTTCAGCATTATTATTAGTTAAATAATGGAATGGTAATGGTTCTTTTGCATTCATGAAATATGTTCTTACTGTATGAGTATAAGATTGGAATCCTTTTATTAACTCATCATAAGAAGGTATAGTTTGCCCAAATACATTAACCATTTGTCTTGCATTGTATCTATTAACTACAACTTTTGCACATAAGAAGTCATGTGTAAATGATGTTAAATATGCTTCTCCATCTTCATCTAATCTAAAGTTACCTGACTTAGTATTTAATATATTAGTTTCATAACCATAACATAAAGCACTAATTACTTCTTTTAATTGTTCTTTATTTGAATATTTACTTAAGAAGTTTTGAACTTCAGCTTGTTTTAAGAAATTAGCTGTAGCTTGAGGTACATTGTATTCACTAATATAATCAGTTAATACTCCACTAACATTTAATTCAACTTTAACAGGTGCTGCAGTTGGTTCTGCTGTTGGCTCTGCTGTTGGCTCAACTGTTGGTTCTGCTGTTGACTCTGCAGTTGGTTCTACTGTTGGTTTTGCTGTTGGATTTTCAGTATTGAAAGGCACAAACATAGGTGCTTGATTTTTTTCAATAGATACTTGCTTTTTAGCATTATTATTCTTATTTCTTTTAATTAATGCATCTATTCCAAGATATCCACCAATACCTACAACAACTCCTAATAAGAATGCTCCTACTTTCTTAATGAAATTCTTAAATTTGCTAGTAGTTTTTGCAGTTATAGTTTCTTCTTTTCCGTCTTCATCAACAACAACGATTTTATGTTCTTCTTCAACATCTGGATGAATTCCTTTTGCTTCTTTTTCTTTGTTATCTCTTACTAATATTGCATTAGTATTTTCTTCTTTAACATCATTTTCTACTTCTTTTTCTGCATCTTTATTTTCTTCAATGATATTATTTATTTCTTCTTTAACAGAAGGTTCATCAATAATAACTACATCTTCTTCCTTATCAATTGGTTCTTCTACCTTAATTGTTTCTTTCTTAGTATGTTTTCCTTCAGTATTTGAAGACTCTACAACAATACCACTAGAATGTTTTGAAGATTTTACAGAATTATCATTTTCAATAATTTGTTTATTTAAATTATTATTTTCAATAATTTGTTCATTTGAATTATCTTTATAACCTGAATAATCTTCATTATTTAAATAATTATTATCATTAATAATCTCTTTATTAATTATTTCTTCTTTATTATTTATTAGTTTAGCAACATCTTCTTTAGTTACATTTTTATTATTAGCAACAACTTCATCTATTGCTTTAGAAACTTCTTTTTTATCAATGATAAATTCTTTTTTCTTATTTGTTGTAACTTTTTCAGTGTTAGTTACTCCTTTAATAGCATTTGCTAATTCTTCTCTATATAAAGCTGCTAAATTATCATATTCTTTTTGTTTTTCAACAAGAACAAGTTTAGCATCTTCAATATTTTCAGAACTAGAATGATTTACAAGTTCATTTGCTTCAATTACAGCATCTCTTGCCTTTTCCATTGAAGCAACTTTTTCATTGTAACTTGCTAATTGTCTAATTTTATCTAATTCTTTGTTAGTAATTCTATTTCTTGATCTTAATATATTTAATCTTAAGTATTCAGCATATTCTCTTTCTTCAATAGGAAGATTATAATTACCTGAAACTGGTTTAAACATAGTAGTTTCTTCAGTTATTTTTTCAGCATTTTCTTCATTAACTGAAACAACTTCTTCTTTTGCAACTTCAGAATCAACTTCTTTATTTATTTCTTCAGCAAGTTCTTCTTGAATTTCAATCTTTTCATCACGATTTTCTAAATCTTGTTGAATAATAATAGCTTTTAATTCATCCATATCTTTTTTATTAGAAGAAGATATGACTTTGATTAAACCTGACTCAATTGCAGGTTTAATCCCTTTTTGTCCTAAAATATCATATCCATTTTTTTCAGCAAAATTTACAAGTGGAAGAAAATCTTCTGCACCTGAATAATCAATTATTCTTGGTTGATTATTATCACTAAAGATTACTATTCTTTTTGTTTCATAAGAATTTTTTTCGTTATTTTTTTCACTAACAATATACACTTTATTCATATAACAAATCCCCTTTCTATGCGGCAGCTCTTGTATTTCCTGTGTATGTATATCCATTATTTAATAAACTTGTATCTTCATAGAAGCTCCATTTATAATCTGTATATGCTTTTTGTTCAACTGTACGAGTTCTCTTCTTATATTTATATACATCTTTATAAACTGGTGTTTTAATTATTTCATAATCTACAAAGATTTTAACTGTATCAAATATTTCAATTGTCTTAGTTTCATATTCAGAACATTTAACTGTAACTCCTGAAGATATTATAGTATCTGTTGCTACAACTTTTCCAACTTCTCTTGTGTACTTATTCCATATCTTCTTAGGTGTTAATTCACAACCTGTACACTTCCAATCAAATCCTACAAATTCGTATTTAACTGATAATGAATCTGTTGGCCATCCAGTTGTAGTAACCATTCCAGCGAATCTCCATCCAGTTCCTCCTTTGATAGCATAAGTTGTTTGAGTTTTTGTTTCTCTGAAGTAGTCATAACCTTTACAATATTGTTGTTGAGCTGTTCCAACTTTTACTGTTTTATACTTGTAGAAAGCTTGACCAGTTGATTCTTTGTAATAATCAACTTCTTGAGTTTTACCTAAATCAACCATTTCAATTAAAGCATATTTTCCAAATTTAGGAGGATTACTTGGACTATATGTTAATGTTGTCCATCCTGTCCATTCACTATATTTAGTTGAAATATCCTTTTTATATTGATATTCAAGATTATCTTTAACTACTACATTAATATCACATACTGCAGTATTTCCAGCTCTATCTTTTACATATCCATATACTGTATGTGTTCCTTTGTCTTTTATTGTATATGATGTATTACCACCATATGTAGTTGTTTTACCTATTCCAAATGATGCAATACCAGATATTGAATCTGTTTTAGATGCAAATCCAATTACTACATCAGATGTATAATATCCTTTTTTATTCCATGTACCACTTATTACTTTTAATGTACAAGATGGTTTACTTGAATCTCTTTTAACAACAAGACTACAAGATGCTAAATATCCATTAGAATCTTTAACATATCCATAAACAGTTATAGATCCATCAGTATTTACTGTATATATAGTATTTCCTGAATAGTTTTCAGTCTTACCTAAACCAAATGCTGTAATTGTTGCTCCATTTGTTGATTTTTTAGATGCAAATCCTACTTGAACATCTCCAACATACCATCCATTACCTCCAACTGTTCCATTTAATACTTTTAATGAACAAGATGGATTAGATATAACTGGTGTTGGTGGTACTTCACGTTTTACTGTAATATCACATGAAGAAGCATTACCAGCTTTATCTATAACGTATCCATATATTTTATGAGTTCCATCAGTAGTAACGTTATATTTTGTAATTCTATTGTAAACAGCTATTGAATTGTTTGACATACCATAATTAGATATTCCAGATGTTAAATCTGTTTTAGATGCAAATCCAATTACAACATCAGTAACATATATTCCGCTAGCATTTTTAGTTCCATATAATACACTTAACTCACAACTTGGTTTAACTGTATCTCTCTTAACATTTATACTACATGAAGCAGTATAACCATTTGAATCTTTTACATGACCATATACTGTAACTGTTCCATCAGTATTAACTACATACTTATCAATTCCATTAAATGTTTTATTAGCATCTAAACCTAATCCATAAGCAGTAATTGTTGCTCCATTTGTTGAAGTTTTTGATTTGAACTTAACAGTTGCATCACTTCTATACCAACCATTATCTCCTAATGTTCCATCTACATACAATACACAACTTGGTGAAGATGTTTTTGGATCTGGTGTAGGTGTTGGTGTTGGCTTTGGTGTTGGCTTTGGTGTTGGTATTGGTACTACTGGTGTTGGTTTATCTTTGTTTTCACATACTCCATTTGGACAATATGAATAACATCCTAGTGGTACTAATATATAAGCTTCATCATCACCACATTTTAAATTAACTTTTAACTCATATGAGTCATTTAATTTAGTTAATATAACATATGATTCTTTCGTATCACACTTGTTACCATTCTTATCAATTAGATCAAGAATTAAATGTTTATCTAACATATCTTGTAATGTTAATTTAACACTATCCCCAACCTTACTTGGTAACTTATCAGTTGTAAAATAAGATATTGCTGCATCTCTCATATCTTTTATGTTATCAGTGAATATCCTACTTAGCAATCCTGACATATTTGGAAATTCTGCACAATTTCCAACGTTGCTACAACTATTGTTGCTATTATTATTGTTTGAATTTTTTGGTATTGGTAATAGCCACATTAATAATAAAACAAATATAATAATTAGTATAAAACTAAGTATAAATGTTTTTAGTGGTAATCCTACCTTATTTTCATTGTCTGTATACATATTTACACACTCCCCCTAAAGATATGTTCAGTATTATATCACAAAGAGTATTAAATGTCAACTTTTTTTAAAAACCTTACAAGAGTACATCCTTCATTAAACATATCTAAATTGAATTCGTCTATTCTTTTATCACTCTTCAATAAATCAAATACTTGCTTCTTTAGAATACCTTTCCCTAAACCATGTATTATTGCAACTTCATTATTTCCCAATTTATAATTATCATCTAAAAAGGCTTTAACCTTTATTGTTGCACCAATTTTATCTTCTCCATGAAGATCAATTTGAGGCATATTATTTCTATATAATATCATTATATTTTTTCTCAACATCACCAAGTTCAGGAATTGATAATCTACTACCAATTTTTAAAACTGATAATGCTCCTGTTATATTTGAAAACATTAATGCTTTTTCTAAATCAAATCCACTTGCAAGTGAATAAACAAATGCACCATGGAAAATATCACCAGCTCCAGTTGAATCAACTGCTTTAACTTTTATACTTGGAATTATTTTATATAATCCATCTATACAAGTAAAGCATCCGAATGATTCAAGAGTAATAATTACATTTCCTTTTAACTCTTTTTTTAATTCTTGATAAGCTGCTACTATTGTATCAAAGTTATTATAATCAATTTTAACTTTTGATAATTCTTCTGCAAAGTCATGTGAACATACAACATAATCTACTAAATGAGCAAGTTCAACAGTTGCTTCTTTCATGCTCCCAGCATCTAGTATAGTAATAGCATCAGGATTTTTTTTGATTAATTCAAGAGCAATTTCCTTTTCATATCCATCAAACAAAATATAATCAAATTTATCTTCAAAATCTATTGGTTTCATTTTAATATTTTTATCACGATTAGTTAATATTGTTCTTGATCCAATATCAGTATTAGCAATTATATAACTTGAAGTTGTATTATACTCATCACTAACTTCTAAATATTTTGTATTAACTCCTACTTTTTCATATTCTTTAATTATTTGATTACCATAGTAATCATTTCCTACTACTCCAGCAAAATAAGTATCATATCCCCATTTAGATAACAGATAAGCACAGTTTGAAGCACTTCCTCCTCCACACTCAACTTTTCCTTCTACTCTAACCTTCTTATTCTCAACTGGATAATGATCAAGTGGTAAAGTTATATCATAAGCTGATTGTCCTAAACACATTATTTTCATATACATCACCCAAATTATATTATATCAAATAATAAGTCATTATTAAATATATTTAATGCAAAAAAATGTTTTTTTTACTTAATTTATAAATAAGAAAAAACTAGATAAATCTAGTTTTAGCTTAATAGTAGAAAATACTTAAATCTACATTTCCATTAATACCTGGAAGTTGTCCAGTTGAAGTATATTGCCATCCCCTATAAGAACCCATATATCCGCAATTGTTAGCATAATGTGCAATCCAAGAAATTACACTTCTTCCAAAATCACTTAATCTAGTTTCTGCATAATATTTACCAGTATACAAACTCATATTAATTCCATTATTATTTAATATTGTTTGATATGTACTAATAATACCATCATAATCACTTATAGATATATAATCTGAACTACTTCTTTTTGTAGACCAACCTTCAATATCATAAAATACTCCCATAGTAGGATTTAAATTATATTCTTTATACCATTCCACAAGATGTTCTGCCTCTAATCGAGCTTCTTCCCCATTTTCAGCATAAGAGAAATGATAAACACTATAAGGAATACCTAGTCTTTTTGCTTCATTTATATATTCATCAAATTTTGCATCTATTGTTCTACTATAACCTACTCTAAATATAATTCCATCAATTGCTCCAGAATTCCAAAGTGTAGTAAAGTCTACATCTCCATTATGATATGATAAATCCGCTATTAGTTTTATATTACTATGTTGAAGTTCACCTGTTTTAGAAAATTCATATCTTACATCACCAATTTTTTGAATATATGTAGCTTTAACACCATTTTCATCATAATAATATCTTTTACCATCAAGAGTTACCCAACCTTGCCCATTTGCTCTTCTTGATACTTCAGCTCCTGATTTACTATCAATAAAAATAATTCTATTTCCGTCTTTATTAAATTCTTGTCCTTTTTCAACTAGTTCTATTTCAATTCCTTCTAGTCTGTAAGCATATCCTGCAGTTCCAGCTCTTTCTCCATTCTTAGCCCATCCTAACCATCCAAAGTTTTGAGCATGTACTCTGTAGTAAACATCATAATACTCTGACATTTCTCCAGTTAGTTTTATTTCAATTGCTTCAAGTCTGTATGCTTTTCCAGAAGTTCCAGACATTTCATAGTTCTTTTTAAAGCTTGGTTCCCATCCAATATTTTGTATATGTGTTCTATATTCTATATCTCCAGGATATTTTTGATTAACTAATTTAATTTTTATTCCTTCTAATCTTAATGATTTACCTGATGTTCCAGCCATTTGACCATCAGTAACATAGTTTTGCCATCCTACATTTTGAACATGTGTTGTATAAGCAACCAATTTATCTTCTGTTACAGGAATAATTGCTCCATCTGATTTATCATAAAACATTGCTTGTGTTCCGTAACCTGAAGGTTTTTCGCCTTTTTTATAAATTTTAATTTCTATTCCCTCTAGTCTATATGAATATCCAGATGTTCCTGATTGTTCTCCATTCTTAGCCCATCCTAGCCATCCAAAATTTTGTGCATGTACTCTATAATAAACATCATAATGTTTGCTCATTTCACCAGTTAACCTAATTTCTATACCTTCTAATCTATATGCTCTTCCACTTGTTCCACTTATTTGATTATCTATTCTGTAACCTGATTCCCAACCTATATTTTGAATATGAGTTCTATATTCAATATTTCCAGAATATGGAGCATTTTCAAGTTTTATTTTTATTGCTTCTAATCTAAGAGATTTTCCTTGTGTTCCTGCCATTATACCATTATATACATATCCTTGCCATCCAATATTTTGTACGTGAGTTGTATAAGCAATATTAACATTAGGTATAGCTACTTTTACCTTTGATTTAACAATTGCATTAATTGATTCACCATTTAAACTAGTTCCAGTAAAAATGTAATTCCCTTCATAAGTTCCTTCTATATTAGAATTATTTCCATCTGGTTTTACAATTAATTTAATTGTATATTCTTCATTTGGTTTAATAACATGATTTGATTCAAATCCCAAGATATCAAAAGGTCCTAAATCTGTTGGACTAGTCACACCAATTGTTAAATCAACATTTCCATTATTTTTTAACGTAATTGACTTTTCTATGTTATTTTTAAATCCAATATTAACTGTTCCAAAATCAACATCTTTAACATCAACATCTAATAAAACTATTTTCTTAGGCTCATATTTAGCATATAAAATATAATTATCTTTTATTTCAGTATCAAAACTAAAATCATTATTTAATTCTGGATCTGTACACCATGCAACAAAATCATAATCTGCTTTTACAGGATCACTAGGTTTTTGAGCAAGCGATCCTTCTTCTATACTTTGTTTTTCACAATTTTCACAGGAACCTCCATTTAATTCAAAAGATACGAAAAAAACAGAAGAACTATTTTTATTAACATCAATTGTAGGATTTACCCAATTTGCATAAATAGTTTTATCTTCAGTAAACTCTTCATCACCAATATATTTAGATCCATCAAGTCCATTAATAAATCCATCTAATATTTTATTATCTGTATGTTTAATTAAAGAATTATCTATATTATTATCTACTAATATATCACTTAGTTTAGTACCTTCAACAAATTCAAATGTATTATTTTCTAATTCTATTCCACCATTTACATCAATGGTTAAAACAGCTGCATTAACTGATACAACTGATAATAGTAATGAAAATACAAATATTAATAAATAAGATAATTTCTTCATATTAAACACCTCTTTTTCCATTTTAATTATATCATTAAAAACTCTTACTGATGTAAAAACTCAACACATATATAAGACTATTGACACTATTTTACTTCATTAAAAAGAAAAAGACTAGAATTATCTAGTCTAATTAATAATTATTATTTTGTAACTGGTTCATAAACAGTTCCAACAAACCATACTTCTCCAGAATTTTTATCTCTTATCAAGTATAAGTATGGATTATCAAATGTAATATCAATCCTTTCAGTTGGAACTTCATATAAGTAGTTAAATCCTCCGCCAACATTTCCTGCTCCACCATCAGTAGTTACTGCAGCTGCTTTAATTCCTTCATTAGAGAACTCGATATTTGCTTTATGTTTTGCTTCTACAATAGTTTCACTGCCTTTAGTAGCATTCTTTAGCATAGAGCTAAAATCAGCTTTACTTGTATTAAATACATCTTCAATACCAAGTTTCTTGAAATCTTCTATAAGATTTAATTCAAATTCATATTTAAAGAATGGAATCTGTCCTTCTATAATTGTTGCATAACCTTCTTTGAAATTTTCAATTTTTAATTCTTTTAAATTACTAATTAATGAATTAATATCTTCTGCTGTAACATTACTAACATATTCAGTTAATTTAGTTGTTCTTGGCATAATACCAACATATTGTAATGTTGTTCCATTATATGTTTGTAAATCTTTTGAAAAGACTTTAACATTATCATCAACATATAATGAAAAATCCGTTGAATTTTTAGATTTACCATAATTTTTACCTAATTCAGTAATATAACCATCTAAATATTTATTAACATCTTTTTCTACTTCCATACCAGAATAATATCCTTGTTTAGGATCTTTTGCGTTTAACCATTCTTGATATGCTTTACCAACTTCTTCTCTTATTTTGTCTTCTCCAATTGTTTTTACCGCATCGTATCTATTAAAGCTTGCCAAAACTGTTGCCGATTTAATATTATCTTTTCCATTAAATTTTAATGCTGGAAAATCTCTTTCTGATGAATAAGCATAACTTACACGACTGTATTCCTCATCTTCACCTTCAAGTTTTTCATGTTCATATGTTACGTAATATGATCCATCATCTACACATGGTACATTATTAATACTTCCAGTAGCACAATGCAATTGATTATTCCATTTCATATCAATTGCCAAAGCATTAATTAAGTAGAAATCTTTATTAGAATCCTTAATTAAATCTGGAATTAGGCCAAATGTTTTATCGCTTATCCATTTATTTATATTATTTGGGTTTTCAAATGTATCATTTATTACTTCTGCTCCATATTTTTCTTGTAATATACTTTTGTATTCATCTTTTACTTCATCAGCAAATGTATCACGAATAAACATTGCATTAGCAAAACTCATATTATCATTATTTACATATTTTTTATTTTGATAATCTCCAATAACTGCATCTAATTGTTTTTTTGTATCTCCACTTGTTCCTTCTGATAGCATCTCTAAAGCATACTTTATTGAAAGTGGTGAGTAAACTTTATTTTCTTCCTTATTTTCAAGTTTTAAAAATGCTAAATCAAATTTTTGTAATGCATTACCAAGCAGTCTATATTCTGATTTTATATCACCATTTGTTTCAATAGTATTTGTATTTTCTGTATTTTTATTATCTGCTTCACCATTATTATTTTTCTTATCTTTTGGTTGAAGTAATACAATAGCAGCAACTGCTATAGCGATAATGATTACTAGTATTAAAATAATTAATATTGGTGATTTCTTTTTCTTTGATGTTTCTTCTTTAACTGGTTCAGAAGTAGCTTCAGTTGTAGTTTCATTTGTTGTTTCATTTGTTGTTTCAGTTGGTGTATCAACTGGAGTTGCTGCTTCAGTTGATATTGCTTGTTCAACTGGCTCTTCATTAGACTCTATAACAACTGGTTCAGCTACAACAGGTTTAGAACTTGCATCTTGAGTTGGTTGTTCACTTACTACTTCAGAAGAAGTTTCGTTAAAATCAATTGGTTCTTTTTGAATTGGTTGACTGGAAATTGTTCCTGTATCATCAAGTGATTCAACAATTGGTTCAACAGATTTTGCTTCTTCGTTATTTTCTTTAATATTTTGCTCTTTATTTTCTTCCATACTTTCACTCCTCTATTCTTAATAATTATTATATTATTAAAAAAAGAATTAGTCAATTTAAACTCTTTCTTTATTATTGATTTTTCATTTCGTTTATAATAATCTTACTATTAATACCATTTAATTCAATAATATTTTCTGATTCTTCACTATTAATAGAATTAATAAATTCATTTTTAATTCCTTTTAAAATAGTCTTATACTTAGTTTCTTTTGGAATAGATACTCTTGCAATAGAATTAATTGTATTTATTTCAAGAATTCCATCAAAATTATCATATTTAGCTTCAATATCACATTTTGTAGCATTTAAAATCATTTTTCCTTTTGAATTATAAACATTAAAGTACTTTAATACTCCATCAAATTCTAGTTCATTAATATAAATATCATAAATATTTAAATATTTTAACTTAGATTTTAATTCAATATCATTAATATATTTTTCAGGAATATATAAATTAATAGTAATATCATTTGCTTTAGATTTATTTTTTATATCTATATCTAATCTATTATATAAATTATCAAACTTAACCTTTAATAATTCTTCGATATTCTCTTCATCATTAGATGATATTTCTACTTTTACTTTTTCTTCAATAATTGGTTTGATATTCAACTCAAATATCTTACTAATATTAATATCAAAGTGTTTATTATGATCTATTTCTAATTCATTAACACTCATGTATTGTTTTTTTGCATCTATATTAATATCCTTCTCTTCTTTTACTAATTCATCAATAGAAATATTAAACATATTACTTATTTGTTTTAGATTTTCAATGTCAGGAATTCCTTCACCACTTTCCCATTTAGTAATAGCTTGTCTAGAAACATTTAACTTTTCTGATAATTCTTCTTGTGTTAAATTATTTTCTTTTCTTATTCTTTTTAATTTTTCATTAAATAACATATAATTCACGCTCCTTAATGCAAATTTTACTTATTTTTTATTTTAAAACAAGCAAATACAAGTTACATTTTTATTATTTTTTTGCTACTTTTCGTAGCATTTATATCATCAAACATATTATAACAAATAATTAATAAAAGAAGAAACAAGTTATTTTGTTTCTTCTTCTTTATCAATTTCTTTTAAAATCTTTCTTTGATTTCTTAATATTTCATCCATTTTGTTATGTAATTCTTCCAAAATAAGTTCACTTTTTAAATCAGTTCTATAATCATTTTGATTTCTTAAACTATCTTTTGCAGCTTGTCTATTTTGACTCATCATAATAATAGGAGCTTGTAAAGCAGCTAAACAAGATAATAATAGATTTAATAAAATAAATGGATATGGATCAGCTTGATTTTTTTCTTGAAGAATAAAAGCATTCAATATAACCCAAAATAACAAAAATGCACAAAAACCTAAAATAAATCCCCAAGATCCAGCTACTTCACTTACCTTATCAGCTATTCTATCTCCTCTAGTCATTTTAGCTTCTTCTTGCTTATCAACATCAATACTAATTGGTTGATCTACTAATAAATCCAAAAGTTCTTCTTCATCTTTTTCATCCAACTCATTATTTTTTAATAACATTTTAACTATTTCTTTTTTTGTTCTTCTCTTTTCCATTATACTCACCACTATTATTATATCAAAAATTATTAAAAAATTTATTTTTTTTATAAAATATTAATTTTTTATTCTAATTCAAAAGCACCTGTATATAGTTTATAATATTCTCCTTTTTGATCTATTAATTCTTCATGGTTACCTCTTTCGATAATCTTACCATGTTCCATAACCATAATTGCCTTTGAATTTCTAACAGTTGATAATCTATGAGCAATTACAAATACTGTTCTTCCTTTCATTAATTTATCCATACCGTCTTGAACTATTTTTTCTGTTCTTGTATCAATACTAGATGTAGCCTCGTCAAGAATCATTACAGGAGGATTATTAATTGCAACTCTTGCAATTGATAATAACTGTCTTTGTCCTTGAGATAATTCTTGAGCATTACCTGTTAACATAGTATTATACCCATTTGGTAATTTCATAATAAATTCATGTGCATTTGCTAACTTACAAGCTTTTACTACATCTTCATGAGTTGCATTAAAGTTACCATATTTGATATTATCTTCAATTGTTCCAGTAAACAAAAATACATCTTGTAAAACAACTCCAAGACTTTTTCTTAAGTCTTCTTTTTTTATCTTATTAATATTTATTCCATCATATCTTATTTTTCCATCTTCAATATCATAAAATCTATTAATAAGATTTGTTATTGTTGTTTTTCCTGCTCCAGTTGCTCCAACAAGCGCAATTTTTTGTCCTGGTTTTGCCCACATACTAATATCATGTAACACTTGTTTTCCTTTTACATAAGAGAAATCAACACCGTTAAGTTCAATGTTTCCCTTTAGAGGTGTATAAGTTAAAGAGCCATCATGGTGAGGATGTTTCCATGCCCAAATTCCTTCTTTAGCTTCTTTATATTTTCCATTCTTTTCAACCACTTTAACAAGAGTTACATATCCATTATCTACTTCCCTTTCTTCATCCATCATTTCAAATATACGTGATGCTCCAGCAAGAGCCATTACAACTGAATTGATTTGGTTAGTTACTTGGTTAATAGGCATTTGAATACTTCTTGTTAAATGTAAGAATGAAATAATTGTACCAATTGAAATAATTGAACTACCACTGCTTGTTAATACTGCTCCAATAACTGCGACTAATAAATACTCTAAATAACCTAAATTTCCTGCCATAGGCATTGTAATATTTGCAAACTTATTAGCTGAATGAGAAACATTTCTTAACTCTTCATTTAATTTATCAAATTCTTCTTTAGAAATACTCTCATGAGTAAACACTTTAACAACTTTTTGTCCATTAAGCATTTCTTCTATATAACCATTTACTTTTCCTAAACTTTTTTGTCCTTTAATAAAATATTTTGCACTCTTTTTAGCAAGTTTCCTTGTCAATATAACTGTAATACAAGAAAAAAACATGACAAATAAAGATAATATCCAGTTTAAATAAAACATTGAAAATACTACTGCAATAATAGTCATTAATGAAGAAACCATTTGAGGCATACTTTGTGAAATCATTTGTCTTAATGTATCTGTATCATTAGTATATCTACTCATAATATCTCCATGAGAATGAGTATCAAAATATCTAACTGGTAAATGTTGCATTTTTACAAACATATCATCTCTAACATCTCTTAATACACCCTGTGATATAGTACACATTAAAATGTTATAAACATAATTAGATATTATTCCAAATATATAAACTCCAGCCATTACCACTAATGCATTCATAAGTGGTCCATAATCAGTAGATGAATTTTCCATCATAGGAAGTATATTGTCATCTATTAATCCTTGTAAGAATAATGATCCTAAAGCACCTGCTAAAGCACTAACTAGTATACAGATGAATACTAATATTAATCTAAATTTATATTTTTTTAGATAAGAAAGAAGTCTTTTAAAAGTTCCTCTCTTTATTTCAAAACCATGTTTATTATTCATCTTTATCACTTCCTTTTACTTGAGATTGATATACTTCTTTATATATCTTATTCTTCTTAAGAAGTTCACTATGAGTTCCAATAGCATCTATTTTTCCATTATCTAAAACTATTATTTTATCAGCATTTTCAACACTTGATATTCTTTGTGCAATTATAATTTTTGTTGTATTTGGAATTTCTTTTTTAAATGCTTCTTGAATTAATTTATCAGTTCTTGTATCTACTGCACTTGTAGAATCATCAAGTATTAATATTTTTGGTTTTTTAAGAAGTGCTCTTGCAATACATAGTCTTTGTTTTTGACCTCCAGATACGTTAGTTCCACCTTCTTCTATCTTAGTGTTATAACCATCTTTGAATTCATTAATAAAACCATCTGCTTGAGCTAGTTTACAAACTCTTACAACATCTTCAAAAGATGCTGATTCATCTCCCCACATTATATTTTCAATTATTGTTCCTGTAAATAATACATTTTTTTGAAGAACACAAGAAACTTCATCACGTAATACTTTTAAATCATAATCTTTAACATTATGTCCTCCAACAAATAAATCACCACTAGTAACATCATATAATCTAGGAATTAGATTTACTAAACTGGATTTACCACTACCAGTTCCTCCAATAATACCTACAGTTTCACCTGAATTGATTTTAATATTTATATTATCAAGAACTAGTTTTTGTTCATCTTTTATATAACTAAAAGAAACATCTTTAAAATCAATAGATCCATCTAATACTTTTGAAACTGGATGTTCAGGGTTTTTAATATCTGGTGTTTCATTTAATACTTCAGTAATTCTATCTCCACTAGCTTTAGATATTATAACTACTATAAATATCATAGAAAGCATCATCAAACTTCCAAGTATTTGAGTAGTATAAGTAAACATTGTCATTAGATTTCCTGTTGTTAAATTAGTTCCATTTGATTCTACTATAATATGAGCGCCAAACCAAGAAATTAAGATAATACATAAGTATCCACAAAATTGCATAACTGGACTATTTAAAGCAAGAATCTTCTCTCCTTTAACAAATAAATTATGAATCTTACTAGATACTTTTTTAAATTTTCTTTCTTCTTCATCTTCTAAAGTAAAAGATTTAACTACTCTTACTGCAGAAACATTTTCTTCAACAACATTATTTAAGTCATCATAAGTTGAAAAAACTTTTTTCATAGTAGGATGTGCTTTAGTACCAATAATTAAAAGGGATATTGCTAATATTGGAATTATTAATAAATAGATTAAAGCAAGAGATGAACTTATTGAGAAAGTTGCAATGACACTCATTATTAACATAAGTGGTGCCCTAACAGCTATTCTTATAATCATTTGAAACGCAAACTGAATATTACCTACATCCGTTGTAAGTCTAGTAATTAAACTACTTGTAGAAAACTTATCTATGTTATAAAAAGAAAAATCTTGAACTTTATAATATAAATCATGTCTTAAATTAGCTGCAAAACCAGTAGCTGCCTTACTTCCACATATTCCACTAGTAACACCACATACTAAAGATATTAAAGAAAGTATTACTAATACTCCTCCAATAACATAAACAGTGGTCATATCTCCTTTTTCAAAACCATCATCTATAATTCTAGCCATAAATAATGGAATTAATACTTCTAATATAACTTCAAAAGATACTAATAAAGGTGTTAGTATTGTATACTTTTTATATTCTCTTATACATTTGGCTAATCTTTTAATCATATAAATCACCTACCTGATACATTTTATCATATAACAAAAAAAAACTCTATTAAACAAATAGAGTTTTTTAACTTTTTTAATAATTAAACTTTAACTAAATACCACGTATCATTATATTTACAATAACCCATTGTAGTCATTGCATCGGGATCCTCTTTTTTTGATCCCTTAAATATAATACTTACTTCATATTTATAACATTCAGTGGCTTTTTCTTTAGCATTATAATTATTAATCATATCATTATTTAATTTTTCAAGTTCATCATCAGTCATCTTTACACTATTTCCAACTTTATATGTAACTTCAAAGTCATCTCCATATACTTCTTTTGCTTTATTTCTATCTTTTTCAAGTTTTTCTTTTGTTATATAATCTTTAGAATACTCTACATAAAATGGTGGAAACATATCTTCAATTGCACTCATATCAGCTTTTGAATATATATCAACATATCTATCAAGTAAATATTCTATTGTTCTTTCTTTTGATGTATCCTTTGAACTACATCCAGAAATAGCAAAAATAGATACAATTACTAATAAACCAAATATAATCTTATTCTTCATTTTTCACCTTTATAATTCAATTGAATCTAAAACTTTTTTTTCGAAATCACTTATATCATTTTGTGAAATAAAACTAAGTATATAAGTATTACCATCTTTAGTTATGAAATAGTGATGAATCGTTCCATCTGTTCTTTCTTCATCAATTAATTTAAAAGAAATATTATTTATTGTTTCATCTTTAAATTCAAATTGTTTTTCATTTCCTACATAATCATTTTTAGCAAATTCAATATCTTTTCCTCTATAAAACAAAATTCTAAAATAAAAATAATTTGAACTATTTTCTGGTTGATAATTATATTGAACATAAGTACTTGATGGAGTAAGATTATTAATTTCTCTAAATCCTGAAGATACTTTATATTTTAATCCTTCATATTCTTTGTCAGTATCTAAATGGAATTCTTTATCTTTAATTGTAAATAATGATTTATCTACTATTTCTTCCTCTTTATTTTCTTCTTTTTTTGTCGATCCACAACCAGTAATTGTAAATAATGCTACTATTACTAATAAACTTATTATAATTTTTTTATTCATACTATCACTCCTATATTTATTATAACATATAGTTTAAGAAAATATTAAAAACTGAGATTTCTCTCAGTTATTTTTTTAATTCTATTCCATTAACATATAATTTATATCCATTTAAATTAATATTACTATTACTTGTATCTTCATTATTTAGACTAGTTATGTAACTATCGCTAGTTAATGTAATTGTACTAGATTTATCAAGTTTTAATTCAACAGTTCCATCTGCATTTTCTATTATACCTTTGAAACTAGATGAAGTCATATTAATTGATAGTGAAGATATTTCATCAACTCCGATATTTCCTACAATTTCTTGATTCGTTAGATTCAAAGTAACATTTCCACCATTTTTTCCTTCTTCTCCCCAAGAATCTTTTTGTGCTCTTAAAAAATATCCATTTGAATCATTATTTATTATTATATTGTTTGTTAAATTAATAATTGCACTAGTATTAGATACATAAAATGAATCCCCATTATTTGTTATAATAGTACTATCTTTTGCAGTAAATTCTGCAGTACCAACAGAAGCATCTCCACTCATTGATTGATATATAAATACATTCTTATAAGTTTTTGATTTTACATTTTTAGTATGTGTATCTGTAAGTTCTACACTTTCTAAAGTAATAGAATTCTTTCCTTCAATAATTACTCCCTCACTTACATTAGATACAAGAGTAGCATTTTTAACAGTTATGTTTGCAGTAGAATATATTGCAGGAGATCCTACTCCATTAGTTGTGTATGATCCTCCATCAACATTAACAATACCTCCACCTCTATCACTTCTTATTGCTGCACTTGATTGTCCACTAGTAGTAATTATAAGATTTTTTGCGTTCATTGTTCCACCACCAGTGGTCATTATTCCACCAGAATTATTCTTAGTAGTTGTTATTTTAGAGTCGCTTACATTAATTGTTGTTCCATCACTACTTGAATTATTTGTTGTAGCAGATCCACCATAACTAAATACTCCATTAGCTCCAGTAGCATCAGTTGTTATATTAACATTTTTTATATTAACAACTGCTCCATTCTTTGCTATTATAGCAGAATTAATTCCGTAAAAGCTTGTATTGTCTCCCCCATCAGAGTCTCCTGTTTTATCTATAGAAACATTAGATATAGTTGAAGTAACATTCCCATTTATTGATATAACATTTTCATCTTTATTTGTGGATTCAAAACTTCCTTCAGTAATGTCTTCATCCTTTGTTATTTCTTTTACTGAAGAATAATTTATATTACTATTATTTAATTGTTGACTATTCTCTTTTCTATTATTAGTATTAGTTTTACTATTATTTATAATTAAAAGCCATAAGACAATAAATGCAACAATTAAAACTGAAATAATAATATAATATATAAAATTTGAATTATTTGTTTTGTTATTAATAGTACTAGAATTAATACCTTTTATATATATTATAGATGATAAAACCAATAATACTATTTCTACAATTAATATAAACAAAATAGCGTTATTTGAATTTGTCTTTTTTGATGTTTTTATATTAATTCCCACATCTTTAAATGTTATTTCTTCACCATTAGTATAACTATTTATTTTTGTATATAATCCATTTGTTTCTTCACCATCTATTACTCCACCAATATATATTTTATATGATTCATAATCGAAATCTTCACTACTATATAAAATACTTTTAATCTCTCTATTTGTTTTAAATGCTGTTATTATTTTATCATTTTGATTTTTAATAACAACTAAAGTATCTTTATCAATTTTATCAAAACTAGCATAAATATATTTTTGTTTTGAATCATTTGATATTTGATCTGTCATATTACCAGTTGATATTACTGTTCCACCATTTATATATGTTCCATTTCCTGAATCTAGTCCCGCATCTTGACTTGTTGGATGTGCAAAAGCATAGATAGTTCCTCCATTGATAATTAATTGACCATTAGAGTCTATTGCATCACCTTCATCTGCTAAAGAATCAACCTGTGCAATTAAAGAATTAACATCAATTGTTAAATCATTTCTTACTGTTTGAGTACTACTATTTGCCGTAGTTGTATTTAAACAATCATCTTGTGAATATATTTCATAATCTCCAGTTCCACCACTAAATGTTAGATTACCTTTAGTTTCAATTCCTTCTTTATTCTTACTAGTAACACTCAAAAATCCTTCACCTTCAAAGTATAAATCTATATCAGAACTAATTGCACCACTTGCCTTGTAGTAATAATAAGGATCTCCATCTTTTAAATCTTCAGAATCAGCAGTAACAGTAGCAAATAGAATACTATCTATTTCATTTTTTGTATAAATACCATAATATGATGAATATTTGTTATAGTTAGATAAACTATCATTTGAATAATAACTACTATATTTTTCTAATTCTTCAGATTCAAGTAAACTAACTTTTTTTAATTTTCCTCCTTCAATATAATTCTTTGTATTAGAAAGAGTTTTTATAGTAACTTTACAATCTGTATAGTTTTTATCTTTATTATATACATATATAGCTGGTGCTTTTTTGGAATCAGTATCTATTGATACATTATTTAGTATGATATTAATATCACCTTTTTTATTATTTGTATCTACACCAATCATCGCTCCAGTTATCTCACCACTAAATTCAATATTCCCAATAGTATTAATATTTATTACTTTTATTTCTAAAGTTTTAATTTTAGTATCATTAGAATCATTTAGTATAAAATCATCTAAATCGGGTGTTTTAACAGATGTAACTCCATCAAATAAAAAATCAGTTACATAAATACTAGGAAGGTTATTTGAATTATAATCTTTCAAAAAATCTTCTAAAGTTTTATACTCAGTTATACTACTATAATCATTTTTATTAGTAGAATACTCTAGACTATCTAATTTTACATATAAAATTTTACTATCTGCATTTACATTTATTGAAGATAAAAAGAATATTATTAATAATAAACTAAATATTTTTATTAATCTTTTCATATTAAATCACCGTTATTTCTTATTAGATTGATTATTATTATTTTGAGAATTATTATCATCTTGCTTTTCTGGTAATTGTCCATCTTCTCCAAAATTTCCATTTGGTTTTTCTGGTGGTTCTTCACCCATTTCAGGTGGTTGTCCATTATGCATTTCTCTATTCATCTCATAATTATTACTACACTCATTTGAGTTAGTTGAAGTATAAATATAAAAAATACCAGTAGATATTACCGCACCAACCAAAACTCCAATAATAAATAACAATATTTTATCTTTCACTAAACATTACCTCCTTACTATTATATTTACTATAAATATTATACATTATTTTTAATTAAAATTCCTCCTTTTCATGTTTAATTCTAAATAATAAAAATGTATTTAATTTGAATAAATTGTGAAAAATAAATGAAAAAAGGATTATATAGAATCCTTTTTAATACTTACATAAGATAACTATTTATTTTTTAAATACTCTTCTAAAGTAATTCCTTTATCCATTATTTCTTTAGCAATTTCCTTATCATCTACATATCTAAAATGCCATACTTCTGGGCCATATCCAGTTATATCTTCTTTTCCTTCTGGATATCTTAAAATAAATCCATAATCAGCAAGTTTAGCATGAATTCTTGAGAAAATATCTTTTTCTGCAGTCATTTCATCATTATCATAAACAATAGTGCCATTCTTATCTAATTTAATATCTATTGCAAGCCCTGTATGATGTTCTGATGTACCTGGAACTGCAACATATTTTTTAGTATATTCTTCTCCTTTTTCATTCAAAAATTCATCCCAAATTTCTTGTTGACGTGCAACAGAACGATATGTACTATCTGCTTCTATTACAAAATCGGAGTATTCTTTCTTTAAATCTTCTCTTAATTCTTCAAAAGCTTTTGCTGCTTTTTTTTCAATTTTAACAGTTTCTCCAAGTCCATTAGTATAATCAACTAATTCAATTCTTTCTTCCCAATCTTCTGGAAGTTTACTTTGCTTATTAACTAAAACTAAATAATCTGTTTTTGATTTTTCTTCTTCCTTTCCACATCCTATTATTGTAAAACACATAACTAGAACAAATAATCCAAATAAAACTTTCTTTTTCATAAATTCTCCTTTCATTATTGTAATTCTATAAGAAGTAACCAAGAAGATTATATCACTTAATGAATAATAAAAAAACACTTTTTTTTAAAAAGTGTTATTCATAATAGTAATTAATATAATAGTACTATTTTTTTGCTAGTTTAAGAACTTTTACATTTCCATTAGAATCTTTAGTAAACATTGATTTTGAAAAATACTTAACCATTTTAATTTGTCTATCATCTTCCAAACGTGATATATTTATAATTCTTTTATATTCATCTTCATTAATATTTTTACTTTCGAATAAATATGTTGCAAAATTATATGTTTCTTCATTAATACAATCTATATAATTTAAAAGTGATGGGATTATATCTTTTTTTTCTACATCATAACTTATATATTCATCAACTTTTTTATCTATATCTTCTCTTGAATTTATATTTTTTTATCATAAAGTAACGTAATAAAGCGTTAACTCGTGCATCTTTTTCTGAGTCATCCCACGATGTCAAAATCGTATCAGAATCTCCTCATGTTTCACAATACTCTTCTATAAATTCAGGTTCACTTGATGAAATGTAATAGGAACCTAAATGTCCTTCTACTAAATGCTCAAGCATAATCTCTTTCCTCCATTCAAATAATTAAATAAATACTTTATTTGATAATATGTGCAGTAATAATTGTATAACTATATGAATTAATAGTAATCTTTATATTGTTAATTTCACAATACAAGTTTTTACCTTGTTTAAAAATAATACAATTTCTATCTAACACTTTTCTTCTACAGTATTCAACTACATCATCAGTATCTATTTTTAGATTTTTTTTTATTCTGTCTCTTCCCATTTCTGTAATATGAAGTTTATCTATATTTTTTTGTAATATTTCCTTATTCATTTAATATATACTCCTATTAGATTTTTAATGATGATGGTGATGTGTTTCTATGTTATTTAAATGTACATTACACTCTATATCATCACAAGCTTCATTTTCTGTTTCTAGTATAGCATGACATATATTATGTTCTTCTAATTCTTCACGTATTTCTTTTTTAATTTTATTAATATCTTTAGATTTGGATACAATATGCATAGTAGCATAATTATTATATCCATCTATGCTCCATACATGAATATGATGAATGTCCTCGACACCTTTTATCTTAAGTAAGTGATTTTTTAATTTATCGATATCAACTCCATCAGGAGTTTTTTCTAGAAATAAATCCAAAACCTTTTTTAGATTTTTTAATGAACTTATTAATATAAAAATAGCAACTCCTAAACTCACAATAGAATCTATTATTTTAATATCAGTAAAATTCATTACGATAGCTCCAATTAATACAGCTATCCATCCAATAACATCTTCAAGCATATGTAAATTAACTGCTTTTTGATTAATAGAATCTCCCTCTCTAGTTACAAAAGCAGCAATAAAATTTAATATAACACCAATAATTGCTAAAATAATCATACCACTATAATTAACTTCAACTGGATTCATTATTCTTTTTATTGCTCCTATTATTACAAATATAGAACCAACAAACAATATAGTAGTAGTTATTACTCCTCCTAATACAGAATATCTAATATATCCATATGTATATTTATTATCAGCATGTTTCTTACTTTTTCTTTCCATAAAATATGATAAACCAATAGAAAAGGCATCTCCTAAATCATGAATAGAATCAGATAAGATTGATATTGAGTTAGTAAAAATTCCTCCCAAAAATTCAAATATAGAAAATATAATATTTAATATAAAAGCAATTAATATATTATTTTCTGTTTTCATATTATCACCTCATATATTAATCATCTTATAAAGATAATTATATCACTTTTTTATTGATTTAAAATATAAAAAAGGACTAGATTTATCTAGTTCTTGCTTTTAAATTTAATCACTAACATCTATATCTAAAACAATACTTATTTTGTAATCTTTATATTTTTCTTGAATTTCATCAACAATTTTTTTATAAACTTCTTCTCTTTTTTTAATTTCAAAATCAATAATTATATCAAAGCTTATAGATTTATTATCTTCATCAAAATAGAACCCATGCATTTGTAGGATACCTTTATGAGAAAAAACAATATCATGTATTTCTTTTTGCACCTTTAATATTTTCTTATCTTTAGTATTTACTGAATAAACCCCAATTGTATGAAGAACAACTCCATATTTTTCCATTATATTTTTTGTTATTCTTCTTGAGATTTTATCAATATCAGAAACCGATAAAGTATCAGGGACTTCAATATGAACAGAACCTGAATACTTATCTGGTCCATAATCATTAAGAATTAAGTCAAATGCTCCTTTTACGTCCGGTTCTTTGATTATTTCTTTTTTTATGTTTTTGGCAAGACTACTTTCAATTCTTACTCCCAACATATTATCTACTGATTCTTTAATTAATTCTATTCCTGCTTTTATTATAAATATTGAAAGTAATACTCCAACATAAGCCTCTAAATTTATATTAAACACCATGTAAATTATTGCAGATACAAGTACTGAAATAGAAAGAATTGCATCATTAAAAGCATCAGATCCACTTGCTATTAAAGAATCAGAATTAACAATTTTTCCTTTCTTCTTAACATATATCCCTAATACAAACTTTACTATAATACCAGCAATTAATATTACTAAAGTAATTACACTATAATCCACATTTTCCGGATTAATTATTTTTTTAATAGACTCTACCATTGCTGTAATACCTGCATATAAAACTATTGCTGATACAATTAAAGAAGTTATATATTCAATTCTTCCATGACCATATGGATGTTCTTTATCTGGTTCTTTTCCAGCTAATTTAGTACCAATTATAGTAATTATACTTGATAAAGCATCACTTAAATTATTTACAGCATCAGAAATAATTGCTATTGAATTAGCAACTAATCCAACAAAAGCTTTAAAACCAGATAAAAGTATATTTGAAATAATACTTATTATACTTGTTTTAATCACTGTTTTCTCTCTATTATTTTTCATACAATCACTTCCTAGCAAATAATATATCATATTTTTTATAGATTAATTATTTTTAAAAGTAATAAAAATTATAAAAGATAATTAATGAAATTTTTATTTATTTTTCTCATATTCATCCAAAAATGAGTGTTTTTTTCCTTCTTTATGCCATCCTAAAATACAACTCATATTAACATTTTCTAACGCTTTAAAAATATTTTGGTCTACATGAGGATTAACTTTTTTCATATTCTTTATTAACTCTTTCATTTCTTTTCTCTTACTTGTTCCATCATTTAATAAAGACGTTCTTTCTGTAAATCTACAAGCACAATTTAGAAAAGTCAATTCATTATATTTTTTCCATGAAATTATATCTTCTTCTTTTATTAATAACATTGGTCTAATTAGTTCTATTCCTTCAAAGTTATCACTATGAAGTTTAGGCATCATTGTTTTTACTTCAGATCCATAGAACATTGATAATAAAGTTGTCTCTATAAAATCATCAAAATGATGTCCTAAAGCTATTTTATTGCAACCTAATTCTTGAGCTTTACTATATAAGTATCCCCTTCTCATTCTAGCACACATATAACATGCAGTCTTAAAATCAAATTTAGTATTAGCAACTTCAAATATATCACTATTAAATATTTCTATAGGTACATTAAGTGTTTTTGCATTTTCTTCTATTAATTGTCGATTAGTTTCATGATATCCTGGATCCATTACAACATAATGAGCATTAAATTTAACTTTACCATGTCTTTGTAATTCTTGTATTAACTTTGCAAGTAAAAAGGAATCTTTACCTCCACTAATACAAACCATGATATTATCATTTTCCTGTATTAATTCGTAATCTACAACACCTTTAACAAATTTACTCCAAATATCTTTTCTATATTTTTTAATTATACTTTGTTCTATTTCTTTATATTTTTCCATTTATATTTATTCCTTTTTGTCAAAACCATATATTTTTTCACCATTAATAGCTTGTATTAACTCTTCTTCAGATGCAACATATTTTCCATCAAGAGCACTTAACCAAGCATTAACATTATCTGGCTGAATATTTTTTGCATTATTGAAAGCAGCTGGGTTATCGATATGTGTTGAAATTGCTCTATAAACATTTGAAAGAGGTGCTTTCCCAACACCATATCCCTTATCAGTTTTATATCCTGATCCATTTGAAGACCAATAGTAAACTAAACCATCCTTTTGCCAATTTTCATCTGTTATTTCTTCAAAATCAAGAAAAACTACCATATGTCCAGATTCAGATAACTCATCATTAGCTCCTATATATTCATTCCAAAATATTTTTATAAAATCTCCTGATTCAATTTTTTTTCCACATATCATAATAATCATCTAAATTATCAAAAGAAGTCTTAGGTGGCAAGTAAGTACTTTCTCCTACTCCTAGTTCTTCTATTAGAACGGCAAATCCAGGTCCATTTGCATTTGCTCTACCCCAAATACCTACACCATCTGCTTGAATTGGCCACTCTCTATCTTCTACAGTATATGGTTTTAAATTTTTTTTAAGCTTCATATGATATTTTGCCATCTTTATCCCAATCTAATAATGATTTTAAGAAAGCCATATATACAGCTGATGAACAAAATGAAGGTCTAGCTTTTGATATATCAATCTCTACTTTACCATTTTCTAAAGTAACAGCGTTATCCATACCTTCCCAAGCGTTATTATCTAACTCTTCTTTTTTTGCTCTTCCTGTATAATAACCTCCTCCATCATCTACTAACATAATTGTTTTAAGAACATAACTATTAAAATCTTCTTTTTGATTTTTATTATTTATTATAACTATACAAACAACTAAACAAACAAGTAATAAGGCTCCAAATAATAATAACTTTTGTTTCATAATATTCACCTCACATATTAAATATTATTATATCATCATTATTTATTATTAAATAGTAATTAAATAAATAAAACTTATTTTCCTTTACATTTTTACTATTTATTTTTTTAAGTACTAAAGATTAACGACAATTAATTTTTTTTACTTTAGTATTATCACTTTTATTTAAATATAATTCAGTAATATCTTCTAAGGTATGTCAATTAAAATAAAAAAAACTAGATTTCTCTAGTCTTATTTTTTTTGTAAGTAACATTATTTTTATATTTAGAATTTAATAATTGTTCCCTTTTATCGTTATCTAATGCAAATAGTAATAATCCTAATTTAGGTCCTTTATCTTCTCCAATAACCATATTGTATATTATTTGAAAATAATGTTTTTGTTTTTCCTTTAATTCTTTTGGATTATCATTTTCTGTTTTTACTATAGCATATAATTCTTCTTGCAATTCTTTTGTATTTTTATATTCTTTATGTAATATTTCATTTGTCTTCTCAACCCATATTTTTTCTTCATTTAATAATGAATCATAATATTCATTATTGAATTCTTCTAATATATGAAGTTTATTATTATTATATTTTTCTAACCAATTAATTGCTTTTAATAATCTTGATTTAAATTGTAATGAATTACAATCAATATTTTCTTTTTTTAATAATGATACTAGTGCTTCTATATTGTAATTTACCATTGGTAAAAAATTAGATATTGTTCCAAAATCAGGATTATTTAAATAACTTTTTGTTACATCTGTTAAAGATATAATACTTGCATTTTTCTTATCTAGTTTATTTAAAAAATAAGCTTTTACCATTCTATCAAATTCACTATAATATCTTAAAACATCTTCATCTAAGGCTATATTAAATTGATGACTTGGATTATTTTTTGCATAAAACCATAAAATAATATTTTTATCATATACGTTTAACAAATCTGTTAATGTTAATACATTTCCAGATGATGAAGCCATTTTTCCATTAGCTCCTTTTATTCCTATAAAATCATATGCTACATAAGATGGTGCATCATATCCAAATATTTCTTTAGCTATTACTTTTGAAACTGCATAACTACCATTTTCAGCAGAATGATCTCTTCCACCTGGTTCAAATATTACTCCTTCTTGTTGCCATCTCATTGGCCAATCAACTTTCCATTGAAGTTTAATATTAGAACAATCATTTAAATTTTCTATTTCATGATTACCACATTCACATTTGTATTCTATATTACCTTTAGAATCACATGATAAAATCTTTGTTGAATCTTTTTTACATTTATTGCAATACAAACTTATTGGATAATAATTATCTCTATCCTCTTCAGTAAATGTTTGTGTTTTAAATTTAGATTCTATATCAAATATTTTTTTTCTATTATCTAAAGCAAGTTGTATTTTTTCATTATATCTTCCACTCTTATATTGCTCTGTTTGTGAAATAATTTCTGGATTAATTCCCATTCTATTTAATTCATCAAGAAAACGATCTTCCATTTCTTTTGCATAAGACTTATCTTTGCTAAATGGACTTGGAATACTTGAATATGGCATACCTATATATTTACTGTAATCACTTGGTATACCTTTTGGAACTTTTCTTAATCTATCAAAGTCATCAAATGATAATATATATCTTACTTTTTTTCCTAAATTTTCTAATTCTTTCCCTATAAAAAAAGTTGTTACTATTTCTCTAAAATTTCCAATATGAATAAATCCTGATGGACTTACTCCAGATGCAATAGTAAATTCTTCTTTATCTGGGTATTTTTCAATTAATTTTTTAGCTTCTTCTAGTGCCCAATTCATTTTACTATCCCCCTATTTTTTTACTATATTTTAATTAAATTACCATTTTCATATATATATACTCTTCCTATATATTTTATATCTTTATCAATTACTATTATTGAACGATTAGGTAATCCGATTATTCTTCTATCTTTTGAATATTTTTTTATTTCTTCAACTTGTTCTTTATTACTTTTATAGAAATGTGGATCTATTGTTATAGATGTAATTCCTAATCCTTTATATATAATACTTTCTTTATAATCTTCATCTTTTGAATAATAAGAGTCTTTTGACAAATTCATAGATCCTGCACTAACACCCATCAATAGTGCATTTGTGTTGCATATTATATCATCATAGCCATTATCACGCAAGTATTTTAGCTGAATAAAAGGATCTCCTCCTAATAAATAAATAATATCAGCATTTTTTAAGTAATCTTTACCTTTTTTAGAATCAATTCTACTATCCAATAATATTATATTTTCTAATTCAGGATATAATTTTTTAAAATTCTTATATACTCCTACTACTTCTTCGTTACCATTAAATTGTTTATCATTCTTTTTTATATTATTAGCATCTGCTGGAATAACAACCATATTATGTGGATTATTACATTTACTCTTTATTATTTGTGTTAATCTTTTACTAAAATATTTAGTTTTATCTGGTCCACTTAATAATATAACTTTTTTCATTTAATACACTTCCTTCCTATATAGTATGTTTGTTTATAAAAAATAAAATTAGAATCATTTTCTTTTTCTACATAAGGACCACCATCAAAACATTCAATAGTTACAAAACCGGTATCTTCAAAACATTTTTTTATGGAGTCCTTATCTTTTAATAGTTCTTGTTCTTCTTTTCTATCTATTCTCCATCCAGTTAAATCTGCATAAATTATATAACCATTAGGAGTAATCATATTATATATTTTATTTATTGCTTCTTTATGATTAGGCATTAGATTAATTACATTAGAACATACTGCAATATCAAATTCTTCTTTTATATTTGATTTTGTTAGATCAAACATACTCCATAAACAATTATTTCTTTTAAATCCATTTATCTTATCTATTATGATATTATCTTCTCTTCTTACTATTTCAATTTCTTTATCACAAGAAGATACTATTTTCTTCCCTAATGTAAGTGCTACTGATGAATAATCTAATCCATGTATTTTAGCATTCGGATATGCTAGTGAAAAATCAAGTACGCTTCTTCCAGGTCCACATCCAATAATGCCAATATTTTTTATACTTTTATCATGAATATACATATTATTTAATGCAAGTAATGTTGAAAACAACCCTTCACTATATGATGTTTTTGAATTCAAGTATCTTGAAAAATGGTAATTTGCTAGTCTATATACTTCAACCCAATTAATATATTTTTCTATTTTTCTTTCATGCGTTCTCTGAATAGTTTTATTATTAAACTTTATTTTTTTTAATTCATTTAATGTATCTTCTAATAAAGATTTTATAGTTTTGTAATGTATCCATCTTTTATCTAAGTTTTCAATCATCTTATTAATACTTTCTATTTGATTCATTATATAACCATCTTTATCTTCTTCATTTAATAATAAATTCATTACTTTTTTCCCCTTTCTTTTAATATTCCTACATCTTTTAATTCTTTAAAAAAATGTCCTGATAGAATACTTACTACTTTATCATTTTTTATTATATCTTCATCATAATCATTTCCAATATAAATCATTAAATCTGCTTTATTCTCTTTAATTATTCTATTCCAATCTTTCATGTTATCTTTTTTAAAATTCTCTTTTGTATATACTTTATCAAATACAATATAATTTTTTAATTTTAATAAGTCTTTATCTACTTTTTCTTTATTTGAAGATGATATTAATAAAACTGGTATATCTAATTCTTTTAACATTTTAATAAACATAATTAATTTAATATTTGGTTTGCAGTTTTCATGATATTTGTTTTTAACCATTTCATAATCTATATTATATTTCTTAGATATTTCTTTTCTAGACTCTTTATTATAAATTGATTTAGCTAATTGATCTTTATCTATATTACAATTATAATGCAAATATGCTTTTATCCATGCTTCATTACTTAATAATAATGTATTATGCAAATCACATCCAATTATTATTTTATTTTTATTCACCCAAAATCACCTCTTCTGATTTTGATAACTTAACACTTGTTGCATTTACTTTACAACCAAATGCATTTTTAATGTATGCTACTAATTCTTGTGAACATTCTGATTTTATTATTATAGAATCATTATCATAGTCTAAATCATACTTATCTTTAAACCTTTTCTTTAATTCTTTAAAGATTTCATTTATGTTTATTTTCTTTTTAGAACATATTGAATTATTTGGGCAAGAAGAAAAACAATGTCCTTCTTTTTTATAATAATTTAGTTTATTAAATGATTTTGTATGATAAGCTAGAGCACAACTTGTATGTCTAAAAATATAATAATTACTTTTAAAAAACCACTTATTAATTTCATAAATATTGTTATTTACTAATTTATGACTATAGTCTATCTTTTCTAAATCAATACTTTTTTCTTTTATTAAATGTTTATTTAAATTTGTTACTCTAAAACCTGCTATTACAGATGATTCAAAATTATTCTCTACAAATATATTTATTATTTTCTTCATGAATTCTAAATTATCATTTACTCCAGGGATAATTGGTCTAAAATAGTGATATCTAGATTTTTTTGGAACTATTTTATTTATCTCTTTTAAATCGTCAAATACTTTTTTATAATTAAAATCACTATCTATTCCAGAATATGAATAGAAGAAACATATATCTAAATAATCAAAATACTTTTTTAATTCAACTGGAGGAGCAAATTTAGAAATAATTAATATTGGTGATTTTATATCTTTTTCAATTAATAAATCTAGAATTTCTAATGTATATGGTATAACTTCTTTAATAAACGGATCTGTTCTATTATTAATCATAATTGGGGTTTTATTCTTTTCATAATATTTATTATTTAATAATTCATCAACTAATTTTTTTGGCTTAATTTGTAATATTGCACCTTCATTAAATCTTTCTAAAGTTGCTAGAACACAATAAGAACATTTTAGTCCACATCCTAGATGTGTAGAAATTGATATACCACTTTTCAAATGTTCTATCATGAGTATCACCTCACATATCCTGTTGGAAAAAGTAATTCCATATATTCTTCTTTAGATAATCCTTTTATACTATCACATCTATATTCATATCTACTAAATAATGGAATCATATCAGAAATATTTTTTCCCTCGGAATCTAAAATATGAGCTTCTCTAATTGGAGAATACTCTTTAAAGCGATATTCTACATTTAGTTTTTTTAATATTTTAACTGTTGATTTAACATTATCAGCTGTTTGTCCAGGTATTCCTAACATTAATAATGCTTTTGCTTTTATATCTAATTTATTACATAATTCTATTACTTCTAATACTTTATTTACTGTTTGATGCTTATTAATCTTCTTTAATAAATCATCATCAAATGTTTCAACTCCAAAACATAATTTTTTTAGACCTGCTTTTTTCATCAACAATAGTAATTCTTCATCAACACAATCTATTCTAGTTACAGTTCTCCATGGTAATTTATTTTTTTCTTCAATTAATCTATTACATAGATCTATTGTCCATTTTCTATTCGCAGTCATTGTAGTTGCAGAAAAATAAATTTCATTAAAATCATGTTTTATACTATTTATTATTTTTATTATGTCTTCTACTTCTCGATATTTTGTTCCACATTCTTTATTAAATAATACTTTTTCAGAACAAAATGAACAATTAAACGGACATCCTGTTTGAACTGTTAATTCAAACATTCCATTATTATAGAATTTATATTTTTCTAGTGGTAACAGTTTATTATTACCAATTCCCCAATCTTTTACTGGTAATTGAATATTTTTTCCTTTAAGTATGTATTCATTGTTCTTCTTTTCAAAATATAATCCTTTTTCTTTATATGGATATTTAATTCCTAATAACGAAGACATTATTCCTAATATTCCAATTGCAAAATTTCCATTAGAAATTATATAATCAAATAATAGTTCCTTTTTAAAATAATTTGGCATAATAGTTACTGCTGTTCCATATATTATTATTTTTCCTTTTGTATTAAATGATTTATATAAATTTGCAAGTGAAAGAGATACCTCTATATTATATGGTTCTATTTCCATTATTAGTAAATTACATTGTTTAAATTCATTAAATATTATTTTTTGTTCTATTTGCTCAACTGCACAATCTAATACCGATATATTAGAATAATATCTACTTATTACATCAATTGTCTCTCCAAAATATGTAAAATGCTTAAACATACTGTGATTTGCATATACAGTAGGAGGGTATAAAAATAACACTTTTTCCATATTAACTCCTATATTCCTAATATTTTAATAGCTTTATCTTCATGTTCTAATCCTAAGAATTTATACATAAATCTATCAATTCCTATATTTAAACTTTTAGTACTTATTCCTGCATAAAGCAGTGTAGTTAAATAATCTTTATCTAATTCTGCATCTATTTCTTTTTCTTTTAATTGTTTTTGTTGTTCTTTAAATAATTCACTAATTATCGTAATATCATCTTGATCTATGTAACCATGACCTATTCCTCTTTTTCCTATAGCCCATTTTGTTTCTAATGGTATTCCGTAATCAGAATTTTTAGCTAGAGGTGAATCAACTGGCGCATTTAAAAATAATATATTTTTCTCTTCTTCCAATAATCTTTTATAAAAATATTGAAATTCTTCTTTTACAAATTCCTTATGATCTTTAAAGTATAATTCTAATACATCTTTCTTTTCTATTGTTTTAAATAATTCATTATAAGTAATTCCATATTCTCTTGCTAATTTTATTGCTGTTTCATATACATATAAATATAATTCATCTGCACTTAAATCATCTTCAATTGGTGCTACTAATTCCATTGTAAGATATTCATTTGCAGACTTTGTTGTTGAATATACATCTCTTGCTACATAACCTATTTCAAATAATGATTTTAGGGTTAAATAACATTGCTTTTTCAATTCAATTTCATGGGTTATTTTTAAATATTTATTTCCAGAATATTTACTATCAACCTTCATAGGATTTACAATACTAGTTCCTCTATTATTCATAAGAAGAGAGGTATTCACTTCTATATAACATTTTTGTATTAAAAACTTTCTTATTTCTTCTAAAAGTTTTTGTTTCATTTCCCAGTATTTTAAATTAATTCCTCCATTAACAGCATTTATAAAGCTTGATTGTAACATTGAATTAGGAATTGAGTTAATTGATTTATATGATAAATTTTTATCATGGTTATTTACATTTTTTATTTCATTTATATAGTATAAATCATTATCATATTTATTCTTAGTTATTTCATATTTTGCTGATATTACACTTCCTACTTTTAAGTGAAAAGAGGTAAATAAATCTTTTGGAATTGCAAGTTGTATTTTTTCATATTTTTCATTTAGGCTATCACAAAAAACAATTTTTTTATGACTTCTAACTGCTAATATTCTAAAAATCATTTTATCACTCCTTTTTATAAAAAAAAAGCGACAAAAAACATATTAAAGTTTATTGTTCGCTATTTATATTCTTATTAAAAAAATTATTAAAAGTCCAAGCTAATAACATAAGCCCACCTCAATTTATTAATCAATACTCTATCATTTTTTTTAAATTTGTCAATACTAATAGTTTAAAAAAAGCAATAAATATAGACTTATTAGCTAATAAATCAATTAACATTTTATACTTTAATTGTTGTTTATATTGCTTTGGATTTAATTGGATAATATAAGAATGCTTTTTCATCATAATCTTTTAATTTAATTAATTTCATTTTAATCACCTACATAAAATTATAACATATAAAAGTGGTTTCTCATCCGTTTTTAATGTCAAAAGAATCTAATTTATTTTAACCATAAGCATCATAATTTGTATTAATAGCATTTATTAAAAATGCAAGAATATATCCTAAGTTTTGAAGATTTCTTTTTTTCTTCCGTTCCTTCTAGATATTTAATACTAAATTGATTTCCTATATTACATTCCTTTAATTTATTTATGCTACTCATTACCTTTTAAACTTGTTACCATATCTATTTTCCTTATCTTTCTTGCTAAAAATTTTGATACTAAATATGAAATTATAAATGTTCCTATTGCTGCAATTATATAAGTTTTTATTTCAATAAAAGCACCAAAATCATAATGTTCTTCTATAGCTGTTTTAAATAACCAATCTGTTAAATAAAAGCCCATTGGTAAACCAAATATAATTGATACTATTGCAATCCAGTTATTTTGTTTAATAAATATTTTTTCTATTTGTTTATCTTTGAATCCTAATACTTTTAATGTAGCAAATTGATATTCTTTTTCTGTATATGATAATATTCCTAAATTATATATAATTATTCCTCCAAGAAGTATAGCTATTCCAATTATTAATACTAACATAGTTTTCATCATTGAAAGCATTCCAGTCATACCATCTTTTAAGTTATCTATATTTTGAATAGTTTCAACATTTTTAATTTCTTTAATATTTTTTAAATCTACATTTGTATATAAAGAATCTGGTTTATATTCTATTCCAAGACTTTCTAAATATTTTTTTGTCATAGATACGTTTTGATTTTGTGGATCTTTATTAAATCCTATTATCTTAGATGTGTAATATTTGTTATCTCCATAAATATGCCATGTAATTTCATCACCAAGTTTATATCCTTTATTAGATGCTAATTTATAGGTAACATATACTCCATCATCTGATGGTTTTTCTTTTATATTGTTTTTATTATCTACAAATCTTAAATAATTACCTGCATCTGTTACTAAGATATTATTTGATTCTCTTTTACCATCGTTATCCTTTATTTCTATTCCTATACTTTGTGATGTATTATTTCCATATTTATTATATAAGTCTTGTAGTTCATTATTTGATAAGTTTTCCTTAAGATTTAATTTATAATCAAAATTATATAAATCTTCAAATTGTAATTTAACAAAGAAATTCATGGAATCTAACATACCTAGAGCACACACTATTAAAGTACAACATCCTACTACTCCAGCAAGCCCCATAAATGTTCTCATTTTATTTCTTAATATATCTCTAACATTCCATTTACTAGAAAAATTTAATTTTTTAAATAACCCTTTTTTTGTTATTCCAAGAGTTTTTCCTTTTACACTTGGTATCTTAGTTCTAAGTGTTTCAGCAGGATTCTCTTTTAATATACTTCTTCCATTAATATATATAATAATTGCTACTACTATAATAACTAATAGAGAAATTAAATAACTACTATTATTCATTGATGGATAACCATTAGGTATTTCAAAAAATTTCATTTCTAGATTAATAAATATATTGCCAATTAAGAAATATCCTAATAATAATCCAACAATAGAAGCAAATATACTTATCCAGAATCCATAACCAATATAATGTAATAATATTTTATTATTTTTAAAGCCTAAAGCTTTTAATGTTCCTATTTGAACTCTTTGATTTTTAATTACTCTTGTCATTGTAGTAATAACTGAAAGCATAGCAATAAACAAAAATATTCCAGAGAAAACCCCTACGTAGGTTTTACCTTCATCTATTTCTCCTTGATATGCAACATATGATGATGTATCCTCTATCTTAATAATTGCTTTTGCATTTTCAATATTATCTTCTATATCATTTTTAACACTGTTTACATTTTCTTTATTATTAACATCTACCATAATACTATTAAAGACAACCATTTCTTTAGGTATTTCATTAATAGACATATAAGCAAATCCAAATTCTTTTCTATCTGGATATAATTCTGATTCATCTCTAGTATCATATAAATGATCAGGAACTTGAATAAGTCCTCTTACTTTTTCATGAAGTTCCATACTTTCATATTTAACTAGAATTGTATCGCCAACTTTTATACCATTTTCTTTAGAATAGAAGTAATCTAACCATACACCACTATTATTATCAAATTCTTCTCCATCGTAAACATAGAATTTAGAAATATTGTTTGATTCAATACAATTTAATAATAATATTTTCTCATCATCAGTTGTTGCAGTTATAGATAGTTTAAGTTCTGCATCTTTAATGTTTTTTATCTTTTTAATAGAATCTAAATCATCGTGATTAAATAATCCCATAACATTTAGATCTTGTAGATTGTTTTCAGAATAAAACTTATCAGCAGTTTTTTGCATACCATCCATATATGCTTTGATTCCAGAATAAGCCATTATTCCAATCATAATCATTAAAAAGATTGTTATAAATTGAGATAAGTTCTTACGAATATCTCTAAACATTTTTCTTTTTAACATAATTACCACTTAACCTCATCTATATTTTTTGGATGATTATTAAGTTCATTTGATACAACTTTACCATTTTTTATTTTAATAACTCTATCAGCTATATCAGCAATTAAAGAGTTATGTGTAACAATGATTACTGTTGTATCTTCATCACTTTGTTTTCTAAGAAGTTTTAATATTTCTACACCTGTCTTAGAATCAAGTGCTCCAGTTGGTTCATCACATAATAATACTTTCGGATTTTTCATTATTGCTCTTGCAATAGAAACTCTTTGTTGCTCTCCTCCTGATAGTTCTTGTGGAAATTTATCTGCATGTTTTGATAATCCAACACTTTTTAATACACTCGCCGAATCTTTAGATGTATTAGTTACATCTTTTATTAAATTAATATTCTCATCTACTGTTAAAGTAGGCATTATATTATAAAATTGAAAAATAAATCCAACATCATGAGCTCTATATCTAGTAAGTTCTTTATCATTAAACTGTGCTATGTCATCTTCACCAATAATAATGGATCCTGATGTTGCCTTATCCATTCCTCCAAGAAGATTTAATAAAGTTGATTTACCAGCACCTGATGGTCCAAGCACAACTACAAATTCTCCTTGATTAATACTTAAGTCTATTCCATCTAAAGCATTAAATTTTTGTTCACCAATTATATAAGTTTTTTTAACATTCTTTAGTTCTATAAAACTACCCATCATATACCTCTTTCTAAATATGAAACATATTTCATATTAATTATATTCTTTTTAAAAAATATAGTCAACGAAAATATGAATATTGTTTCATATTTTACTAAAATGTGATATACTCTTCTTACGAGGTGATTTCGTGTGATAGATAATATAAGAGAACCTAAACAACAAAGAGCTATTGAAAAAAAAGAAAAAATCATTGAAGCTGGATTTAATCTTATATGTGAAAATGGATATTACAACACTAATACTGCAGAGATAGCTAAAGCAGCTGGGGTATCAACAGGAATCGTTTATCAATATTTTAAGGATAAATATGATATATTAATCGAAGGTCTAGAAAAATATGGTGATGATATCTTCTTTCCTATGTTAAAAACAAAAAATGTTAAATTTGAAAAATCTGATTTTGATAAATTACTTAAACAAATGATTAAACATTATATAAGTAATCATAAAGTATCTAATGTTGCTCATGAGGAAATAATGTCAATGGTGCATTCTGATAAAAGAGTTGCAGAATACTATTATAAAAGAGAGTTAGAAATGACTAATACATTAAAGAATATATTGATTGATAATAATTTTAAAGATGAAGATTTATATGAAAAAGTTCATATAATGATGGGGTTAATTGATAATCTATGTCACGAAATTATTTATCATAAACATGATGATATGAATTATGATGTCATGACTTATCTTGTAATTGAAAATATTAAGAATCTATTTGAAAACGACCTAGTTTAATTACTAAGTCGTTTTATCATAATCGAAATGTCTTAATATTCCTATCATAATTAATTACAAAAAAAACAGGATTACTCCTGTCTATCTAGTTAAATGCTTTTTAAGTATTTTTTCTCCTTTTTCAGGTATAGTTAAATATTCAATCATCTGTTCTTTACCTATTTCATTCATTATATAATCACCATAGTTATTAAAATCCTTAATTGTTTTAGGATTTCCTAAATGAACAAAAAATCTATTTGCATGATTTATTTGATTTAATACTAAATCTTCAAAAGGTATGGTAGTAAAATAATCATCATTTGCAAATTTAATGAGATCCCTTTCCTCATAAAAAAATGGAAATATAGGACTATAAATTATTCTATCATCTATAATGTCAAATTGTCCTAATACTTTTTTGTTAGGATCACTTATGATTATTCCAGCATATCTTATACCTTTTTCTAATTTTTCTGGTCTTAAATTACATCCTGCCATTCTCTTCAAAGGACTATTATATGTACTGCAAATATCTCTAAATTCATTTAAAGATTCTTCATTACTAAAATCATATTTAGATAAATCTTCTTTTGAAATATATTTTAAAAAAAATCTATTAGAATCCAATTCTGTTTTTCTTATATCTAATATTTGACTAAAAATATTATCATTGGAATCGATATCATATTGTTGAAAATTTATTATTTGATCTTGAAAAACATTAGGCATAATATTACTCATTTCTTTTTAACACTAATTGTTTACCTTTCTCTTCAGAATTAGATTTTGTAAATTCTAATAATTCCATTAATTGATTTTTATACATTTTTAAAGCATTAACAGTAATTCTATTTACATCATCTGGACTAACCTGTAAGATACAAGAAGAAGTATCTGTTTTAAAACTCATTCCATTCAACTCTATTACACCTGTTATTTGTATTTCATATTTTGTTACAACTGGGCTATCATTGATAACAGCATTTTTTGTAGATTCTTTAGGATTGTTTTCCTCAGTAATTTCTTTTTTATTATTATCAGTAATAACTTCTGGAGTTTTACCAAACTTTAATATTACTTCTTCATCTTTATTTTGTTTTTCAATACTAGGAACAATTACTTTCTTTTCACTTGGTCTTTCTTTTCTACTCTTTATATCATTTCTTCTATTTAGATATTCTTCTAGTTTTCCACTTCTTAATTTAGCAAGCATAGTACTCATCTTTGGCTTTAAACTACCATAAAATTTTGAATAGTCACTCTTTTCAAAATCATTACTTTTAACTGGATTACTTAAATCAGTCCCATATCTTTTTCTAATTAATTCCTTTTCTTCATCACTTAAATATGTAATTACTTTATCTATTTCATCTTTTTTATAATAACTAAATAAATCATATATTGATCCTAATTTCATATTATCATTCTCCTTTTTTTGTTTATTATTATCTATTATAGGTTTACTATATCTTCTATCATTAATGGATGGGTATCTTCCTTTTATATTTTGATCTGTTGTTTTATATGCATCAGGATTATCCATAAAACTTTGGAACTTCTCTGATAGTTTTTTACTATTTCTAATTTTTCTTATTCCGCTTGCCTCTATTTGTCTAATTCTTTCTCTTGTTACATGAAATTCTTTACCAAGTTCTTCAAGGGTTGCTATTTTACCATCAATAAATCCAAATCTTCGTTTTAAAACATAAGCTACTTTTTCATCTAGATATTTGTCTATTAGCTCTACCATTTGTTTTTTTTGTGCTCCTTTAATTGCTTGATCTTCAACGCTTTCTCCTTTTGTCGGAATAAAATCTCCTAATTCACTTTCTTTATCATCACCAATAAATTCATTTAAACTTATTGTATCATGCTTTAATCTATTTATTTTTATTATTTCTTCTCTGCTATAATCAAAAGCTTCACTCATCTCTTCATCAGTTGGATCCCTATTAAGTTTTGATTTTAATAAATCGAAATTCCTATTATAACTATTAAGTTTTTCGTGTAAATGTACAGGAATTCTAATAGTTCTGCCTTTATCTATTATAGCTCTAGTGATTTTTTGTCTAATCCACCATGTTGCATAAGTACTAAACTTAAATCCTTTATCAGGATCAAATCTATCTACAGCTTTTAAAAGTCCTAGATTACCTTCCTGAATTAAATCCATAAAGGACAATCCTCTATCACAATATCTTTTTGCAATAGATATCACAAGTCTTAAATTACTATTTGCTAGTTTATCTTTTGCTTCTTTATATTCATCAGTGTCTTTTTTACTATTTTTAATTATTAAAGCTATTTCTCTTTCTTCAGGTGCTGATAAAAGAGGTATTTGTACAACATCTCTTATATATGAATCATATGTACTTGTTTGTAATGTTTCAGCATCAATATCATCAACTGCCTCTTTTATTTTTATATCATTTATTTCTGCATATAGTTCAATTAAAGTGATAATAAAAGGCATATTATATATTTCATCGCATCTACCATTAATAATATCTTTTCTATTGTGTTCAAATGATATTTCAATTGATTTTTTTAATTTATCATTATTAATTATTAATTCTTTAATCATTTCATATGAAGGAATAAAATCATATATATCAAAAAAAGAAGCTAACTTTTTTAAAAAAGTATTTATACTTTTATAATCATCTTTATCCTTATATACTTTATCTATAAATTTATTAATTATTTTTTTTGAATATTCATCATTATTAAGTAGTTCTTTAACTTTCTTAATTGAAGTTTCTTTTAATCTATAATTGAGATATTCTTCATAATTAATTGAAAGATTATAGTTTTTATATGTTTTTTCTATTTCTCTTAATACAAATTCTTTATACTTGTTTTCATTAATCAAAAAGAAGAAAAATGTATTATATGTTTTTTTCAAAGATTTAGAAAATGATTCATATATTTCATTTGTAGACATATTATGGGTATTATTATCAATCATATGAATCACTTCCTTTGTGGTTTATTATTATACAATAATCACATTGTTCATGCAAATAAAAACAGGATTGCTCCTACCATTTGCTATCTAGTCTTTTTTTTAACCATTAATTTATTTTGTAAGTTTTTACCTTTTCTAGAATCAACATCACTATTTTTTATTTCTATATCATCAGGAATTGTTCCAAATATAGGTTTAAAAATATTTACTTCTCTTTCACTTTTTCCTATTTGTTTGGTATATGAAACTATATTTCCAAAAGGTGTTTTGTATATATTGTATTCTCTTTCATTTTCTTCTGTAATACCTACTTTATCAGATAAATGTATCGTTTTTATTTCATAAGTAATTGTTCCTAGCCATTCATCTTCAAAATTATCCATACATTCTTTTATATATTCACGGCCTATTGGATAAAGCATTATTTCAAATAGCTCATCTGTCGTTTTTCCGTCACAATAATTTTTTGAAATTGTTAAACATTTATCATAATCATCAATTTCAAAATCAAAATAAATACGAGGATCATCTTCACTTTCTTTATAATAAAAAGTATCAGGCTCTTCATCAAATTTAAATTCTTTATCTTTTACTTTTTGTAAAGAAACTCTAATATTTTCAATTAATTCTTTTGGTATTTCATTTATAAATGCTAAAATTTCTTTTCTTTTCTTTTTATCTGCTTTCATTATGAACCATAATGAAGTATCATAGTCTTTACCAAATATCATATTTCCTCCCTCACAAGTTATTTATTATACATTAAAGCCCTTATAATTGCAAACAAAAACAGGATTGTTGTTATAATTACTTTCTTATTAATTTTTTGGTCTTTATTTCACTTATTATTTCATTAAATTCTTGAATCAATTCATTAGTTTTATGGAATCTTATATCACTGCTTAATTCAATTTGATAACATGGTATATTAGTTTGTTTGCGAACAAAATAAGTTACATTATTATTATTGGATGCTTTAAATAGTTTATTAACTTCTACTTTTCCTAATTTACTTAAATAACAATATAAAATATCTAATTCTTCATTATAATTTGTTGTTCCAATATCAATATCAAATGGATAAGAATTTTTACAACCATGTATATCAAACAAATAATTAATATGATAATCATGAATTAATTTAATACAATTTTCTTTATATTGTAAACTAATCCCTGTACTATAATAATTTGGATCATCAAGTAAATTACAAATTCTCGTAATCCCATAGGTATCACTTAATTTAGCTAAATATTCTACGATTCCACCAGTTAATCCATCACATTTCTTCATTTCATTATTTCTAACTTGTTTAACAGAATGTGGTGCAGATAATAAAATTGGTAAATTACCATATACAATTTTCAAATTGGTTATACCATTATATAAGCCATTAAAATTATTAATTTCGTACTTCCTATTCATATTAAAAACTTTTTCGCTATAATCAATCATCTAATCACCTCAAATCTCATGACATTATAAAATAGACATAAAAACCATCAAACAAAAACAGGATTGCTCCTATTTTTGCTTTTTGCTTAATACTTTTGGTGTCTCTTGATTATTTTTTATCATTAAAAAATCAAAGCAATTAGAAAATAAATTAGATGCAATTGTTTCATAAGTGAATGTACAATCTATTTGATTATCTCCTATATTATTAGGATTAGCTACATAAAACTCATTGTTAAAATTATTAACACTTGTTATGGCAATATAATGCCCACCATTAGAAAATGTTTTTGGATAATAATCATTATGTGGTCCAACACAAATCATAGCCATATATTCATTTTTTATCATTTCTAACACCGATTCTTTTTTTAGTTCTGGATGTTCATAACTTAATTTAATTAAATCATAGCTTATATCACAAATTCCTTTACGAATGATTCTATTTAATAGATAAATAAAACCTAAATCACGTGTTCCCAATCTTCCGTTTTCTAAATCATTATAAAAATCTATTTGATTTCCAAATTCATCTAACAATAACATTTTAGCAATATCTTCTGGATTCAAATTATATCCTAAACTAGAAAGAATTGTTGCCATTGTAGTTGGTCCACATCCATGTCTATCCAATCTAAATTTTTGTATTCCATCAACTTCACCATACATATATTGCTTATATCTTATCGTTTTTTTTCTTCCTAATTCATTAGGCATAACAATATCATATTTTTCCATCTTTATCCATATCCCCAACAAGTCATTTATTATACATTAAAACTATTGTTTACACAAGTATATAGACAAATTAAAGGAACTCATTCATGAGTTCCCTTTTCACATCAAAAATAATTGCAAACAAAAACAGGATTGCTCCTGCTAGTTCACATTATCTCATAATTATTCTGTCATTATAATATGTTAATTTTTTATTTTCCATATTAGCACGCATTTCAGAATCAATTTTGGATTGTTTGTCAAGAGCTTCAAAATAACTTGCCATTTCTTTTGGAGTTGGAATTCCATCGTTTCGAATTATCACCTTGTCATTTAAGTATATAAGACAATGTTCATCTTTAGAATACTCAAATTTTTCTCCATTTGATTCAAAAATTAATTTATTATCTTTAAATTTACAAGATAGATTATTTACATCAAGTGGATTACCATTTGATTTTCTTACATATAAAACATTAGACAGAAAACGAGAATCAACCTTTTCACCAGTTAGATATAAATCATATCCATCTATTTTACCTTGAATGTGGTCAAGCATTAAATCAGTTCTTGCTGAATTAAATAAAGTTGAAGCTTCGAATTTTTCTAAATTCAAGCCACATTTCTCTAATATACTTAATGTGTATGCCATTCTATATACATACACCTCTTCTTCAATTCTTCTTTTTTTATATAAAGCATAATATTGTGGACTATAAAGTCTTTTTAAATTCATTATTACTTTGCCATTTGTTTTTTTATTTACACTCACATTATTTTTTTTATGAAGTTCAATTTCTTTATCTATTTTGCTTTCTATTTCAGCATACATTTGTTTTTCCCAGTCCATAATCGTATTTTTTTCATTATCATCCATACTATTCCTCACAAGTTATTTATTATACATTAAACCCCATATTATTGCAAACAAAAACAGGATTGCTCCTGCTATAATAATTTTCAAATAAAGCTTATCTTTTAATTCCATTTTCTTTTTTTCTATGTCCTGTTTCATCAAATTCAAGACGATATAATTCCATTAATTCAGAATCCACAATTACTTTTCCAAAAATGTTTTCCAAATTACCAAAATCTTGTATTTTTGAATCACTAAAATCTGCGTAACCACCAATTATCGTTAGATTTCCTAAGTCTTCAACTTGGGAATCACTAAAATCTGCATTTCCACCAATTGTCGTTAAATTACCTAAAGATTGAACTTCTGAGAAATTAAAATAAGCAGACCCAACAATTGTTGTTAAATTCCCTAAAGATTTCATTTCAGAATATTTAAAATCGGCTGACCCAAATATGACTTTATAAGGAAATATTTGCATATCTTCATACTCTGAAAAAGAAAAATCTATATCTTCAAAAACTATTTCATCTTCAGCACAATTATAATATTCTGCTATATTCTTTTTTATTCTTGGTAATAATTTTTCTAGTTTTTCTTTATTTGAATTTTCACTTCCATGTGCTTTGTATTCATATTTACCAAAATAATCTTCTATTAATTTTGGTACATCTTCTTTTGTAAATGTTTTGTTTTCAATACTTTCTATATAACTTATTAATCTTTTATTCCATTCTTCTTTTCTTAACCATTTTTTTCCGTTTTTTATTTCTTTATTATTTTCTAAAAATGATATGGCTACTTTTCTATAATCCTCTTCTAATTCTTGAGAGTTTCCATTTAAGGTTCCTCTTACTTCATCTATTTCATCACCATTCATCTTTACTGCTATATGTGGATTATTACCATTATCTACAAATACATAAAAATCTCCCTCTGATAATTGTGATGATGCTAAAGACTTTGTACACCAAGGGGTATCTTTCACTAAAGAAGATAATTCTTGAGAATTTCTTATATAGTTTTCTTCATCTGTTGTTTTTCCATCAAATTTAATCCAATGTCCCATTTCATATGTCTCTACATTTTCAAGTGAAATATTATTCTTTTGTGCTATTGTTTGATTAAATATCTCTAATCCTGCAAAATATAAATTTGCAAAGCTATTATAATCACTTACATTATTATATATTGTATTTAATACTGTTTCGTTTAAAGTCATATGACTTGCAATTGTCTCATGCATATTTCTTTTATTAACTATTGTTTTCTTTCCATTTGTTGTATCTAATTTATATGTCTTTGATAATGTTTCTCTTAACATTAATACTTTAAATGAATCTTCATAATTAGTTTGTTTTATATAATCTATTATATGTTTATATTCTTCATATAATTGTTTACTAAAATGATTTGAAAGTTCGCTTAAAAATCTTTTTTTATTATTTTTAATATAATCTGCAGATTCCCCTCTTGCTTCTAATGCTTTTATTTCACTTTCATATTCTCTTATTATGTCTTTACTATTTGGATTTATTATAAAATCTTCTTCTTTTAAATTATATAATCTTTCTAGTTCTTTTCTTATATCTTCTTTTATTCTTTCTTGTCTTCCTTCTTTTTCTGGAAATAAATGATTTTCTGTTCCATCATAATAATTTAGAATAAATAATTTATCCCATTTTGAAATATTCATATTGTTTATTTTAGAGTTTAAACTTAAATTTAAATATCTTTTTTCTTCTAGATTATTAGTTATTTCTTTTAATACATAATCTCCTAGTTTTAATCCTTGATCAAATGTAAAAATACTATTATCTATTAATATATCTATTACTATCTCAGTATCTATTATTCCATTTTGTATTTCTTCTTCTGTATATAATCCACAATATCTTAAATAATATTCTCTTCTTATTTTCTTTAATCTTTCTTCATCTATTTTTAATACTTCTTTTTTTATTTCATTAAATGTTTCATCATCTTCAAAAAAATGTAACAGTTCATGTTTATTTACTTTTTCTATATCACTAGAGTTTTCATTTATATATATTGTATTTCCTAAAGAGTATCCTTCTATTTCAGAGTCAGTAATAAATTCAGTGTTTAATCCAAATCTTTTATTAAACTCTATTATCTTTTCTTTCATTTAAAATCCTCAATACTTCTTCTTTTGTTTTGCCACTATCTAGCAATATTTTTATTTCTTTTTGTTTATTTAAATACTCTTCTTTTTTGCTTAATGGAACTCTTACTAACTTTCCATCATAGCTTTTTACTGTTACTATATCTTCCATTTTGAAAACTCCTTACCATTTAATTATATCATATATTAAATACAATATAATTATTAAAATTGCAAACAAAAACAGGATCACTCCTGTTATAATGTTTTACTTAAAACCTTTCCACTATTATTAAAGCTACAATCCATATATAAATATATTTAAAAGCTTTTCAATCCTCTTTTTTGCGCAATACTCTTAACTTTAAATTGTCTATTTTTTCTTCTATAGACTTTTCTACCTCTTCATCATTTAATCTGCACATTTTACCATCTATATCTGTACATCTCAGTTCTTGACATTCAATCCCGGATAATTCGTCACATATTTTTAGCAATTCAACATTATTTCCATTAGGCTTTATTCTTTTTGATATCTTGAACAAAAATTCTTGATGCTTCAATGCATCACTATATGTTTCTCTATCATAAAACATCCAACGACATTTAAGTAAACCTGTTACACTATGATAAGGACTATCAAAAATTCTTATATCTATTTGAAACAAATCAAATAAATAATAAACCTTCATATAAAATTCATCATAATAAAATAATTTTAAATCTTTTTCTTTTAAACTATTAACAAAATTATTATAACCACTAAAAACTTTTGCCATATCGACAGCCCATTTAAATCTACCAATTGAATTAATATATGGCTTATAAGAATTATCTAAATTATCACATAATTCATCTTTTGCAAAACTATAATAGCATTGCTTACCACAATTCCAAAACTGTATTCTTTTGTTCTCAAAGTCATCAAAACTTATTTCAACCATATCATCGGCAATATGATCGACTAGTAAGTATAGCAAAAAGAAATGAATTAACACTTAATGAATAACCATTGTCCGCAAGTATTTCTCTATTCATACAAAAACCTCCGTATAAGTACTTATTATTCACAAAAATCATTATTAATTGCAAACAAAAACAGGATTGCTATAATATTTTATTTCTTTATTAATCTTTTTTCATTACTTAATCTATCTTTTAAACTATCTAATAATTCTTGATTATCTATTCCTAATCTTCCTTCTCTATGTTGTATTTCTCTTAATTCTTTCATCGTATTAAATATTTCTTCATTTGTTCCATTTGGATTAATATATATTGCTATTTGATATAAGGTAGCTGGATTAATTGCTCTAAATTTTTCATCAGATATGAAATTATAAGTAGATTCTCCCTTTTTACTGCTTGGATATTGTTTTTTAAATATCTCATCATTAATTCGATCCCAATAATATCCTAAAGGATCCGTGAATAACATAAGTTTATCGTATTCTCTACCTCGATGTTTATTATTCAAACCACATTTTAGACATGTTACTACAGTTGGTATGTATTCATAATCTGAAGAGTGAAAACCGGGAGCCCAGAAACCTTCTTCTTCTTTTATAAATAAATGATCACATTCTTCCATTCGTTTTTTTAATTTTAATAACTTTTTTTCCATTTCTCTCATTTAAATACCTCCTATTTATATCCTTGGATATTTAGACAAAACTAACTTTTTTGCTTTAGTTTGACCATCTTTTATTGCTGTCTCAAAGAAATCAAATTTCACTTCATCATATCCATTTCTGTTATTAGATGTATTATAAGGATTTAGAATAATATTTTCATTTTCAAAATCTCTCATTAATGGTCTTCCATAATGATCTTCTTTATGTCCCTTAATAGTTTTTCCTGATTCTATATCGGTATATACTCTATGTTCTGCATATTCTGAATTAATATTAACATTTCTAGAATAATAATTTGTTTCTTCATAGCATATATCACAGTCAATATAATATGCACTAGTACAAACATAAATTCCGTTTGTTTTAGTTATTTCAAATGAAGAAAGCATTTGTTCTAATATTTCTTTTATGTTACTATCATCTAATTCTTCAAATTTTGTATTTGTTATTCTTAAATATTCTTGAATTAAATCATTTGATAATAATTCTTTTATCCTTTTTCTTCTATTTATTTCATTATTTACTAATTCTCTTAATTCTATTAATTCATTTCTTTTCATATTTTTATTTCCTCAACTTATGTATTTTTTTTAACACTTTAATATCTTCATCATTTCTCTTTATAATTTTTCTTAAATATTCTACTGCTTTTTGTAGTTCATCATCATAAGTGTAACAATAAATGTCAGAAAGCATAGGATGTGTTTTAAAACACACTTCAGAAATATCTTTTTGTATCTCACATTTTTTCGGTAATATTTTATATTCATCACTATAATCCGTCATTATTACTAGTGAATAACCTTTATTTATTAACTTGGTTAATTCATATTGAAAAGCTTGTGGTTCAAGTGGATCATAGCCTAATGGTGGATTACCTTTTTCATCTATATTTCCCCATTTATCTATTTCTTTTATTGACTCTTTTAGTCCAATAATCCAAATATGGCTATTTTCATTTGTTAATGTTCTATCAAATATATCAGTTGTTATACGTTGTAATTCACTTGTTCGATAAACCTTTATAAAATACTTTTGTTCTTCTTTATTAGATAATTCTAACAATATTTCTAATATTTTTTCATATTTATCTAATTTGCTTTTTTTCATATTTAATCCTATTAACTAATTTCTTAGCTGGTTCATCAGTTTTGCTTAAACTTTCATTTATTATTATTTGTTCTAAATCACTATTCTTTTCTTTTAATTTTTCAATTTCTTCATTATTGTGATTTATTAGTCTGTTTAGATAATTAATGTAGTTCTCTTTTGTTCTAAAATAATTATCATATAGGAAGCTATTTCCATAGACTCCGAAGTATTTTATTCCATCTTCACCTAATACTTCATATACTTGTACACTCCATGAACTTCCATGTTCTGATAAATCACCAGAATCTTTACTTCTAACTATGACTCCTTTCGTTTGTGGTTTTGTCTCATGACCATATCTGTTGAATACATATACTTCTGTTCCATTTGCAATTATGTTTTCTTTATTCATCATAACCCTCCTCACAACTAAATACTATCATTAAATATACTTATTTGCTCTCTACAAAAAATAGAGTTTAAACTTGAAGATATATGTTATAATAACAACTGGTGAGAGCAAAAATGATTAATATTGGTGAAAAAATTAAAAAACTAAGAATAGAAAATAATATGTCACAATATGGTTTAGGTAACAAACTATTTGTATCAGATAAAACTATATCAAGTTGGGAAACAAATAGAACATTACCAACTATTGATTTAATCGTAAAAATATGTGATATCTTCAATGTTTCTTTGTATAATTTTATTGAAGAAAAGAATAATAATGATATTGAAATGGAAGTTAAAATAAAAACAAGTGATTTAGAAAATAATAGAATTAAAAACTTAATAAAAAAGCATTCAACATATTTAGGTGTTGAAAATCATATTGCTCATTATTATTCATTTAAATATCGTGATACTAATAATGAATTCTTTCGTGTTAGAAAAGAAAATAATAAATATATAATTAACTATAAAAAGAAACATGATAATTATGTAGATGAATATGAAACTGAAATTAATGATTTTGATAGTTTCTCTAAAATACTAAATATTTATGGTTTTGAAGAAACTTGTTGTATTGAAAAAACTAGAGAAAAATATCTATACCAAGATAAATATGAAATATCTTTTGATGATGTAAAAGACCTAGGATTATTTATGGAGATTGAAATTGTTAAACATACAAAAAATAAAGATGAGGAATATCAAGAATTAATAGCTTTATTGTATGAGTTAAATATAAACTTAAATCAAATTAGTAATAAACACTATCCAGAATATTTTATTAAATCAATTGATGAGAAATAATCTCATCATTTTTTTATTGCAAACAAAAACAGGATTGCTCTAATCATCGCAACATTACTAAAAAAGATGAGATAATTTCTCACCTTAATGTATGGAAATATCTTAATCATTAGATGATTTTAAAATAATCCATTCGCCATCTCTTTTACCATTTTTTCTTTCTATAATTCCTTTTTTCTGCATCTCTGACATATAATTTTTAATAGTTCTGACAGACTTATTTATTTGAAGTGCTATATCTTCTTGTTTAATTGATGGATTGTTTTTAATAATATTTAATATTGCTTGTTCTTCTAAAGATAAGCTACTT
>CADBDE010000005.1 GCA_902793375.1 uncultured Erysipelotrichaceae bacterium | reverse complement strand
TAACTCAAGATGGAGATTACACAGAAAGATTTTATTATGTAGGAAGCGAAGGAAATAACTCAATATTAATATACTATACAAATATGAATGATCAAACAACATATGCATATGACTCAAGTAATGAAAACTGGCATGGCCCAAGAACAGGATATCAATATTTACCAAGTACAAGTGAATGGGATAATCCAGGATTAATAGCACCAGGAACAAGAAGCATAGTAGCAGAAAATGGAAATGGAAGTACAAGTGGAGGAACAATAGAAAGTTTCACATATGAGGGAAAAGCAGCAAGATTCTTAACAGCCCAAGAAGTAAATTCAGCATGTGGAATAACAGTAGGAAATCTTACAACAGGAGAACTAGATGGCTGTACATGGTTAATGGAGAACTTAGGACAATATGAAGGATCATCAGGAGCATACGGATACTGGTTAGAGACTCCGCGCTCTTCCAGCCCTTACGGCGTTTGTAGCGTGAGTGGTAGCTACCGCATCGTGAACCACAGCAACGCTTACACTACGACGTATGGCGGCGTTCGTCCGGTCATTACAGTTCTAAAATCTAATATTTTAAATTAATAATAAAAAAGTAATTGATTATCTTTCAATTACTTTTTCTTTTATATTTTTAATTTTATAATTCTTTTCTAATTGTTCTTTAATATCTTTGTTACATTCAATTGTATATATAACGTTTTCTTTATATTCTTTTTTATAATTATCTTTTATTATGTATTCTAAATCTTTTTGTTTATCATAACTTGTTTCAAGTATTATTTCATATCCATTTATAAGTTCATTTAATTCTGTTTGTGTTAGTGCTTCCGTTACACTTTTTCTATAGGCTCTTACAAGCCCACCAGTTCCTAATTTAATACCTCCAAAGTATCTTATAACAATACATAAAATGTAGTTTAAATTAGCTTTATTTAAAGTATCCATTATAGGAACTCCTGCAGTTCCACCAGGTTCACCATCATCACTTGATTTTTTTAAGTCGTCAATTATATAAGCGTAACAATAGTGAGTTGCATCTTTATATTTATTTTTAATTTCTTCTAAATACTTATTTATTTCATCTTTATCTTTTACTTTTATTAATTCAGTAATAAATATAGATTTATTAATTTCTATTTTATTTGTAGTATTTTCTTTTATTGATTTCATAATATCACCAAAATAATTATATACTTTTTTATTAAAATATGCTATAATATTGGACTAATTAAAGGGGTATATTATGAATAATCTTAAAATAAGAAAATTTAATGATTCAATTCTTAATAATGCTAAGCTGATAACTCGTGGATCAGGTTTTTTTAGTACTTATGATTTAAATAATGGTAATATTATTAAAGTTGTTAAATCAGTTGATGATTGTTATGATTCATCAAACGCTTTATTTTTATATTCTACATATAATGATTTTATGGATGACTTGTATGCTAAACTGATGTATTCAACAAATGTTGATTTATCTAGTATTATTATTCCTAATGCTATTTATTTAGATAAAGATATAGTAAGAGCGTATACAGTTCCTAAACAAGAGAATTGTGTTAATTTAGATAAATTTATTAGTTTAAATAATAATTTAGATACTATTGCATCAATTCTTATTAAAATGACAAAAGAGATTAGACTTGCTAATAAAAATAATATAAATATGCCTGATTTAGGGAATTCATCAAATGTTTTAGTAAATACTAAAAATAAAAGTATTAAATTTATTGATTATGATGGTATGCAAATAGATAAATATCCATCATTTTGTATTTCATCATTAATAAATAATCAAGTAGTACCAGTAACAAGAGATAAAAGATTTCATGATATTAAATCTGGAATGATTACTAATAATACTGATAAATTATCTTTATATTCTTTATTTATCTTTTATTCAACAAGAACATTATTAAATGAATTTGGATCAAGTGATTATACTTTCAATAGTAATGGTAAGTTAATTCTAAAAGAGTCAGTTTTTTATAATTATACTAAAATGATAGGAATAGAAAATACTGAATTAGAAGATGACTTATATAGATTATTTTATTGTGAAAAGATTAATTATCCGGACACATCAATTAAAAAAATATTAAAAACTCATTATATAGATAATAATAGATTTATAAAAAAATATTAATTATGTTATACTTTTAATAGGTGATTCTTATGAATGAAGAAATTAAAAAATATATTAAAGAAAAACTATCTTTGGTACCAGAACTTCCAGGAAGTTATCAAATGAAGAATAAAGATGGAATTATTATTTATGTCGGAAAAGCTAAGAATTTGAAAAGAAGATTAAATAGTTATTTTAATAGAACAGTAACTGGAAAAACATTAATGCTTGTTAATGATATAGTAGATTTTGAGTATATTGTTACTAATACAGAATTAGAGTCTTTAATACTTGAAATAACTTTAATTAAAAAATATAATCCAAAATATAATATATTACTTAAAGATGATAAGAGTTATCCATATATTGAATTAACTAAAGATGAATATCCAGTTATTAGAGTAGTAAGAAACTTAAATAGAAAGAAAAATAGAAATAAAAGTAGATTCTTTGGACCATATCCAAATGTTACTGCTGCTAAAAAGACAGTTGAATTAATTAATCGAGTATATCCACTTAGAAAATGTGATCATTTAAAAAAAGATTTATGTCTTTATTATCATATAGGTGAATGTCTTGGATATTGTAAGATGGATAATGTAGATAAAGATGAACTAAATAAAATGAAACAAGAGATTATTTCTTTTTTAAATGGTAATAAAGAAATAATAGTTAATAGATTAAAACAAGAAATGAATAAAGCAAGTGAAAATATGAATTATGAAAAAGCACTTGAGTTAAAAAACACTATAGAAGATATAGGTATTACTTTATCAAAACAAAGAATTGATTTAAATAATAATTATAATTTTGATTTATTTGGATACTATAATGAAAAGAATTATTTATCTATTCAAGTATTCTTTATTAGAGAAGGTCTTTTATTTGGACATCATTCAGATATTATTAATTATGTTGGTGAGATAGATGAGTCTTTAATTGAATACATTATTAAATTCTATGATAAAGGAAATATTATTCCAAAAGAAATAATAGTACCTAATATTATAGATAATAATATATTATCTAATTATTTAGATACTAAAGTTTTTATTCCTCAAAAAGGTGATATAAAAAATCTTTTAGATTTATCTTGTAATAACGCCAAAATGATTTTAGATGAGAAGCTTACTACTCTTAAAAATGATGATGAAAAAAGAATTACTGCACTTAAAGATTTAGAAATTGCTTTAGGATATCCTGTACATAGAATAGAAACATTTGATAATTCTCATTTGTTTGGAACTTTTTATGTATCTGGTATGGTAGTATTTGATGATTTCTTACCAAATAAGAGTTTGTATCGTAAATTTAAAATAAGTACAGATGTTAAAGATGATTTAGCTGCTATGAAAGAAGTAATATATAGAAGATATTTTAAAGTATTAATGGAAGAACAAGAAAAACCTGATCTTATTATTGTAGATGGTGGAGAAAACCAAGTAAAAGTAGCTAAAGAAATAATTGATTCTTTAAAATTAAATATAAATATAATTGGACTTAAAAAGAATGATAAACATAGAACAAGTACTATAATTGATTCTAATTTAAAGGAAATAAACATTGATAATAAAAGTAATCTATTTGTTTTCTTATCAAGAATTCAAGAAGAAGTACATAATTATGCAATTAGTTATCATAGAAATATTAAATCTCATGGAATGTTATCTAGTTTATTAGATATGGTTGAAGGAATAGGAGATAAAAGAAAAAAAGAGTTGCTAAAAAAATATGGTTCAATAAAAAAGATTAAAGAAGCAAGTATTAAAGATCTAGAAAAGATTATTCCTAGACCTGTTGCAGAAAAACTTTTGAATTTTGTTAAAAATATAGATTCTTAAAATTTACTTTTCAATATATTTAATGTATAATTTAATCTATAGGAAGGTAGGTAAATAAATATGGAAAATAATAAAACAAATGAATTAAAAAAGAAAAATAGTTTTAATATGAATTATATTATAGTTGCTGTTATTATAGTAATAGTTTTAATTTTAGGATTACTATTAATTAAAGGATGTTCAAAGAAAGATAGTAGTAATAATGAAAATAACGAAGAAAAAGTTATTGAGAAAAAAGCAGTAGACGAAAGTGATTTAGTTGAATCATATGGAATGAGTAAAGAAGATGCAATTAATATTGTTAAAACTGCATATAATGGAGATATTTATGAGTTTAGCGCAGAAATAAATAAAGATTCAAAATACATTGTTACAGTTAAAAACTTAGTTACTAATACTGAAAGTAAATTCTTAGTTGATCCAACATCAACATCTAAATCTTTCTATATGCTTGATGAGTAATAGTTATGGGTAAAATTGAGGTAATGAGTGAAAACTTAGCTAATAAAATAGCAGCAGGAGAAGTTGTAGAAAAATGCATGAATGTTGTTAAAGAATTAGTTGAGAATTCAATAGACGCAAAAGCAACTGAAATTAAAATTAATTTGGTTGATAGTGGAGTTAAAGAAATTACTGTTATTGATGATGGAGTAGGTATGGATAAAGAGGATGCTGTACTTGCTTTTTCAAGACATGCAACAAGTAAGATTAAAAGCTTAGAAGATTTATTTTATGTAGATAGTTTGGGATTTCGTGGAGAGGCACTTCCATCTATTGCAGCAGTTAGTTTAGTTGATCTTAAAACATGTAATGGTAAAACAGGAACTAATGTTATTATAGATGGAGGAGAAATTAAAGAAGTCAAAAGTAGTGACTTAAAAAAAGGAACAAGAATAACAGTAAAAAATTTATTTTATAATACTCCAGTAAGGCTTAAATATTTAAAAAATTTGTATACAGAACTTGCCAATATTTGTGAGTATATTAATAAAATGGCTTTATCTTTTCCAAATATAAGATTTAATCTAACAAATAATGGAAAAGTATTATTAAACACTGATGGATCTGGTAATTTATTAAAAGTTATTGGTAATGTTTATGGAATGGAATTAACTAAAAAAATGATTGAAGTTAATTCTTCAAATGATGATTATGAAATATCTGGATATATTTCTTATCCTGATGCTGCTAAAACATCTAAAGCAAATATTAATATTTTAGTAAATGGAAGAGTTATAAAAAATACTGAAATTAATAAAATAATTCTTGAAGCATATCATATGTATATTCCAGATGGTAAAGTTCCTATAATTGTATTAAATATTAATGTAGATCCAATATTAATTGATGTTAATGTTCATCCAACAAAAATGGACATTAAATTCTCTAAAATGGATAGTTTAAAAGAATTAATATTTAATTCTATCAAAGAAAAATTAGAATCAATTAATTTAATTAAGAATATGGATACATATGATTCAAAAGAAATTGAATATGAGTTGGATAGAAATTTTGAATCAAAGAAGGAAGAATTGATTAAAGAAGAAACCATTATTAGTGAACCTGAATATGTAACTCTGGATTTAGAAACTCCAGTAGTAAAAGAAGAAAAAGAAGAATATAACACTACTATAGAAGAAGATAATAGAATTAAAAAAATGTATCCAGTTGGGGTAGTTGATGCTACATATATAATTGCAGAAAATGAAGATGGAATGTATTTAATAGATCAACATGCAGCACACGAGCGAATTAATTATGAAATGTATTTAGATAAATTATCAAATCATGATAATAATTCTATTGATTTATTAGTACCAATTAAAATTGAATTAACTAATAAAGAATTTATTATATTAAAAGAGCATTTTAATATACTTACTGATATGGGGTTTGATATTGAAGAATTTGGAATAAATACAATTATTATTAGAAGTCATCCATATTGGTTACCTGCTAATAGAGCAGATGATTGTATTAGAAAAATAATTGATATTATTATTTCTTGTGAAGATTTTAATGATGAAAAGTTTATTGATAGAGTAGCAGCAGGAGTTGCATGTAAAGCTTCAGTTAAAGCTCATGATGTGTTATCACAAGAAGAAATGATTGATTTGTTAGAACAATTAAGAAATACTAAAAATCCATTTGCATGTGCTCATGGAAGACCAACAATTATTAGTTATTCATTCTACGAACTTGAAAAAATGTTTAAAAGAATTAAAGATTGTTAATTTTAGTTATATATATTAAGAAAAGATTTTACTCTTTTCTTTTTTTTATTAAACCATTATAATATTTATAGTTAGAAGGGTGATTATATGGATAAAAGTCATATTAGAAATTTTTCAATTATAGCACATATAGATCATGGTAAAAGTACTTTGGCAGACAGAATTCTAGAAGAGACTCATGCAGTTACAGAAAGAGAAGCAAAAGCCCAAATGCTTGATTCAATGGATATAGAACGTGAACGTGGTATTACAATAAAACTTAATACTGCTTCTTTAAAATATACTTATAATAATGAAGAATATTTGCTTAACTTAATAGATACTCCAGGACATGTAGATTTTTCTTATGAAGTATCAAGATCTCTTGCTTCTTGTGAAGGAGCACTTTTAGTTGTTGATGCATCACAAGGAATAGAAGCACAAACTCTTGCAAATTTATATCTTGCTTTAGACAATAACCTAACAATAATACCAGTTATTAATAAGATTGATTTACCTAATGCCGATGTAGATAAAGTAAAAAAAGAACTTATTGATTTAATTGGTTTTGATGATGATGAAATAATACTTACTAGTGCTAAAACTGGTGTAGGAATAAAAGATTTATTAAATCAAGTGGTTAAGAAAATTCCTTCTCCAAAGGGAGAAGAAAAAGAACCACTTCAAGCATTAATTTTTGATAGTATTTTTGATTCTTATCGTGGTGTTGTAATAGCAGCTCGTATTTTTAATGGTACTTTGAAAGTAGGAGATTCCATTAAAATGATGGAGACAGGTGCAACGTATGAAATAGTTGATTTATATATAAAGAATCCTTGGGAAGTTAAAAAAGATAGTTTAAGTGCTGGTGAAGTTGGTTATATTTCTGCCAGTATAAAAAGCATAAGTGATGTTAAAGTTGGAGATACAATAACACTTGCTAAAAATCCTGCTAGTGCACCTCTTCCTGGATATAAGCCAATGAAGTCAATGGTATTTTGTGGTCTATATCCAGTTGAATCATCTAGATTTGAAGATTTAAGAGAAGCTTTATCAAAACTTCAATTAAACGATGCTTCTTTAGTCTTTGAACCAGAAACTTCAACTGCCTTAGGTTTTGGATTTAGATGTGGTTTTTTAGGACTTTTACATATGGACATCATTAAAGAAAGAATAACACGTGAATTTAATATTGAAATAATTACTACTGCACCATCAGTAGTATACGAAGCTATACTAACAAGTGGTGAAACAGTAAATATTGATGCTCCTAGTAAGATGCCCGATAAAACTTATATAAAAGAAATAAAAGAACCATACATTAGAACAAATATATTTACACCAAGCGAGTATATTGGACCAATAATGGAATTGTGTCAAAATAAACGAGGTATTTATATTGGAATGGATTATATTGATCCAACAAGAGTAAATATTCATTACGAACTACCTTTATCTGAAATAGTATATGATTTCTTTGATAAACTAAAATCTTATACAAAAGGATATGCTTCTTTTGATTATGAAATAATTGGTTACAAATCAAGTGATTTAGTTAAAATGGATATATTATTAAATGGAGATATCATTGATGCTTTATCAGTTATTGTACATAAAGATTTTGCATATACTCGTGGAAGAGCAATAGTACAATCTTTAAGAAAGTCAATTCCAAGACAACTATTTGAAGTTCCTGTTCAAGCAAGCCTTGGAAACCATGTAATTGCAAGAGAAACAATTAAAGCTTTAAGAAAAGATGTATTAGCAAAATGTTATGGAGGAGATATTACTCGTAAAAGAAAACTTCTTGAAAAGCAAAAAGAAGGTAAAAAGAGAATGAAACAAGTAGGAAGTGTGGAACTTCCACAAGAAGCATTTATGAGTGTATTATCAATGGATTCTGATGATTAAAAGCGTATATATTCATATTCCATTTTGTAATTCAATTTGTTCTTATTGTGATTTTTGTAAGCTTTTATATAATGAAGAATTAGTAAATAAGTATTTATCTTCTTTAGAAAAGGAAATAAAAGATAATTATAAAGGAGAATTACTTAGTACTTTATATATTGGTGGAGGTACTCCTAGTTCATTATCTATAGATCAGTTGAAAAGATTATTTAGTATTATAAAACTATTTAAGACTGATAAAGAATATGAGTTTACAATTGAAATGAATTTATCTGATATAAGTGAAGATAAGTTAAAAGTATTTAAAGAAAATGGCATTAATAGATTAAGTATAGGAGTTGAATCTGTTAATCCAAAGTATTTTGATTTTTTAAATAGAAAATCAGATAAAAACGATGTAATTAAAAAAATAGAATTAGTTAAAAAATATTTTAATAATTTTAATATTGATTTGATGTATGCATTTCCAAATCAAACTATTTCTGAAGTAATTGATGATTTAAAATTCATTATAAGTCTTAATCCATTACATATATCTATTTATTCTTTAATAATTGAAGAACATACAAAATTATTTATAGATAAGATTAATCCAATTTCTGAAGAAATTGAATCAGATATGTATTATAATATTATTAATGTACTAAAAGATAATGGATATAATCATTATGAAATAAGTAATTTTGCTAAAGAAAGATATGAATCTAATCATAATAAAGTATATTGGGATAATAATAAATATTATGGATTTGGACTTGGAGCATCTGGTTATATTAATGATATTAGATATACAAACACAAGAAGTATTGATAAATATTTAAATGGTAACTATGTATTAGATAAAGAAGTAATATCTAAAGAAGTAGATATGGAAAATGAAATGATATTTGGACTTAGAAAGATTGAAGGAGTTAATAAAAATATTTTTTCTAATAAATATAATGTAAATTTATATGATGTTTTTGATATAATAGATTTAGTCGATAAAAAATTACTAATTGATGATGGAGATAATATTTATATTCCTGAAGATAAGCTATATATATCTAATAGTATATTAGTAAATTTTATTGGAGGTATTAATGAAGAAGGAAGAAAAAATTAAAGTATTTGAAAATGAGTATTTGTATATAAAGAACTCTGATTTAAGAGAAGATGCTAAAACTTTAGTAGGTGATTTACCGGATTATTTCTTTCAAGTAGATGCATCAAGTTCTGGTAAATATCATCCAAAGTATGCAGCAGGAGATGGAGGGCTATCTCGTCATGTTAAATCAGCGTGTAAGTTTGCCAATGAACTTTTATCTAATCCTATAATTGGTAAACCATATAGTGATAGAGATAAAGATTTAATAATTATTGCTCTTTTAATTCATGATGGGTTAAAATATGGAAATACATATAAGAAAGGTGAATATACAAAGTTTGAACATCCAATATTATCATCAAATTATGCTAAAGAAAAAAGTGATAAATTGAATATGAGTAAAGAAGAACTTGAAAAAATGAGTGCAGCAGTAGCATCACATATGGGACCATGGAATACTAATTCATATAGTGAAGTAGTTCTTCCAATACCAAAAGCACCAATGGAAAAATTTGTTCATATGTGTGATTATTTAGCAAGTAGAAGATTTATTAATCTTGATTTTGATGAAAATAGTAATGTAATTGATGAATCAAAGTGTCGATAATAATATAGTTATAGGGAGGTTTTAAAAATGAAATTATCAAATTTAAAAATTACACTTTTAGAAAATACACCATTTCTAAAAGATGATGGAACATTTAATCTTAATAAAGCAATGGATTTCTCAGGTAAAATTGGTGGAATATGTTATAACGAAAATGGTCTTATGGATTCTTTTGCTGAGGATGATGAAAAGACTGAAAAAAGAATAAATAATTCTACAGCAGGAGAACATCAATCAGTATTTGAACACGTTAATGTTTCAATGTATTTGAAAGATTCTTCAAAAATGCTTAATATGGTATTAAATGATGAAGGACAATATTCAACTAGTGAAAGATCATTAAGATATACTGCTGTTAAAGATGGAGAATGTAATTTAACAAAAAGAGAAATCTTTTTATATGAAAAATGGTACAAAATATTTGTTGATTTAATTACTGCACAATATGGAGATGTATTAAAACCATTTAAAATAAAAACTCTTGCTAAAGAAAATGCAAGATATATGACTTCAACTTTTATTAATACTGAAATGGTGCATACATTACCACTGGCACAATTAAATAGAATTGCGAAATATATGAAGGAATATTTAGATAAAGAAGATAAAAATGATTTTGAACAAAGAGTTTCAAAAGACTTTGAAATGTTCTTATCTGAATGTGATAGATTAAATCTATTGGATGAAAGATTACAATCTAATAGAAAAGAAAGAACTTTAAAAATTTTTGGAGAAAATTTAGATAGTATTCCAGAAGAGTTTGGAGTAACTTACTCAACAACTTATAGAGGATCTTTTGCTGAATATGCTCAAAAAGAAAGACATAGAATTGAAAAATCATCATTAGAACGTGATGAATTAAACGGATTCTTTGTACCTCCTATTTTAGAGCTTTATCATAATTTAATAGATATATGGTTAAATGATATTATTTCAGTTAAAGAAGAAGTACCACAAGGAGAATTAGTTACTATTCATGAAGAAGGAACTTTTGATACTTTTATTAGTAAATTAAAAGAAAGAGATTGTTCTGCTGCTCAACTTGAAATATTTAGACAAACTGAAGAAACTAAGAAAAAATATTATGAAGCTCTAAAAGAAAAAGATCATCCATATGTAAAAAAACTTGAACCATATATGGGAAAAAGAAGATGTGGATATCCTGATTATACTTGTAATAAACCATGTGGATTTAGAGAAGGAATAATTGGATCAAGAAAAATATAAAATAATAAAGTATTAATTTTTTAAAAAATTAATATTTTTTTGTCGAATTGTGTTATAATAGTAAATGATGATATAAATATATATTTAAAATATGGAGATACAGTTATGAAGAATATGATTTCGAAGATTAACGCTTTTAAGTTAATATTTTTTATTTTTATATTTATTTTTTTATTCTCAATTTTTGGAATTAATAAGGCTTTGGCTAGTGAACCTAGATTTAAACTTATTGATGCAGTAATTGTAGAAAAGTCAGCCAATGTTGATGCTACAATAGATAATTTTGATAATAATGAGCTTAATACAAATATTACTTTTCATAATCTAGATGAATTTGTTAAGTTTAAACTAACCATAAAAAATACATCTGATAAAGATTACAAAGTAAAATTAATAAGTGATGATAATTCTAATAATTACATTACATATACATATGATGATTATGATAATCAAACAATACAAAAAGATAGTACTTTAGATATAGTATTAACAGCTACTTATAAAAACGAATTATTAGATATCAATTATAGAGAACAAGAGAATAGATTTAATTTGTCTTTTGAGTTTATTGATGAAGAAGGAAACGTTGTTACTGAAGATATAATTGTAAACCCAAAAACTCATGATAATATAAATCTTTATATTGCAAGTGCTATAATATCATTTATAGTTCTTATAAGTCTATTTATTAAAAATAAAAAAACTAAATACTTATTATTAGTATTAGTTTTGATTCCTGTTTCTATATTTGCAATTTCTCCAAGTATTGTTGTTACCATTACTAATGAACTTGATTTATTTGATAAAGTAGTTGTTACATATACTGATGAAGATGGTCAAGAAATAATAGAAGTAATAAAATATGGAGAAAAGATGGAAAAACCTGAAGATCCTTTAAAGGATGGATATAACTTTATTGGATGGTTTATTGGAGATAATGAATTTAATTTTGATTCAGATATTATTACTGATAAAGAGTTAACTCCAAAATATGAATTAATTGAATATGATATTGTGTATGATTTAGATGGTGGAAGTGTATCTAGTAGTAATCCTTTAAAGTATACAATTGAGACTGATACATTTACATTAAATAATCCTACTAAAGATGGATCTACATTTGATGGATGGACAGGAACTGGTATTGATACTAAATCTAATAACGTAACTATAGAAAAAGGTTCTTTTGAAAATAGAAGTTATAAAGCACATTGGATTATTGATAAATATATAATTACATATCATTCAAATGGTGGAGGAGAATTTGATAATAGCTATAAAGATTATGATGAACAACTTGGAAGTCTTCCTAATCCAACTAAGGATGGATATTCTTTTGATGGATGGTATACTGAAGAAGGATTAGTAAATAAAGTTAGTTCGACAACTAAAGTAACAGATAATATGAATTTGTATGCTAAATGGACTGCTAATAAATATACAATTAATTTTGATGGAAATGAAAGTACTAGTGGATCAACTGATAGTGTTGAATGTACATATGATGAATCTTGTACACTAACTCTTAATGGGTATAAGAAAATGGGATATTCATTTGATGGATGGGCTGAAACAATTGATGGAGAAGTTGTATTTGAGGATAATAGTAGTGTAACAAATATAGTAAAAAGTGGCACAAAAGTATTATATGCTAAATGGAGTGAAAATCCCTATATTTGTAAAAAAGCAGTAGTTCTTCATACTCAAGAATGTAATAAAGAAAAAAATGAAGGATGTGTTTTATCTGGATATACTTTAGATGGTAATAAACATACTACAACAATTACATATGGAAATGTTGCTTTAGATGAATTGTCACCAGGAAATGCATTTAACTGTGATGTAAATGGTGATGGAGTATATGATGATGACATAGAAAGATTTTATTATTTAAGAACTCTTAATAATAAAGCTGTATTAATATACAATTCAAGTTTTTCTCATGATGATGAAGGAAATAGAGTAGTTGATAATAGTTTTATTGATTTATATAGTGAAGCAAGCAATAACTTACCAAGATCACAAGAATGGCCAAATATTCCTCTAATTGAAGATAGTATAGTATCAAGACTACCATATGAAGATGATTTGTTAGCTGCTTGTTCAAATCCAAGTGATTTAACTGATTGCAATTATATACTTGAAAATACAATTTATTATACTGACGATAAAACAAAAGGAAGATCAGTTCGTTGGCTTAATGCAAATGGAACTCCAAAACGTTACCGTGGAGATACTAATGATATTCTTCCATCAAAAGCAAATACTGAGAAAAGTGGATTTAGACCTGTTATAGAAATACCGCTTGCAAAAATGGATGATAGTATTGCTGTAAGATTTAATACCAATGGTGGAGAAATAAATGTTCATGGATTAATAATTAAGGATGGAAACTCTATTGGAAGTCTTCCTACACCTGTTAGAAATGGTTATTTATTTGATGGATGGTTTACTTCTTTATCTGATAATAATGCAATTAATGAGAATTATGTAGTAAATAATAATACTGAATTATTTGCTAAATGGACAGGTTCAATAGATGGTGCAACACTTGAAAATAATTTTTTGAGTGTTAAAATTGGAAATACAGTTCAAATAAATATTACAAAATCATTAGAAAATAATGAGGAATATATTTATACTTCAAATAATGAAGAAGTTGCTTTAGTAGATAGTAATGGTTTAATTACTGGAGTTAATGAAGGAATAACAACAATTACTATTAAAGGAGCAAAATCAAATTCTACAAAAACTGTAACAATTAATGTAAATAATGATATTACTTATTATATAGTTAGTTTTGTTACAAATGGTGGAGATCCAGTTGATAGTATTCCAGTCAAAGAAAATACTGCTATTGGAGAATTACCTATAGCAAATAAAAATAATAATACTTTAGTTGGATGGTATTTAGATAGTTCATTTACAACTAAAGTAACATCTGATTATATTGTTTCAAAAGATACTCCTTTATATGCAAAATGGAGAAGCAATGATGTAGTAGCAGAAGTAAATGGATCATATTATACTACATTAAAAAGTGCCTTTGCAGCAGTAAAAACTAAAAATACTAAATACGAAATATTAATTTGGAAAGACTTTGAGGAAAGTAATACTCTATCAATAAATAGTGATTATATTGTTGAATTAAATATGCAAGGACATACATATAACTATACAGGGACTTCAAACGTATTTAAAAGTAATGGTAATTTTACGATAATTGGAGGAACTATTAAAACTTCAGCAGGATCAGGTATGATTGATATATCAAGTACTGGCGTTCTTACTATAAATAGTGGTAATTTTATAGCATCTGGTTCAAGACAAGTTATTTATAATAACGGTGGAGTAGTTACAATTAATAACAATTCATATTTAACTTCTTCAGCTGATGAAAGAGCAACAGTACATAATTTAAAGAATGGTACAATATATATTAATGGTGGAACTATTATATCTACTGGAAATTCAGTTAATACTAATTATGAAACTCCAAATGCTATTAGAAATGAATCAGGAACAGTTTATATTGGAGAAAGTGGCAATGGAATAAGTACAACAAATCCAATTATTCAAGGAAATAAAAATGGAGTTTATGGAAACAATATTTATTTCTATGATGGAATAATAAAAGGAAAAGAAGCAGCATTTAGTAATGTTCCTAATTCATCTTTCTTAGAAGCAAATACAACTATTCAAAATGGAACTGAAGTAATAGATAATGTTACTTATCAAACAGCAATATTAATTAATTAAGAATATAAAGAAAAACCTTTATATTCTTTTTTTATTGAATTATGTTATAATTTAATAGTAGGTGATATAAATGAACGAAGAAAATAAAGGTAAAATAATTGTAATAGAAGGAACTGATTGTTCAGGAAAAGCAACTCAAACAGAGTTATTAATTAATAGATTTAAAAAAGAAGGCATAAAGTGTGTTTCTTTTAGTTTTCCAATGTATGAGACTCCAACTGGTAAAATAGTAGGGGGATCATATTTAGGTAAACCTGAAATAGGGAAAAGTTTATTTGATGATCCTGTAAATTTAGATCCTAAGGTTTCGTGCCTTTATTATGCTGCTGATAGAAAATATAATATAGGTAAAGTATTAGAATACATTAATCAAGGTTATTATGTAATTCTAGATAGATATGTAACTAGTAATTTAGCTCATCAAGGATGTAAAATAGAAAATAAAGATGAAAGATTTTATATGTATCAATGGATTGATAAACTTGAGTATTGGCTTTTAGATTTACCTAAACCAGATATAACTATTTTCTTACATGTTCCATATGATTTTACTAAGGAATTAGAAAAAAATAGAGAAAATCTTGATGAACATGAAAAAAGTCCAGAACACTTAAAAAATGCTGAAAGAGCATATGTAGAATTATCTGAACTTTATAATTGGAATACTATTGAATGCATTAAAGATAATAAATTAAGATCAATAGAAGATATTGGTGAAGAAATATATTCTATTGTAATAAAATAAAAAAAGAATTATGTTAAAAAATCATAATTCCTAATATTCTTTCTGTATTTTTGAAATTGTATTTTGCAATTTCTTTTAATTTGTCTTTACCATATGTTTCAACAACTTCTTTTCCAATGTTATCTACATCAACTCCTGCACCTTTAACAAGTGGAATATGTATCTCATCACATATTTTATCAAATTCTTTAATAAATATATATCTACTTATTACTGATGCACAAGCAACTGCTAAGTTTTTATCTTCTGCTTTTGTCATAAAAGTTATATTTTTTTGAATTTCTGGATTTCCTTCAAGATATTCATAATATCTTGCTTCACGAGCAAATTCATCCACTATAATATAGTCATATTTTAATTTTTCTTCATGAACCATTCTCCATAAAACTTTATTGTGCATTATTGCTTTTATTTTATTTATATTATAACTAGAACTATATTTTTCATTATATTCTTTATTACTCATAATTAAACTTTTATATTTAATTTTTTTTATAAGTTCAGGTGCTATTTTGATTATTTTAGAGTCATCTAGTTTTTTAGAATCTTTTATACCTAAATTTTCTACAAATGGAATATCTTCTTTTGAAACAAAACAACTAGTTACTACAATAGGTCCAAAATAATCACCAGTTCCAACTTCATCAGATCCAATAGAAGAGGAGTTATAGTACTTAAGTTCTTCTTTTTTTATTTTTACTTTATCTTGTTTTTGAACTCCATCTATATCTTGCCACATACCTGCATCTATATCAGCACTAGTTCCTTGAAACATTACTTTACCTGATTCATACATTGTAACAACTGTATCACCATCTTGTGCTTGAAAAACAACATAGGGAATAACTTTATCTCTTTTTTTATCTTCGTAATATTTAATCATTTTTTCTCTTGTTTTCTCATTTACTCTTAATACCACACAATTATTTGAATTATTCTTTTTAGCCATAAAAACACCTCTAAATAAATTATAACACGTATTCTAACTGATTTTCAGATAAAAATAAAGAATTAATTAAATAAAATATATAAAAGTATAAAAATTTCTTGCATGAATGGGTAATTTATGATATCATTATTCTTGTCGATGGACCCTTAGCTCAGTTGGTTAGAGCATCCGGCTCATAACCGGGCGGTCATAGGTTCGAGTCCTATAGGGTCCACCACTCGCGGGTGTGGCGGAATTGGCAGACGCACTAGACTTAGGATCTAGCGCCTTTGGCTTGCAGGTTCAACTCCTGTCACCCGCACCAGTGACGAATCTGTTCGAACTATTCGAACTTTAAAATATATGAACAATCTGAAAATGATTGTTCTTTTCTTTTTCGACCAATATTTTGATATTTATGTCAAAATACCTAGGGGGTTAAATATTTTGTAATAAACAAAAAGTTAAAATACTAACTGAAAATAATGATGCCATAAATATTAAAGTTAAATCACTTGAGAAAAAAGTAGATAAACAAGAAGATGAAATTGATGATCTTAAAGAGAAAAATTCTAAATTACAAAATGCTTTTGATTTTTTTGAAAACTTATTTGATAAATTAGTCAAATTTATTAAAAATAAAATGTTTGGAAAAGAAAAAGACGATTACGAAATTGAATTCTAATCGTCTTGAAAATCAATTATTTCTTCTTTGGTGGAACTTTAGCTAATACTTTTTGTCTTTCAGGATGTTCAAAAAATTGATTTACTGTTTCATCTATGTAGCAAATTAATCTTTCTTGTTCTATTTTATCTTCTTCAGCAAAAAGTCCACTCTCTTCTAATTGTTTTATTCTTTGAGTGAAATCGTTTTTTAGTAAAGAAAATAAACTAGCAAAATCAATTTGTTCTTGCACGAATAAATTACTAAATATATGATTTATCCATTCCTTTTCAGCATTTCTAAAATTTTCACCATGATGAGCCATAAATAAAAATGATGAATGTGTAACTAATGATAAAAATGATTTTAAAAATCTTGTTCTTGCTTGTATTACTTTTTGATCTTCAACACCATATAATGAATTATAAGCAAAATATACAGCATTTAAATCTGTCTTTTTTCTTCTTGAATAATCATCTTCACTCCACATTAATGAAGAATAACAATTTAAAATCGCTACTTTTATATCATTTGCCTTTTCTTCAGGAAAATTTCTTTTATTACAAACATTAATCAAATCAGTAGCAGATGCTATCCAATTATAATTAGATTTACTACTATCATCCATAACTCTCTTATGTATTTTTGAAGAACTCATTATATGAGGAGTTCCATACCAATCTTCTAATATATACAAATTAAACATCTTAAATCTTCCTTTGCAGTTAATATTTTATCATAAAATTGTAGATTTTTTAACACATTTCTTAAAATTTGTGTTAGAATGAGTTTAGAGAGTGATATTTATATCATTCGTACTTGTGAAAAGTTGTAGATATCTACGACACCCGCACCATTTATGAAAATATCAATCATTTCTGATTGATTTTTTTTATGAAAAAATAAAGAATAGATATAGTAGGAGCAATTATCTTTTTATTTACAATAACAGAGTTTGTAATGTATAATAATTATCTGTTTTGAAGGATATTATGAGAAAACTTGAAAAAATTAGTTTTTGAGTAATTTAAAAAAATTCAGATAATAGACATTATATGAAGAGTTTTGTTAAAAAGGTGACGTCATTGGTTTGATAGAAAGGATTTATATGATAAAAAATCAATTAAGTGAAATTGAATATGATACATTTATATTTGAAAATAATAATTTAAAAAATAATTATTTATTTAATTTGTATCATTATTATAAAGAGACAAATAATATAATAGATATGAGTTCTTTAATTAATACATTAAATCTATCTTTATATACTGGGGAAGATACTGATTATAATCATAGATTAATAGAAATAGCCTATAAAGATGATAAAGTAATAGGCTTTTGTTTACATTCAAAAGACTATGATTGTTTATATAGAATTTATCTTATGGTTTGCTCACCATCTTATAGAGAAAATAATGTAGGAATATCTTTATTTAATAGGACTCTTATGAATATTAGTAATTTTAGCTTTGACAGTTGTGTGCTTGAAAGTTCAGAGAAATTAGATAATTATAATTTTTGGATTTCAAAAGGAGCAAAAAGAATAAAAACACGTTATGTTGAGAATTTGTTTAGTGTTATGGAAATAGGTATTCTTCAAATATCTAACATAAAAGAGTATGTTAATAATTTGGAAAAACAACAAGAACATAAAAAATTATTAAATAAAAAATTATAGGTATAATCATTACATCCTTTGTTTGTAATAAAAAAATGATTATAATAAGTGATATTAATTTATTGTTTAGAGGTGCATTATGAAATTGTTTAAAAATGATATTTGTTATGTTGAATTTAAAGATTTAATTGAAATTGGATTTCCTGAAAAGTTTAATTATGACAAAGAGTTTTATGAAGAAAATGAGTATGTAGTTTTTACTGATGAAAAAGATATTAATTATATTAAAAATAGAGAAGATATAATAGATTATGATACAGTTTGTTTTTTATCTAATGAGGAACTTGATAATAAAATTAGTGAAATAGAACTTGAATTAGAACCATTATATTTACAGATTTCTTCTACTTCTAAAGAATCTAAAAAAAATTTATTTGAAGTTGAAGAATTTAAAAATACTTTATTTAAACTTGATAAAATTTATTATGATTTAATTCATTATAGAAATAATAAAAATGAAGAAGATGAAAAAATATTAAGCGTTTTAAGTGAAAATAATATTACAAAGAATTTAATTAGAATATAACTTATCTATTATTTTATAAATTGACAAATTGAATTGTTTATTGTATAATATAAAGCACTTTTGGGGGTAACGTTATGATTAATAAGTTAAAAAATAAAAGAAAGATTAAAATGATTCTTGTAATATCTATATGTATTTTAATTTCATTTTATATTATTTATAAATTATCAAGTTCTTTATTTATGGTAATTACTGGGGCTATAATATTATTAATTGGTAGTTTTGTTAAAGATCCAGAACTTAGTGATGTAAAAGAAGAAAAGACTTCAAAATTAGAACAATTAACTATTTTTTCTGAAGAAGTATTAGAACCAGTTATTGCATTAAGTGAAACTAATGAAAAGAAAAAAGAAGAAATAATAGTTAAAACAGTAGAAAAGAAATCTAGAAAGAAAAATAAGAATATAATTGATATAGAAAATACTAATTCTTATAAATTTGATGAATTAGATAAGAAAATTAAAAAATCTAAAAAAGTAAAAGCATAATAATGCTTTTTATTTTTATATTGTATACGAACATTTGTTCTTGTAATATTTTATAATTTATGTTATTTTAGTATTAGAGGTGAGAGAATTGAGAACATATGCCTGTATTGATTTAAAAAGCTTTTATGCTTCGTGTGAATGTGTTGAAAGAGGCCTAAATCCATTAACTACAAATTTGGTTGTTGCAGACTTATCTAGAACAGAAAAGACCATATGTTTAGCAGTTACACCAGCACTTAAATCTTTTGGATTATCTGGAAGAGCAAGATTATATGAAGTAGTACAAAAAGTAAAAGAAATAAATGAAATAAGAAAGATAGAGAATAACAACAAATTAATAGGAAAATCTTTTAATTTAGAAGAACTAAAAAATAATAAAAATTTAGAACTTGATTATATAGTAGCTCCTCCTAGGATGGCTTTATATATGAAATATAGTACAAATATTTATAATATTTATTTAAAATACATTTCTCCAGATGATATGTTTGTATATTCAATTGATGAAGTGTTCTTTGATATAACTGATTATTTGAAATTATATAAAATGAATTCAAATGAATTAATAACAAAAATGATTAAAGATGTTTATACTACTACAGGAATAACAGCAACGGCTGGAATAGGAACAAATTTATATCTTGCTAAAATTGCAATGGATATTGTAGCAAAACATGCAGATCCAAATAAAGAAGGTGCAAGAATTGCTTTTTTAGATCAAAAAAAATATAAATATGAATTATGGAATCATGAACCTCTTACTGATTTTTGGAGAGTAGGTAAAGGTATTTCTAATAGATTAAAAGAGCAAGGATTATATACAATGGGAGATGTTGCAAAATGTGCGATAGAAGATGAAGATTTATTATATAAAATCTTTGGAGTAAATGCTGAAATATTAATTGATCATGCTTTTGGATATGAACCATGTACTATTAAAGATGTTAAAAGTTATAAACCTACTAGTACATCTCTTTCTCAAAGTCAGGTTCTTCATACTCCATATGACTATAAAAAAGCAAGAATTGTAATACAAGAAATATCAGAACTATTGACACTAAGTCTAGTAAACAAAGAATATTTAACTGATCATATTGTTTTAACTATTATATATGACGTAGATAATTTAAAAAGTAAGAAATATAAATCAATATATAGTGGTGAAATAGTATATGACTTTTATGGTAGAAAAATGCCAAAACCATCTCATGGAACTATTAGAATAGATCATAAAACATCATCTACAAATATAATTAATAAATATGTTGTAGAACTATATGATAAATTAGTTAATCCGTTATTATTAATTAGAAAGTTAGGACTTTCTTTTTGCAATTTAGAGAATAAAGATAAATATAATAAAAGAATTAAATATAAACAAATGGATTTATTTAGTATGTCTATAAATAATGAATATGATGAAAATAACGAACAAAAAGTTCAAGAAACAATTATAAGAATTAAGAATAAATATGGTAAAAATGCAATTCTAAAAGCAATGGATTTAGAAGAAGGTGCTACAACAATACTTAGAAATAAACAAATTGGAGGTCATAGCAGTGGATGAGTATAAAGAGATTATTGATTTAGAAAAATTTGAACCAAATAGTAAGCATCCTAGAATGAGTATTTATAATAGAAGCGCTATATTTGCTCCTTTTGCTGCTTTAACTGGATTTGAAGAAGAAGTTGAAGAAACAGAAAGAATTACAGATAAAGAAATTGAATTAAATGATGATTTAAAAGCAATTATAAATGATAAGTTAATTCGCTTAGAGAAAAATCAAGAAGTAAATCTTGAATATTTTGTTAAAGATAATAAAAAAACTGGTGGTAAATATATTAAAAAGAAAGGTTTAGTAAAAAAAATAGATTATATAAAAAAAGAAATAATATTTATGGATAGAACTATTATTAAAATAGATAATATAACAAAAATACAATAACTATGAATACATTTCTCTTATTTAAATAAAATAATAATGAATAGGAGAATTATATGGAGAGTAATAAGAAAAAAGAAATAGGAAAAATAATAATAGCTATTTTAATTCCTTTAGTAATAGGAGGTTTATCAGCTTTTTTTACAAAAGATGCTATGGCAAATTTTAAAAACTTAAATCAACCTTTTTTATCACCACCAGCATGGCTTTTTCCAGTAGCATGGACAATTTTGTATATATTAATGGGAATATCTAGTTATATAGTATATAAAAATAAAAATGTATTTTTGTATAAAGAAAGGGATAATTATTTAATACTTTATATTGTACAATTAATATTTAACTTTTGTTGGAGTATAATATTTTTTAATATAAAGGCATATTATTTTGCATTTTTTTGGTTAATTTGTTTATGGATACTTATTTTATTACTAATAATAAATGCAAAGAAAATTAATAAAATAGCATATTATTTACTTATACCATATATTATATGGGTTACTTTTGCAGGATATTTAAATATAATGATTGCAATATTAAATTAAAGTAGCAATAGAAAAGGCTTATATCTATTGCTTTTATTTGCTTTTTTTCAAAATTGTAGTATAATAATGAACTAGTTTTGAAATATATTAAAATATATTGGGGGATTTTATGAAAATAGGAATAGATAAGTTTTTAAATATTTTTTATTCAATAATGAATAATGATGAAATAGAAGCGGTTGATATAACTGATATTGTAGAAACAATTAAAATTATTTACTCATCAAGTGAATTTCAAATGATTTCTTCAAGATTAGATATTAATGAATTTTCAGAAGATAATATAATAAATAATAAATATACTATAGATTTTGATGATAATGGAATTGTATCATTTGAAGTTCCTGAATCAGAAAGAGCAGAAATAATATCTAAAAATCATATAGATGCTGGATATATACAACAAGCGATTAATAAATGTGCTATGGCTAAATTATTAAATATTTCTACAAAAGGTGTAGCACAACTTAAATATGATAATCCTAATGGAGTATATAATATGCCAAAGGCAAATCTTCCAGAATATAAAGCAGAATCTAAATTATTTACTGATGGAATTATTACAAATAATACTTTTTATAAAAGTACAGAAAATGATTCTTGTACAAGAACTATTAAATTAGATAATGCTACATTTTCATTATTTGTATATTATATAGATTCTATTGTAGATAAGATAGAAGTAAGAGGAACTTATTATGGAGATTATACATTATTATTAGAAGAAACTAAAAGATTATTAAACTTTATTGATGTTTCATATGATGAAGTAATAAATGTTTCTCCAAAAGTTTATAAATATAAAATGCATTAAAAATGAAATTATAAAAGGGGGAAATTTTAGTGGAACCATATTTATATCATGGAATTAAGTGGAATAACTATGATTTAATGATTAAAATACTTAAAAATGGATACATATTGCCAAGATGTATGCAAAATGAAGAAATTAAAGATGATTTTAATTTATTCAATGGAACTAAATATATATCTTTATCTCAAAAAACGTTAATTGAGGATGATAGAGAAATATATAGAATAGCTTATGATAATTTTATTTATAATAAACCAATGTTTGTATTAGATTATAAAAATATTGATATAATTTATCCTAATATATTTACTACATTTGATAAAGATATGATGTCAGTTAATGAGTGGCAAAATATGCTTCATAATGATGATGAACAAAGATATAGTGATTATTGTGATGAAGTGCAAACAAAAGATAAAATATCATTAAAAAAATCCTTATTAGCATTAGGGATTCCAATGAAACATCTAGAAGATAATTATACAAATGAAGATATTAAGAAATTTTTAAATAATTTAAAAAAAGTGTTAGAAGATAATAAAATAAATGTTCCAGTCATAAATTCAAGTATATATGATTGTGCAGATGATATGGAACATATTAAAAAGTATTCATTATATATGTAAAAAAGCATAATATGCTTTTTTTATTTTATATGTTTTAAGATATGTGATATAATATAAAAAGGTGATAGTATGAAAAGTGTTAAAATAGTGTTTACTGACTTAGATTGTACTTTAACAAATTCTGAAGGTAAAATAGATATTAAGAATCAAAAAATATTTGAAAATCTTGCAAATATTGGTATTCCTGTAGTAATAAGTACCGGAAGATCTATTCCTTATACTGTACCTTTATGTAAACAATTTTCTACAAGTAACTATTTAATTGCGTCAAATGGTGCTGAAGTATTTAATTTTTTAAATAAGAATATTATTTATAGAAGTGTAATATCAAAAGAAAATTTAGATTTTTTAGATTCATTAATAGAAAAGCATAATTTATTATTTTTTGCTAATGGAATAGAGAAAAGATATACTAATAAAACTGATAAAAATATAGCTGCTATATTTAGTAATTATTTAAAAGATATTAATGAAGAAATATCACAAGTAGTAATTGAATCATTAGATGTAAATGTAATGATAGAAGCAAAGAAAGACTTAATGGAAAATAAAGAGTTAAAGATTGCTAATAAAACAAAAAATGTTGTTGAAGGTAAAATGCTATTTTATGATATAGTAAATAGTGATACTTCAAAAGGAAAAGCTGTTGAAATATTATGTAACTATTTAAAAATAGATCCTAAAAGAGCAATGGCTATTGGAGACTCAATAAATGATATTGAAATGCTTGATTTAGTAGGATATAAAGCAGCTGTTGAAAATGCGTCAGATGAAGTTAAAAAAGTAGCAAATATTATTACATTATCAAATGAACAAAATGGAGTAGCTACTCTATTAAATGAATTATATAATCAAAAAACTCAATAGGAGGATATATGTTAAATATAAATAAAAGAGAAGAAGCTGAAGTTGATAATTCAATAAATAAAATTATTGAAAATATAAGAGCTTTAGGAATTGATATGATTAATGAAGCAAAGAGTGGTCATCCAGGTATTGTTTTAGGTGCAGCACCAATAATTACAACATTATATAATAATCATATTAAAATAGATCCTGAAAATGATAAATGGCTAAATAGAGATCGTTTTATTATGTCTGCAGGTCATGGTTCTGCTCTTTTGTATTCAACTTTGTTTATGTCTGGATTTGATATCTCACTTGATGATTTAAAGAATTTTAGAAAAATTGATTCACTTACTCCAGGACATCCTGAAGTAGGGGTTACTAAAGGTGTAGATATGTCGACTGGACCTCTAGGGCAAGGAATTTCATCAAGTGTTGGATTTGCAATTAGTGAAAGATTTTTAAGAAATTATTTTGGAGATAAAATATTTAATTACTATACTTATGTTTTGTGTGGTGATGGAGATTTAATGGAAGGAATTTCATATGAAGCTTTATCACTTGCTGGACACCTTAATTTAAATAAATTAATCGTGCTATATGATTCAAACGATGTAACACTTGATGGAAATCTTAATCTTTCTTTTAATGAAAACATAAAAGAAAGATTTGAATCAATGAATTGGAATTATATATTTGTAGATGATGGAGAAGATACAAATAAAATAGATAATGCAATTACTGAAGCAAAGGAATCTATTATAAAACCAACAATTATAGAAATTAAGACAAAAATTGGAAGATTTAGCAAATATGAAGGTAATTGTAAAGTACATGGTTCTCCTTTGGAAGAAGAAGATATACTAGAAATAAAGAAAAAACTAAATGTTAGAGAGACTCCTTTTAGTGTCTCATTAGAAGCTCAAAGTGAAATGAAAAGTAATATTTTTAATAGAAATGTTGATTCTATAAAAAAATGGTATGATGAAGTAAATAACTTAGATATACAATTAAAAGAAAAGTTAAATTTATTAATGGAAAATAAATCTCCTCTTAAAATAATGGATATTGATTATGTTTATCCAGAAAATGGTAAAGATTCAACAAGAAATGTATCTGGTAATGTTATCAATTCCATTGCTAAGTATTATCCATTCTTAATAGGAGGAAGTGCTGATGTTTCAAAATCAACAATGTCTAGAATAAAAGATACAGCTGATAATTCATTAGAAACGCCATTAGGAAGAAACATTAATTTTGGTATTAGAGAAAACGCAATGGCAGCAATTGCAAACGGTATTGCACTTTCTAATTTAACTCCATTTGTATCAACTTTTTTTGCATTTTCTGACTATTTAAAACCTTCTCTTAGAATGTCTGCATTAATGGATTTACCAGTTATTTATGTATTTAGTCATGATTCAATAAGTGTAGGGGAAGATGGTCCAACTCATCAACCAATAGAACAACTTGCTTCACTTAGAGCACTTCCAAATTTTGATACTTATAGACCAGCTGATGCAAACGAAACTATTGGAGCATATAAAGCTATTTTAGAACTTAGAAAACCTGCAGCAATTATACTTGGAAGAAATAAAGTTAAAATTCAAGAAAATACAAAGGGTGGAGAAGTTATTAAAGGAGCTTATATTGTAGAGCCTGAAAGAAATAATTTAGATGCAATTATAATTACTTCAGGTGAAGAGTTAGAGCTTACAATGGACGTATATGACTCATTAAATGAAAAAGGATATGGTATTAGAGTAGTAAGTATGCCTTCTATGTCTAGATTTGAAAAAAATGATGAAGAATATAAGAATGCTATTCTTCCAAAAAATATAAAAACATTTGTAATTGAAAGATCTGCATCTCTTTCTTGGTATAAATATACAACAGATGAATATATGTTTACTATTGATCAGTTTGGAAAGAGTGGGAATGCACTTGATATAGATAAAGCATTTGGATTTAATAAAGAATCAATACTTGAAAAAATTGAAAGAAAACTAAATGAATAGTTTTCTTTTTTTCGACATTTTATAATTATTTTATAATATATTATAATAATGGTGATATTAATGAAAATATATTATATTTTCAATATAAAAAAAGAATTATATGATATATATGATGATACTCCAAGTGTCTTATATAATTTCTTTTATAATTTATATATTAATAATAAATATGATTTAAATTATGTTAATTCAGTATTTAGACAAATAACAAATAAATATAATAAAGAATTACTCGATTTAAAAATATATTTAAAAATGCATAATAAAATGCGATATTTAAAAAGAAAAGATGAACATATAATAAATGATTTATGGAAGAATGAAATAAGTATTATGAAAATTAAAAAAAGTTATATTGTAATTAATTCTAATAATGATTATTCAGAGTTTTTTGATATATTAAAAAAATATTACAAGGGATGTTTAGTATGTGATTTTAATAATCAAAAGTATTTTTATTTAAGAAATATAAAAATGCTTGTATAATTTAAATATTTTTAGTATATTATGTACAGGAGATGATTATTTATGGAATTATTTTTAGACATATTAAAATATTTATTAGTATTTATAGCTGGTGGAGTAGCTGGATTTTTTGTTGCAAGACATGTGATGACTAAATATTTAAAAAAGAATCCTCCAATTAATGAAGAAATGATTAAAGCTTTAATGGGACAAATGGGAAGAACTCCTTCGCAAAAACAAGTAAATCAAATGATGAAAAATATGGAAAAATATATGTAAAAAAAGGCAGTTAATGCCTTTTTTTAATTTTTTCTTTATTAATTTCTGTTATATCATAACTATCATCATAATAGTTTTTAATATTATTTTTATATGATGATTTTTTAAGTTTTAGCAATGCTTTTGTTTCAATTTGTTTTACTGATTGTTTTGTTTTTTTAATTATTTTACTAACCTTTTCAAGTGAGTATGGTGCTTCTCCAGTTAATCCAAATCTATATGATATTACAATCATTTGATCTTTAGTTAGATTAGCTTCATGAAAAAATTTTAGAATTTCACTTGATAAAGATGAAATAATTATTTTATCATCTAAATCATCATTAGATGAAATTGTATCTCCAACTTCTAATTCTTCTTCTTCATTAATTGGATTATTTAAACTTGTGAAATCATAGTTATATGATTTAATTTCTTTAATTTCTTCTTCTTTTATGTTTAATATTTTTGATAATTCTTTTAAAGATATTTCTTTTCCATTTTTTTGAAAATATTCTCTTTCATATTTTCTGATTTTTAATATATTTGAAACTACGTATAATGGAATTCTTATTTCGCTTTCGTTACTTGTAATTGATCTTGATATATTTTGCTTTATCCAGTGTACAGCATATGTAGAAAATCTAAAGCCTAAATCTGGATTAAATCTTTCGATAGCTTTTATTAATCCAATATTTCCATATTGTATTATATCTAAAAAAGGAATTCCAAGTTTACAATATGATTTAGCTACACTAACAACCAATTTCAAATTTCTTTCAATAATTTCTTTTTTTGCGTTTAAATCGCCATTTTTGTATCTTTTAAATAAATCAAATTCTTCTTCTTTAGTTAATCTTTTAAATGGACCAATTTCTAATAAGTATGTTTTTACAGAATTATTTAATGATTTATCATCTGGATTACTATATTTTTTTAATATTTCATTTTTTATTTTATTAATATATTTAGTTTTGGACTTGTAGAATTCTTCTTGATTAGATTCTAATACTAGTAAAAATATTTCATTTTTTAAATCATCTTCATTTGTATTATAATAATTATTTTTTACAAGAAAAGAAGATAGATTTTGAATTACTGTATTGAATATTTCTTCTTCTTTTTTTAATTCTTCTTTGGTATTCATTCTATCAACTCCTTTTTCCAGTTTGCTATTATAGCATAAATTATAGTAATAGTAAATAATTCTTTTTTAATAAATATAATTTAGTATTGACTATTATAAGTAAAAATGATAAAATCTAAATGTTTGTAGCCTCTAGCTCAAACCGCATTGAAAAGGTTTAAACACTTATGTGTACCTTAAGAGCGAGCCAGAACAATAAAAAAGGAGGTAATAAAATGAAAGCAGTTATTAAAATTGGTGGGAAACAAGTTCTTGTTTCTGAAAATGATGTTATCTATGTAGAAAAAATTAATGCAGAAGTTGGACAAACAGTTAAGTTTAATGAAGTATTAATGCTTGATTCTAAAGTAGGTAATCCATATGTAGATGGTGCTTATGTTGAAGGTAATGTTGAAAAGCAAGGAAAACAAAAGAAAATCTTGGTTTTCAAATATAAACAAAAAGACCGTGCTAATAGAAGAACTCATGGTCATAGACAACCATATACAAAAGTTACAATTACAAAAATAGTAGGATAATATGATAAAAGTAAATATTTTAGGTAAGAATGATAAGATTATAATTAAGGGACATGCATTATTTGATGATTTTGGAAAAGATATAGTATGTGCTGGAGTATCTAGTGTAGTTACTACTACAATAAATGCTATTCTTACTTTTAATAAAGATTATATAAGTTATCTAAGTGAAAAAGATCAATTTACTATTAGTATAAATGTTCATAATGAAATAGTAGATAATTTAATAAAAAATATGTTAGATATGTTAAAGAATATCGAAGAGGATTATCCTAAAAACATTAAAATAGGAAAGGAGAACTAAATTTATGAATAAATTAAGATTAAATTTACAATTATTTGCTCACCATAAAGGTCAAGGATCAACTTCAAATGGTCGTGACTCTGCTGGACGTAGATTAGGTGCTAAAGCATGTGATGGACAAGTTGTTACTGCTGGATCAATATTATATCGTCAAAGAGGAACTAAAGTACATCCTGGTGTTAATGTAAAAAGAGGAAACGATGATACTCTTTATACAACAGTTACAGGAACAGTTAAATTTGAACGTTTAGGAAGAGATAGCAAACAAGTTAGTTGTTATCCAGTAAAATAAAATATTCAAGAACACATTTGTGTTCTTTTCTTTTTGGTTCAGCTGTGTTATAATAATTGAGATTTTGAGGTGGGTTTTGATGAAAGTATTAGTAAGTGACTATGATGGAACATTATATACTGATGAAAATAATATTAGAATTAATTGTGAAGTTATAAGAAGATTTATAAGTGAAGGTAATATGTTTGTACTATCAAGTGGAAGATCATTAAAATCTTTAATGGGAAAAATAAATGAATATAATATACCATATACACATTTATCTTGTTGTGATGGTAGTTTCTTATTTAATAAAGATAAGTTGCTAATGTATGCAAATACTATTTCTCATGATGTAAAAAATATTTTTTTTGAATTAGAAGAATTAAAAAGACATAAAAAAATAGAGTTTGCTTACCCTGAAGAATATTCTTCCAAATATGATAGAATTAAACTTCTTGGAAGTGTAGCATTTACTCTTGATGAAGATAGTGTTGATAGAGAATTTATGAAAGTATTAAAAAAAATAAGAGATGAACATCCTGAATATCAGTATGATATTTATGGTTATGATAGGGAATTCTATTATTTAATTAGACCACATGGAGTAAGTAAAGCATCTCCAATAACTTTTTTAGAAGAATTTTATAATATTGATAAAAGTAATGTTTATACAATTGGAGATAATACTAATGACAAAGAATTAATAAGAGATTATAATGGATATAGAATTGGTAATAATAAAGATATAATTGATGTATCTTTAAAAGAATATAATGCTGTATATGAACTAGTAAATGATATAGAAAATAAAAAAGTATTAAAGAGGTGGTAGTATGTTTGTAGATGAAGTAATTCTAAAAGTTGAAGCTGGTCGTGGTGGAGATGGATGTCTTGCTTTTCGTCGTGAAAAATATATTCCAATGGGAGGACCTTTTGGTGGTAATGGAGGAAAAGGAAGCGATATAAAGTTTATTGTAGATGAAGGACTTCATACTCTAATTGATCTTCGTTATATGAAAGTAGTCAAAGGGCCAAAAGGAGAAAATGGTAGTGGTAAGAATCAAAATGGTAAAAATGCAGAAGATGTTATTATAAAAGTGCCACAAGGAACAATTGTAACGGATGAAGATACCGGACTTATTCTTGCTGATTTAAAGAATAAAGATGATCAAGTAGTAGTGGCTTTTGGTGGACGTGGAGGAAGAGGTAATACTGCATTTAAAACACAAAGTAATCCAGCACCTAATTTTGCAGAAAATGGTGAACCTGGAGAAAAAAGAACATTAAAAGTAGAACTTAAACTTTTGGCTGATGTTGGACTTGTTGGGCTTCCTAGTGTTGGTAAAAGTACAATAATCTCTAAAATATCTGCAGCTAAGCCTAAAATTGCTGCATATCACTTTACTACACTTACACCAAACCTTGGTGTTGTAAAAGCAAATAACAATAGAAGTTTTGTAGTTGCAGACCTTCCTGGATTAATTGAAGGAGCGTCTTTAGGTGAAGGACTTGGAGATAAATTCTTAAAACACATTGAAAGAACAAGAGTAATTGCTCATGTAATTGATATGGGATCTACTGAAGGAAGAAATCCAGTTGAAGACTATAATACTATTAGAAATGAATTAAAAGAATTTGATGAAAATCTTCTTAATAGACCAGAAATAATAATAGCTAATAAAATGGATATTGATGGTGCAGATAAAAATCTTAAAGAATTTAAAAAACAAGTTAAAAATAAAGATATATATGAAATAAGTGCAATGGAAGGAAAAGGACTTGATGCAGTTATTAATCGTTTAGCAGATATTCTTGATACTATTCCTATAACTCCATTAATTGAAGAAGAAAAATATGAATCATATGTTCTTTATAAATTTAAAAAGGAAGATGCTTATACGATTGATAAAGATTATAATGGAGTATGGGTAATTAAAGGTAAAGAAGTAGAAAAACTTCTTGAAATGACTAGATTTAATACAGAAGAAGCAATTGCGAGATTTGCAAATAAACTTCGTAAGATGGGAATTGATGATAAATTAATTGAACTTGGTGCACAAGAAGGAGATAGAGTAAGAATTCTTGATTACGAATTTGAATTTAAATAGGATTTTTCCTATTTTTTTCTTTTATTAATAATAATATTTGATATAATAATTATAGGTGATAATATGAATAATAAAAGAGTAGTTATAATTGGATGTGGTAATGTTGGAATGAGTTATGCTTATGCATTATTAAACCAAAGAACACATGTAAATGAACTTTATTTAATTGATTTAAATGAAGAAAGAGTAGAAGGAGAAGTAATGGATCTTAACCATTGTCTTGCTTTTTCTCCTTCAAAAATGAAAATAAAAGCAGGAAAATATTCTGACTGTAGAGATGCTAATTTAATAGTTATTGCAGCAGGAGTAAATCAAAAAGAAGGAGAAACTAGACTTGATTTATTAAAGAAGAATGCTTCAATTTTTAAATCTATTGTTACTGAAGTTATGAACAATGGTTTTAATGGAGTTTTCTTAATTGCAACAAACCCAGTCGATATTATGACATATCTTACACAAAAGTATTCTAATCTTCCTAGAAACAAAGTAATTGGAAGTGGTACTACACTAGATACTGCAAGACTTAGATTCTTAGTAGGAGAAAAAACAAATATATCTCCATCTAATATTCATGGCTATGTAATTGGAGAACATGGTGATTCTGAGTTCATACCATGGAGTGATGTTTCAATTGCATTACAACCAGTAAGTGACTTTATTTCTAAAGAAGATATGGACGTAATTAGCGAGGAAGTTAAGACTGCAGCATACAAGATAATAAAGGCTAAGGGAGCTACTTATTATGGAATTGGAATGTGTTTAGTTAGAATTACTAATGCAATATTAGGTGACGAGAACACAGTAATGGTTGTATCAACATATGATCCTACAAATGATATATATATTGGACTTCCTTCTGTTATTAATAAAAATGGTGCTGAGAGAAAGATTAATATTGAATTAAACGAAGAAGAAACTAATAAATTAATTAATTCAATAAATGTATTAAAAGAAGCTATTAATGAATTAAATAATTCTAAGGAATAATATGAAAAATAAAAAGACTAAGTATTTTATACTCTTTTTAGGATCTATTATATTTTTAACCTTTACTCAATTACTATTCTTTGGAAGTAGATTAGATTATTATTGGAATTTTAATAATTCATTACAAATAAATAATGGGTTATTGCCATATAAAGATATAAATATTATTACAACTCCATTATTTCATTTTATTACTTCTTTTTTTCTTCAAATTTTTGGAAAAAGCATCGTATCTTTTGCTATATTAATGTCATTATTTGATTTTTTCTTTATTTTTTCTTTATCTAAAATTACAAACATAATATTAAACAATAAATTTAAAGGCATTAATTATACATCATTTTTTTTAATTATGATTATAATGTATACTTTTTATTACGAATATAACTTTTTATCATGCTTTTTTGTTTTATTAATAATACTTATTGAATTAAAAAATAAGGATAATTGTTATACATCTTTTCTATTAGGAATACTCGCTAGTTTATCATTATTATCAAAACAATCAATTGGTTTGTTTACTGTATTATTTGTACTATTTAAACCTATATTATTTAAAGAAAATAAAAAAATGATATTATATAGATTGTTTGGTATATTAATTCCTATTACTATATTTATAACATATTTATTACTTTCAAATACTTTATCTGATTTTGTAAGTTACTGTATTTTAGGATTAAAAGAATTTAATAATGGCCTTACAATACTTGATATTATGAAAATAAATAATATGCTTTCTTATTCAATAGTAACTATTATTTTTTATATTATATCTTTTATAACAATTATGATCTATTTATTCAAATGCATTAAGAAAAAGAACTCAAAACTAATAAATATTGTGTTGTATTATGATTTAATATGTTTTGCATGTATTTATCCAATTATGGATATGCATCATGTAATTCCAGGATTTTTATCAATAATTCCTTTAGTATTACTATTAATTAATAATCGTGTAAAAGAATACATAAATATTATTAAAAAAGAATATATAACATTAATTAAGAGATGTTTAATTTCAGTTGCAGTTATTATTCCTTTTATAGTAATTGGTATGTATATAAAAATCTATAATAACAACAATATGAAATATACTGTTTTAAAAGATGATTATTACTCACTAAATGGTATGGTTCTAAAAAAAGAATTAAAAGAAAAAATAGACAAATTAGTTTTATTTGAAAAAGAAAAAAATAAGGAAGGATATCAATCAATAATACTTAATAAAGATGCAGTATTATATCATTTAACACAAAACAAATATTATAAAGATTATGATTTATTTATGAGAGGGAATTTTGGAAAAAATGGTAATGATAGACTACTTGATGATATTAAAAAATCTAATAATACAATTTATTTAATAAATTTATATGATTATGTAACAAAAGATAAGATATATAATCAAATTCCTTTTGATATAATTGAATATGTAATATCTAATTATGATAATTTAGGTTCAATAGATGTATTTACAATTTATTCTAAGAGTAAATAATAACTTATTTCTTTACTTATTAATAAATTATGATAAAATTCTAGGTAGGTGATTTTTTATGAAAAATAGAAGTGAATTAAGAGAAGTTGCAATGACTGTTCTTTATCAAGTTTATATATTTCAAGATAGTAATCAAGAATACGATGTTAATGAACTTATTAAAGAGCAATTAGAAGTAGAAAATGAATTTGTTAATGATTTAGTATTTAATATACTAAAAAAACAAAAAGACATTAATAAACTTGCTAATAAATATTTAGTTGATTGGAATATAAATAGATTAAGTAAAGTAGATAAAGCAATTTTATCAATTGGTATATATGAACTTATGTATACTGAAACTCCAAATGTAGTTGCAATTAACGAAGCTGTAGAGTTATCTAAAAAATATAGTGATGAAAAAGTAACTAAGATGATGAATGCAACACTTGATAAAATCTATCATAACGAGGAAACAAATGAACAATAATTATATAACTGTTACTCAATTAACTAAATATATAAAATATAAAATAGATAATGATCAAAATCTTAATAAGATATATTTAAAAGGTGAAGTATCTAATTTTAAAGCGCATACTAGAGGACATTTTTATTTTACAATTAAAGATGAGAACACTAGAATAAATGCTGTTATGTTTAGTACTTATGCTAAAGATGTTAAGTTTGATATACAAGATGGTATGAAAGTACTTGTTACTGGTAAAGTATCAGTGTATGAAGCAACAGGAGGATATCAAATATATGTTGATTCTATTACTGAAGATGGACTAGGAAACTTATATATTGCGTTTGAACAACTAAAGAAAAAACTAGAACAAGAAGGTTTATTTAAAGAAGAACATAAAAAACCAATTCCTAAAATACCTAATAGAATTGGAATTATTACTGCACCAACTGGAGCAGCTATTAAAGATATATTATCTACTTTAAAAAGAAGATGGCCTTTATGTGAAACAATTTTATTTCCATCTTTAGTACAAGGAGCAGAAGCAGCAACTGATATAGTAAGAAATATTGAACTATCAAAAAATTACGATTTAGATGTTTTAATTGTAGGCCGTGGTGGAGGATCAATTGAAGACTTATGGTGCTTTAACGAAGAAATAGTAGCTCGTGCTATATATGATCTAGAAGTTCCTGTAATATCTGCAGTTGGACATGAAATTGATTTTACAATTTCTGATTTTGTAGCAGACTTACGTGCACCAACTCCAACTGGAGCTGCTGAAATGGCTGTTCCTGATATAAGAGATATTACAAAATTATTAAATCAAATAGAAATAAGAAGTATAAATGGAATTACAAATATACTTAATATCCGAAAAGAAAAATTAAAGAAATTATCAGAAAGCTTTATTCTTAAAAATCCAATTTCTATGTATCAGATAAAAGAAGAAAAATTTGATAATTTATTTGAAAGACTTATAAATAGCTATAAAAGTCTTATATCAAATAATAAAAATAAAATTGAACTTATAGATAATAAATTAATAAATAGTATTAATAACAAATATAATAGTGATAAAAATAATTTTGTTAAGCTACTTAGTAAATTAGAAGTTTTAAACCCTCTTTTAACTATTAAAAGAGGATATTCTATAGTAAGAAAAGATAATAAAGTAATTACTAGTAAAAATGATTTAAAGAAGAAAGATAAAGTTGAGATTGAATTAACTGATGGAAAAGTTGATTTAGAAGTATTATAAGGAGGATTTATGGCAGAAAAAAAAGAGAAAACATTTGAAGAATCACTTGTTAAATTAGAAGAAATAGTAAAGAGTTTAGAAGGTGGACAAGTTCCTTTAGATGACGCTATTTCTAAATTTACTGAAGCAATGGAACTTTCTAAATTATGTAATGAAAAACTTAAAAATGCAGAAGAAAATATTAATAAGATTTTAAAAGAAAATGGTAAACTAGAAGAATTTAAGATAGAAGATTAAATTCTTTTTTTGTATTATTTTGTCGATTATGGAAATAATAATAATGTAGTTTTTAAAGGAGATGAAGAAATGAATTTCAAGAAAAAACTACTAATTATTATTTCTATTCTAACATTTATACTGCCATGTGCTACTCTTGCATATTCAGATAAAATTATATTAGGTGGAGACAATATTGGAATATCAGTTAATACTAAAGATGTTTTGGTAGTTGGATTCTATAAAGTAAATAATAAATATATTGCAAAAGACTCTGGTTTTATTATTGGAGATAGAATAACTAAAGTAAATGGTAATGATATTCATTCTATTGAAGATTTGGTTAAGGAGATTAATAAATCTGACAAAAATAGGGTAATATTTACTGTTAAAAGATTAGATATGATCAAAGATATTGAACTTGATTTAGTTAAAGAAAAAGATAATTATAAAACTGGATTATATATCAAGGATCAAATAACAGGTGTTGGTACTTTAACATATATTGATCCAGAAACAAAAATATTTGGAGCTTTAGGTCATGAAATAGTAGATAATAAAACTGGAAGAATAATAGATATTCTAGATGGTTATATATTTGATTCTAAAGTAACAGGTATTATTAAAAGTACAAATAATAAAACTGGAGAGAAACAAGCTAAATTTAATCAGAATTTAATATATGGTGAAATAGATAAGAATACAATTAATGGAGTTTTTGGAACATATATTGATGAAGTAGGAAATGATAAGCTAATAGATGTTGGACTAATTGAAGATATTAAATTAGGACCTGCTAAAATATATTCTGTATTAGAAGATAATAATATTAAAGAATATAATATAAATATAATTAAAATTAATGATGATTCTACTACTAAAAATATTTTATTTGAAATAACTGATGAAGAATTACTTAATAAAGCTAATGGAGTTATTAAGGGAATGAGTGGAAGTCCCATTGTTCAAAATAATAAAATAATTGGGGCAGTAACTCATGCAATAGTTAATGACAATTTAAAGGGATATGGAATATTTATTACTAAAATGTTAGAAGAGGGAGAAAAATAGAGAATTAATCTCTATTTTTTCTTGAATAGGAATTTAGCTTATGTTAGAATAAGTCCTCATAGGGGGACTATATATGAAAACAATAAAGAAAATTACATTAATTGTTTTATTTTTATTCTTAACTATATGTGTTAATCCATTACGTATTAGTGCGGAGAATGATAAAATAGAAACAATTCTTGCAGGAATGAATAATGAAGAAAAAATAGCTTTAATGCTTATGCCATCAATAGATTATAATTATTCTGGATTACAAAATAATGAAGCAGTAAATACTATTTATACTAATTCGATATCAAATTATAATTTTGCTGGTTTTATTTTATATTCAGGAGCAGTTACAAATATTGAAGAAAGTGTTAAATTAACTAACTATCTTCAAAAACTAAACAAAGATAATAAGACAAGATTATTAATTGCAATTGATCAAGAGGGAGGATATGTATCAAGACTTGGTGTTGGAACAACTCTTCTTGGTAATATGGGCCTTGCTGCAACAAATAATGAACAAAATTCATATGATGCTGGAATGATGATTGGAAAAGAATTAAAATCTCTTGGAATTAATATAAACTTTTCTCCTGTAGTAGATATTAATATGAATCCATCTAATCCAATAATAGGGATTCGTTCATTCTCAGATAGTCCTGAACTTGTATCTAAGTTTGGTAAGAGTATGATGGATGGATTAAAGAAAAGTGGAGTTATTACTACATTAAAACATTTTCCAGGACAAGGAGATTCTGATAAAAACTATGAAACTAATAGAGGAAATATTGAAAAAAGTCTAAATGAACTAAATAAATATGAATTAGTACCATTTAAAGAACTTATTAAAAATGATGCTGAAGTAATAATGACATCTCACTCAAGTTATTCGAGTATTGAAACAGGAACATATGTGTCTATTTTGGATCAACAAACATACACACTTCCAGCTACTTTATCTTATAAAATTTTAACTGAGATATTAAGAGAAAAATTAGGATACACAGGAGTTATTATTTCAGATGCTATGAATATGAAAGCAATATCTGATAACTTTGATTTAATTGATGCTAGAGTAAGAGCTATTAATGCTGGAGTTGATATTATCCTTGAAGTATTAAAACCTTCAGAACTTGCAAATATTAGCAATACTATAACAACACTTGCATCTAAAATAGGAACTGAAATAAGCGAAGAAAATGTAAATAATTCTGTAAGAAGAATATTAAAATTAAAAGAAAAATATGGTTTACTTGATAGTTATAGTGATATCGATGAAAATCAAGTAATAAATAATGCAAAATCTTTAATTAGTACTAAAGAAAACCATGCAATAGAACTTAAAATGGCTAAAGAAGCTGTTACAATGGTTAAAAATGATAATAATATAATTCCTTTAAAAGAAAATGAAAAAACATTATTCTTATACTATTTTGGAAGTCATAAGAATGTTATAGATACCGCATTAAAATATTTATTAAATGATTCAGAAATAAGTGATAGATCAAATATAGAAAGTTTAAGATTGTTATCAAATATAACTAATCTTGAAGAAGCAAAAACAAAAATGGAAGGTTTTAATAATATAGTTATTATGAATGGATTCTATGATGACTCAAATATTAACGGAACAGTTTCACCAAGAATTGATCAATTAATAGAACATGCTCATAATAATAATAAAAAAGTTATATATATGAGTACACATCTTCCATATGATGCATCTAGATTTCAAAGCGCAGATGCAATCATTTGTACATACTTAGCAAACGGATTAAATTATAATTTAGATGATTATGAAACTAATTATCCTAAATATAGTGCTAATGTGATAGCAGGAGTATATATGCTTTTTGCTCAAAATATTAACTTTAATGGAAAACTTCCAGTAAATATTTATAAGATTTCTGAAGATTTAAACTATTATACTAGAGACATTCTATATGAAAGAGGATTTGGACTTATAAAATATGGACCTGCTAATTATGATACTTTAGTATCTTATATAAACCAAGCTAATCAATTATTAAATTCAAATATCTATACTGATGATTCAATAAACAATTTAAATAATAAGTATCAAGAAGCAATAAAGTTTAAAGAAGAGAATAATAGTTTACTAGAAAATAAACAATCATTAATAGATAATATGTCTAATGAATTAAAAAACGCTATTGATTCTTTAATAAAGAAAAGTGCAGATACAAGTATACTAAACAATAATATGAATAAAGCAGAAGAATTTCTTAAAAATAGTAGTGAATATACAGTTGAAACAATAAATACTTTAAGAAAAGCATATAATAATGCTAAAGAATTCATTAATAATAATGAATTATCAATTGATAAACAAGAAGAAATAAATAAATTAGCAGATTTTATAAGAAAATCAATTAATAGTTTAAGAAAGTATAATAATGTTATTATTCCAGAAGAGAAACAAGAAGATAAACCAATTATTATTGATGATAGTTTTGAAATTCTTTCTGGTAAGAATCAAACAATTGATGATAGTGATTTAGATATTAAATTAAGTAATACTAGTAAATTAACTAAAGTTATGGTAGATAATAAAGAATTAGATAAAGTAGATTATTCAATTAATAAAGATAATGTATTTACATTAAGAAATAATTATTTAAAAACATTAGATGAAGGAAAACATGAAATAACATTTATATTTGGAGAAAAAAAAATATCTACTAACTTTTATATTAAATCTACTAATGTAGAAGAAAGTAGTTCTAGTTTTAATATTATTCCATTTATAATAGCTGGAATAGTTGCAACTGTTTTAGTAGTTATTGGTATTTTATTAAAAAAGAAAAAGAATGCATAGTAAAAAAGGAGAAAAATCCTTTTTTATTTTTTATTATTATGATATGATTAATTAAAAGGTGATTGTATGACAAACGAAGAATATAAAAAAAGAAATATTGAATATATTACTCAAATGATTCATCATGAAGATGCTTTTAGGATTTGTCTTAAAGATATATTAAATAATATTAATGTACCTTCTGTGTCAAATAGCTTATTATCTAAAGTAAATGAATTATTTGAATTATTTGAAAATGATGATACAACTCTTGATCAACATTTAATAGTTATTTTGGAAACACAATATCTTCTTTCTAAATGTGCTACAAATGTAGTTGGTATTAAACAATATGTAGATAGATTATTTGAATCACTTAATCAAAATGATAAAGAGAAAATTGCAAGTATTTTAATAGAACAATCAAAGAACGAGAATATTTGGAGTTTAAATAATAGAGAAATACAGGAATTTGATTTTTTTAATGATTTAGAAAAAGTAATTAATAGTGGAGTTCCACTTCCAAAGAATATAAGTAAAGATTCAGCCTTAAGTATATGTTTAAAAGAGTTATCTAAGGTTAATTATATTCCTAATGATGTAAGAAAAAATCAATCTGGAATTGTAATGTAAAAAATGTGCTATTTATTTCAATCTAAAGAATTATTACAATAGAGTAGTAGATTATAAATGTCATAATTATATATGACATTTTATTTTTTTAAAAAATTAGCAGTAATAGTTGACAAGTGCTAAACATAATATTATAATGATATTAGCACTTGAGATAAAGAAGTGCTTATGAGGTGTTCTATATGATAACAGATAGACAAAAAGAAATATTAAAACTAATTGTAATGGAATATATCCAAGGAGCAAAACCAGTTGGATCACATCAAATATGTGAAACGTTAAACTGCTCTAGTGCAACAGTAAGAAGCGAGATGGCTGCTCTTGAAGAATTAGGTTATCTTGAAAAAACACATACATCAAGTGGAAGAGTACCTAGTGAAGAAGGATATAGATATTATGTAAATAATTTAATGAAGCCAAAGGAAATCAGTGGAGAGGATATGCTTAAACTTCAATTAATATTTAGTAATAATCAATTAGAGTTATCTGATTGTATTAAAAGAAGTTTGGAAATAGTATCAGATATTACTAATTACACATCTGTTGTACTTGGAACCAAATCGCATGATAATACTTTAAAAGAAGTAAATATAGTTCCACTTAGTGATACTTCAATGGTTGTAGTTGTAATAACTGATAAAGGATTTGTTGAACATAAAACAATTGATGTTCAAGGAATATCTTTGGAAGAAGTTAAGAAAACAGTTACATTAATAAATAATATGATTGTTGGAACACCAATTGATGAAATATCATCTAAATTAGAGTTTGAAGTAAAACCAATTATTGGTAGATATGTTAAAGAACATGAAAGACTATATAATGTGTTCTATAATGTGTTTAATAACTTTACTAATAAGAATGTTGATGTAATGGGAAAAAGTAATATACTTAAACTTCCAGAGTTTTCTAGTGTAGATAAAGTAAGAAATATATTAGAAAAATTGGATGATAATATTGAAAGTATTGTAGAAGAATCAAGTGATGGTGGAGATATTAATATATACATAGGTAAAGAAACTAAAATAGACGATGATATGACTGTTATTAGAACAAAGTATAAAACTGATAAGGAAGAAGGCACAATAGCGATTGTAGGACCTAAAAGAATGGAATATGACCGTGTTGTAAACTTACTAGAATATATTAAAGAGAATATTGAAAGGAAATGAATATGATATTTATGAATAAAAAAGAAGAAGATAAGAAAGAACAAACAAATGTAGTACTTGATACTGAACCAGTTCAAGCTACAATAAGTGATGATGAATTAAAAAAGTTAAAAGATAACATAACTGAATTAGAAAATAAAATAAAATATTCTCAAGCAGAATTAATTAATTATAGAAAAAGAAAAGATGAAGAAACAGCTGGTCTTTTAAAGTTTGCTAATAAAGATTTAATACTTGAACTAATACCTGTTGCAGATAATTTTGAAAGAGCTATTAAATTAGATGATACAAATCTAAACGATGAATTATCTAAATTCTTAGATGGATTTAAAATGATATATTCACACCTTACTGAGGTATTAAAAAAGTTTGGTGTTGAAGAAATAGAAACAGTAGGAAAGGTTTTTGATCCTAATGTTCATGAAGCTTTAATGACTAAGAGTGATCCTAATAGAGCAGATGAAGAAGTACTTGAATGTTTACTTAAAGGATATACTTTAAAAGGTAAGGTCATAAGAGCTGCAAAAGTAGTTGTAAATAAACTAGATTAATTAGAAATTACTATAATAATGAAAATAATAGATAAAGATAAATAAGAAAGGATATGATAAATATGAGTAAAATTATAGGAATTGACTTAGGTACAACAAATAGTTGTGTCGCTGTATTAGAGGGTGGGGAAGCTAAAGTTATTCCAAATCCAGAAGGAGGAAGAACTACTCCATCTGTAGTTGCATACAAAAAAGGAGAAAGAATAGTAGGAGATGCTGCTAAACGTCAAGCAATAACAAATCCAAATACTGTCTCTTCAATTAAGAGACTTATGGGATCAAGTAAGAAAGTTGAACTTGATGGAAAGAAGTATACTCCAGAGGAAGTATCTGCAATGATTCTTTCATACATGAAAGATTATGCAGAAAGTTATTTAGGAGAGAAAGTAAGTAAAGCTGTAATTACTGTTCCAGCATACTTTAATGACTCTCAAAGACAAGCAACAAAGAATGCTGGTAAAATTGCAGGACTTGAAGTTGAAAGAATTATTAATGAACCAACAGCTGCAGCACTTGCTTATGGTCTTGATAAACAAGATAAATCACATACAGTTTTAGTATATGACTTAGGTGGAGGTACATTTGATGTATCAGTACTAGAACTTGGTGATGGTGTATTTGAAGTAAAAGGAACTGGTGGTAATAACCACTTAGGTGGAGATGACTTTGATGAAAGAATTATGGATTACTTAATCAAAGAATTTAAGAAAGAAAATGACATTGACTTATCTAAAGATAAAATGGCTATGCAAAGATTAAAAGAAGTTGCAGAAAAAGCTAAAAAAGACTTATCTGGAATGACTACAACACAAGTATCTGCTCCATTTATTTCTCAAGGAGAAGATGGACCACTTCACTTAGATGTAACATTAACAAGAGCAAAATTTGAAGATTTAATTAGTGATTTAGTAGAATCTACTATTAAACCAGTAAGAGAAGCAATGAAAGAAGCTAAAGTTAAAAAAGATGATATAGATAAAGTATTATTAGTTGGTGGATCAACAAGAATACCTATGGTTCAAGAATTAATTAAGAAAGAACTTGGCAAAGAACCATCAAGAGAAGTTAACCCTGATGAAGTTGTTGCAATGGGTGCAGCTATTCAAGGTGGAGTTTTAACTGGAGATGTAAATGATATCGTATTACTTGATGTTACACCACTTTCACTTGGACTTGAAACATTAGGTGGAGTTATGACTACATTAATACCTAAAAATACAACAATACCTACAAGTAAGAAACAAATATTCTCAACTGCAGCAGATAATCAACCAGCAGTAGATATTCATGTATTACAAGGTGAAAGACCAATGGCAGCTGATAATAAGACACTTGGAAACTTCCAATTAACTGGAATTCCAGCAGCACCTCGTGGTGTTCCACAAATTGAAGTTACATTTGATATCGATGCAAATGGTATTGTTAATGTTAAAGCAAAAGATTTAGGAACTAATAAAGAACAACAAATTACAATAACTGCATCAACAAACCTATCTGATGAAGAAATCGATAGAATGGTTAAAGAAGCAGAAGAAAATAAAGAAAAGGATGACAAGAGAAAAGAAGAAGCTGAGTTAAGAAACGATGCTGAACAACTTGTATTCCAAACTGAAAAATCAATTAAAGACTTAAAAGATAAGATTACAGATAAAGAAAAAGATGAAGCAGAAGAATTAATTGATGACTTAAAGAAAGCTCTTGAAAAGGATGATATTGATGATATCAAAGAAAAGAAAGATGCTTTACAAGAAAAAGCAATGGCTTTAGCTACAAAAGTTTATGAAGAAGCTGCAAAACAAAATCAAGAAGCTGAAAATGAAGAAAAAGACGACGATGACGATGACAAAAAAGACAAAAAGAAGAAAAATAAAAAAGACGATGTAGAAGAAGCTGACTACGAAGAAAAAGATTAATAATTATAAGAAGTTCTAGGAATCTAGAACTTCCTTTTAGGAGAAAAATATGAATAAAATTAAAGATAGAAGTGAAATAGATAATATTTATAAATGGGATTTATCTAAAATATATAAATCAGATAAAGAATTTTTAAATGAAATTAAAAATATTGAAAAAGAATTACCAAATTTATTAAAATATAAAGATACTATGTTAAATAGTGGTAAAGATTTGTATGATGCTTTAAATAATTTATTTGAAGTATCAAGAATAATTGAAAAAATATATACTTATGCTCATTTAAAAAATGATGAGGATATTTCTTTATCAAGTTCTATTGAATTAATGAATAAAGCTGAAACAATTTATATTAAATTCAGTCAAACTATTTCGTATTTTTCTCCTAAATTATTAAGTGTTAAATATGAAGATATTGAAAAAATGTATAAAGAATATCCAAAATTAAAAGAGTATCAAAGATATTTAGAAATTGAATTTAGATATCAAGATTACAAACTATCTGAATTAGAAGAAAAACTAATTAGCGATTTATCTAAAACTTTTTCTGATAATGAAGATATATTTAGTTCACTAACTGATAGTGATATTGATTTTGGAACTATAAAAGATGAAGATAATAAAGAAGTACAATTAACTAATACTAATTATTCAATATATGTTAAATCAAGTAATAGAAGAGTAAGACAAGAGGCATTTTTAAAATTATATGGAACATATGAAAGATATAAAACAACTTTATCTAAATTACTTGAAGGAGAAGTAGAACAAACTAGTACATTTAATAAAATAAGAGGATATAAATCAAGTTTGGATGCTGCAATGTATAAAGATGAATTAAATTCAAAAGTATTTAATTCATTAATAGAAAGTGTTTCAAATGGTTTTGATCCATTATTTAGGTATTTTAGATTAAAAAAAGAGATACTTGGATTAGATGAGTTACATATCTATGATACATATGCTGATATTATCCCCACATATAATAAAAAGTATAGCTATGATGATGCAAAGAAACTAATTAAAGATACTTTATCTGTTTTTGGAGAAGATTACTTAAAAAATATTGATAAAGCATTTAATGAAAATTGGATTGATGTTATGCCTAATACTGGTAAAAGAGGCGGAGCATACTCTGGAGGATGTTTTGATACTAATCCATATATTCTTACAAACTTTCAAGGAGAATTTAATGATGTTTCAACTTTAATACACGAATTAGGTCATTCTATGCATAGCTATTATTCAAGAAATAATAATAGTTATCAAAATGCTGATTACTCAATAGTTGTTGCAGAAGTAGCATCTACAGTTAACGAATTATTACTTGCAAAACATGTTCTTAAAACATCAAATGATGATCAAGAAAAATTATATATATTAGATAGATTAATTAGTTTATTTAAAGGAACTATTTATAGACAAACGATGTATGAAGAATTTGAGAAGTTTTTGTTTGATAAAGTAGAAAATGAAGAATCTCTTACATCTGATGTTTTAGCAAAAAAATTCTATGAATTAAATAAAAAATATTATGGAAAAGATGTTGTACTTGATGATGTAATCAAATATGAATGGGGAAGAATGCCTCACTTATATTACAACTTCTATATGTATAAATATGCAACTGGTCTTTCAGCAGCGTGTCAAATAGTTAATCAAATTTTAGATGGAAAGAAAGATGCAGTAAATAATTATCTTAAGTTCTTATCAACTGGTGGTACTCTTCCACCTAATGAAGAATTAAAAATTAATGGTGTAGATTTAACTAAAAAAGAAGTTTGTGATAATGCAATAAAAATGTTTAGTGAAATAGTAGATGAATTTGAAAAATTATATAAAAAAAATAATAAAAAGTAGTGGTGATATAAATGGATAAAAGAGATTATTATGAGGTATTAGGAGTATCGAAAGATGCAAGTGATGCTGAAATTAAAAGTGCATTTAGAAAATTAGCAAAAAAATACCATCCAGATGTATGTAAAGAAGCGGATGCAGAACAAAAATTTAAAGAGATTCAGGAAGCATATGAAGTATTAGGCGACGAAAATAAACGTAAACAATATGATCAATTTGGGCATGCTGCATTTGAACAAGGTGCAGGTGGTTATGGTGGAGCTGGTGGCTTCGGAGGATTTGGAGGTTTTGATGCTTCTGGATTTGACTTTGGAGATATTTTTGATAATATTTTTGGAGGAGGATTTGGAGGATCCTCTAGAAGTACTGCTCAACAAGGTTCTGATAGATTAATGAGAGTTAGATTAACTTTCGAAGAAGCTGTTTTTGGATGCGAAAAAGAAATAAAATTGGAAGTTAATGAAGAATGTGATGAATGTGATGGACATGGTGGAACTGGAGAAGAAACATGTTCAGAGTGTCATGGAAGTGGAACAATAACTAGTGAACAAAGAACACTTTTTGGAACATTTATGTCTAAAACTACTTGTAAAAAATGTGGTGGAAAAGGAAAAACTTATAAAAATAGATGTTCTAATTGTAAGGGTTCTGGAAGAATTATTAAAAATAAAGTTATTACAGTTAATGTTCCAGAAGGAGTAGATACTGGAAATAGGCTTAGAATATCAGGAAAAGGTGAAGCTGGAATTAATGGTGGGCCTAATGGAGATTTATATTTAGAGTTTGTTGTAGAAAAACATGAATATTATAACCGTGATGGAGATGATATTTACTTAAAAGTTCCAATTAATATTACTGAAGCAGTTTTAGGAACTAAAAAAGAAATACCTACTTTATTTGGAAACGTAGTACTTACAATTCCAGAAGGAACTAACACTGGTGACAAGCAAAGAATTAAAGGAAAAGGTATTAATAAAGGAGACATGTACATAATAATGGATGTTAGAATTCCTAAAAAAATATCAAGAGATCAAAAGAAATTATTTGAAGAATTAGAAGATACAGAACTAGATGATACAGTAATAAGAGACTTTGATAAATTTACTGAAAAAAATGATAGATAAAAATACACTTTATAGTGTATTTTTTTTTATTTATATGTTATACTCTAGTTGAAGATAAGCTTTAGGAAAATATAATAATTTTATTTTAAGAAAAAAGGGTATTTTCTCTCAGTATTTTTTTGTCTTAAGTTGTTATTTTATATTTTTTTCTTCAATAATAGGAGGATTTTATGAAAAAATTAAAATATTTAGTTGTATTATTATTTGCTTTATTTGGTTACGTGATAATAGGTAAGTCAAATGTTTGGGCTACTGATTATGTAGCTTTATATGATTCTTTGTTTGAATCAGGTACATTTACTATTAATTCTGATGTAGCAATAACTGATAGTACTTCACTACGTAATGAATTGTATAATATTTTATACTATAACTATCAAAAGAGTTTTAGTACAAGCACAACTTATACAGTTTATCAAGTAGAACCAAATAATTGTAATTTTGATAATTTAACATGTGATGTTGAATTAAGAAGAGGTTTTTCTGAAAATGGTCAATATAATAGTGAAACATTAAAAACTTATGAAAACATTGTACTTACAATTAATTCAAATATTAGTCAAGATTTTACAATGGTTCAAAATGATACATTAACAATAGATTATCCAGAAGATTTGATTGCTAATGAAAATGAAAGAAATACAGTAATATCTAATTATTTAATGAATTTTGATTCTAATGGAGAAAATAGTATAAATTATAGGTATAATCAATATATTCAACCTGTTTGCATTACTAAAATTGAATATAATGGTTATACTGGTAATTTACCAAGTAAAGTAACTAGAAAAGTAGTAAATAATGTAGTATTTAGTTATACAGAAGCAGATTATAGTGATGATTTTAAACAATTTTCTTCAGGTACATTTACAATAAAATCAGATACAGATATTACAAGAGATATATTACAATCTGCTATACCATCATTTAACACACTTAACTTTCAAATAGATGGTAATATTTCTAATAATAAAGTAATGATTAAAATGGGATCATGGGTAAATGGAAATTTCCAAGAAAGTGAAAGACATTTAATTACATTAATTAAAGATGAAAATATAGACTTAGATTTATATGATATTCCTGGATATAGAACATCATTTACTATTGCTGCAGCTGTTCCTACTAATCCATATTCGTATGTGATGAATTATTCTAACGCAACTTCAAGATCATATAGTGTTAATGAAAATGAACATTATAGTTTTACAACTATTTTTGAAGGATATAATTCTGCTGATTATGTAATAGTAAAATATGAAAGAAGAAATTATAATACAGGACTTTATCAAACACAATTTCATAGAATACCTGTTGTATTTAGTGGATACTCTAATACAGTAAGTGAGGAATATAGTAATACTTTTGGAGAAGAAATAACAATTAATTCAGATTCTCTTGATATGGACTCAATTCAAAATGGATTAAATAATTATTCTTACAATGCTCGTGTATTAGGATGCAATTCTGATTATTCATACTGTGATATATCTTTATATGATGAAAATAATAGAACAATTGAAATACATAATTTACATATAATATTAGATAATACTGTATCAGATGAATTTATAGATGAATTTAATATAGAAAATGATAGCTTAGAAATAATTATGGGTAATGGTGTAACTCTTAATTATGGTAATTTTTATCACTACATTTATAATGACCAAACACAAAATTCTTTAAGTTACAATTGTAATTTAGATGATGGAAGTAACACTACAGGACAATGTAGACTTAATATGATGAATTATGCTATTAATAAAAATGAAACACATACATTTCCATTTACTATAGTTAGATCTGATCCAACTGATGCATTCTTAGCACTTGCAAAAGCAGAACTAGATATTTATCCTGGTGAATCAACAGATTATTGGAATAGACTTTCTTATTCAAATGAATTATTTACTAAAGATGGTTCTTATAAAAGCACAGTACGTCCTCTTCAATGTAGTACGAATAATTCAACTTGTTCTGTAATTATATATTCAGCAGGACATTTAGAAATACAAAATGTAAGAATTAATATTAAACAAGGAAGAAGTACAGAATTTGATGAAGCATTCTCTGGAGATACACTAGAAATCAATTCAATTTATCTAGATAATGAAGAATTCTTATATAGAGCATCTCAAGGAACATTATCATCTAAAACAAAATCTTGGTCTTATTTACAAAACTTTAATAATAATACAGCAAATTTAATATTCAATAATTTAGAATCTCATACTATGAATATAGTGTATGCAGAAGGAAATCAAGCTCATAAACAAGTAATAGATAGTATTATTGAAGATATAGATAATGATGATAGAGTTATTAAAGCAAGTAGCGTTAAGAAAAATAATAAAGAAAATACTGTAGAATCATCTGATAATATTGCATTTGATACATTTATAATAAAAGTAGATGATTTAGAGTTTATTAATAGTTTCTATAATGATTTAAGTATAGATGCAATTGGAAGCGGAAGTTATAATTCTAAAATAATAAATGATGAAATAGGTAGTTTAATAAATAATAAGCATGTTAGTTATTTCTTTTCAATAGATGGTGGTTTAGGTGATGGATTATATGAAGTAACTGGCGGAAAACTAGTATTATATTATGATGGAATTGCTTATGGAATAGCAAATCAATTTTTTGAGATAGCAATGGATCATATTCTTTATATTCCAGATGATACAGCTGAAACAACTGAAGCATATGTTGCAGCAGCTCAGCAAAGAGTAGATAATTATCTTGGAGAAAATTCAGGTGTAAAAATTGAATTCTTAAGAACAGAAGAGAATCCACTACATTCAGATCAATATATGGACCCAACTGGATCAAATAATAACATTTATAGAATAACTTATCAAGGTAGAGAAAAAATGTTATTAATCATAAAAGATTCAAGTAAAATAAAGAATTCAACATTTATTGCAAGTGATGTTAATACTAGTGTTAATGTTTCATCTGATAATGCTGTATATCCTGCTAATACATTAGTATCTTCTAATATTATTACTGATAATCAAACTTATAACCAATATATAAGTAATGCAGGATTAACTAATGTTTTAGTTATTGATATTGATTTATTCTCTCCAACAATTGGGCAAATTGAAGAATTTAATGGAGAAGAATTTGATGTAGAAGTACCTATTGATACAAGTTTATTAAATAATAGAGAATTAAAAGCTATTTATATAAATGATAATGGAACAGTTGAAGAACATCAAATAGTACTTGACGACTTTATAGCTAAATTTAGTACAAATCATTTTAGTACATATGCAATAGTAGAAAAAGAAGGTAATACAACACCTGTTGATACTATATCTATTACTTCTAATCCATCAACTGTTGATTTTGGAGAAGTATACGTAAACTTTAATGAAAATGTTTCTAGAACATTAACAATAACAAATAATGGTAATGTTTCAGTAACATTATCTATAACAAATCCAACTGGAAGTGGACCATTTGGAAGCATAGGATTTGATAATAGTCATGTACTTGCTCCAAATGAATCATTTGATATAACTGTAATTGCAAATAAGAGTAGTTCATTTGCTGGTATTGTTGGTAATTATGAAGGAACATATGTTATAACTGCAACTGAAGTAAACGGAACAAGAACTGCTACTGTTGAAGTAGATGCTAGTGTTGTTTTAAGTCCTATACCAGAAGCAGGAATTTCATATACAACACATATACAAAATATTGGATGGCAAGATTATGTAAGTAATGGAGCAATGGCAGGAACTCAAGGACTTTCATTAAGACTTGAAGGAATTAAAGTTAAATTAGATAATCAAGATTATCCTGGAGATATAGAATATAGAACTCATATAGAAAACATTGGATGGGAAACAAGTTTCAAGAAAAATAATGAAATGAGTGGAACTAGTGGACGTTCATATAGACTAGAAGCAATAGAGTTAAGATTAACTGGAGAAATGGCAGAACACTATGATTTATATTATAGAGTACATGCACAAAACTTTGGATGGCTAGGATGGGCTAGAAATGGAGAAAGCTCAGGAACTGCTGGATACGCATATCGACTTGAAGGTATAGAAATTAAACTAGTACCAAAAGGAGAAAAAATGTCTGGATATGGGAAATCTGTTATATTCTATGATAAAAATCAAGGATCTATAACACCAATTCCAGATGATGCAAAAGTGTCATATACAACACATGTACAAAATGTAGGATGGCAAAATTATGTATATGATGGAAATATGGCTGGAACTCAAGGAAAATCCTTAAGATTAGAAGGAATAAAAGTAAAACTTCTAAATCAAGATTATACTGGAAATATAGAATATAGAACACATATCCAAAATATTGGATGGGAAACAGAATTTAAGAAAAATGATGAAATGAGTGGAACTAGCGGAAAAAGTTTAAGACTTGAAGCAATAGAAATAAAACTAACTGGAGAAATGGCAGAACACTTTGATATTTATTATAGAGTTCATGCACAGAACTTTGGATGGTTAGGATGGGCAAAAAATGGTGAACAAGCAGGAACAGCAGGTTTTGCATATAGACTAGAGGGAATAGAAATAAAACTAGTACCTAAAGGTGAAACACCAACTAATATATCATTAGGTCTAAAAGCTTTTTATCAAAAATAAAAGAATGACAAAATCATTCTTTTTTTATATAATTTAATTACTAGAAAGGAAGAATATTAATTTATGAAATTTGGAATAATATTTGCTATAGAAGAAGAATTAGAGTCTTTTAAAAAACTAATTAAAATAGATAAAGAATATAATATATTTGATCTTACTTTTTATGAGTGTTCTATTAATAAAAATTTATGTGTTTTAGTTCAATGTGGAGTAGGTAAGGTTAATGCTGCTAGAACTGCTCAAATTCTAATTGATAATATGAAAGTAGATTATATATTTAATGTTGGAGTAGCAGGGGGAATAGATAAGTCTTTAAAAGTTGGAGATATAGTAATTGGAGAAAGATTAGTTCAACATGATTTTGATGTAACACCATTTAACTATCAGAAGGGCCAAATACCAAATGTAGGAACTTTTATTGATTCAGATGAGTATTTAATCAAATTAGCAGAAAAGTGTCTTAGAAAGGCTAAAACGGGGGTTATAGCAAGTGGAGATATTTTTGTTACAGAAGAATGGATGAGTAAAAAAATAAATAAGAAGTTTAATGCTTTATGTTGTGAAATGGAAGGAGCTTCAATTGCTCATGTTTGCTACCTTTGTCATATACCATTCTTAGTTATAAGAAGTATATCTGATGTTCCAAATAATGATAATGTAGTTACATATGAAGAATTTGTAGAAGATAGTTCTAAAATAATTGCTAAAGGAATGTTTGATATTATTAATAACATAAATATTTAGATTATTTGATAAAATGTATTCTTTATGTTATAATGTATTTGATGAAGGAAACTTCATATAATAAAAAAGGGAACATTCAGTTTTCATATGTTGAATGTCTTCCTCAATATTTGGATAGACATTTAATTACTTTATGTAATTAAGTGTCACTTTTTTATTACAATAATCATTATGATTATTAGGAATAAAATGATAGATATGAATCTTAGGACTTTTAATATAAAAGTCTTATTTTTCATTATATCAAACCTCCTTTCTTTAGAATAGAAGGTAGACACCCAACAACTAAATGTTCCAGTTTTATATTATATAAAACGTTTGTTTGTATATCAATTAAATTTACATTTATTTACAAATAAAAAAAGATTATTTATAAGCTTTAAATAACTTATCTAAATGATCTTTTATTTGTTTTAATTGCCTTTCATATTGACTTGTTTCTTTAGGTACATAATAATTCTTATTCTGTAAGTTATCAGGCATATATTCTTGTTTAACGAAGTCTCCTGGAAAATCGTGAGGGTAGAGATAACCAAATGCTGTTGAATTTATATGAGTAGGTACTTTACCACATTTACCAGTCCTAACATCATCTAAAGCTGCATTTATTGCGCATACTGCTGAATTTGATTTAGGAGATAGTGCCATTTCAATTACTATTTCTCCAAGAGGAATAACGCATTCTGGAAATCCAACAAGTTCTGATGCATCAATTGCAGCGTTTAGTCTTGGACCAAGCGCAGGATTAGCAAGTCCAATATCCTCATAAACAATTACTGATAATCTTCTATAAATACTATCTAAGTCTCCTGCTTCTAAAAGTCTTGCTAGATAATGAAGTGAAGCATTTACATCACTTCCTCTAATTGACTTTTGAAATGCTGATAAAACATCATAATGACCATCTTGATCTTTATCATGAAAGAATGCTGGTTTATTATTTATTGTTTTAATATGATCTATAGTAATATTTTTATCATCAGTAGAGTAGTATGCAACCTCTAATAAATTATATGCATATCTTAAGTCATTATTAGAAATTGCTGCAATATACTTAATTGCATCTTTGTCTATTTTTATTCCTTTTAATTCTTTAGATTTACAAGCTCTTTCAAGTCCTTCTATTATATCTTCTTCAGATAAAGGTAAAAGTTCAAATATATGGCATCTACTTCTAATTGCAGGATTAATCTTATGATATGGATTACTTGTAGTCATTCCAATTAAAGTAATTAAACCACTTTCTATTTGAGGAAGTAATAAATCTTGCTTATCTTTATTTAATCTATGAATCTCATCCATAATTAATACTAATCCATCATACATCTTGGCTTCTTCTACAATAACATCAAAATCATGTTTATTATTAATAGTAGCATTAAAAAATCTATAACGAACTCCTAAGTCATTTACTATAGCATTAGCAATAGAAGTTTTACCAATTCCAGGTCTTCCATATAGAATAATAGATGGAAGTTTTTTATTTTTAACTAAATTTCTAAGTATTTTTCCTTCACCTAATAAATGTTTTTGTCCAATAACATCATCAATAGATTTAGGAGCTAGTTTTAAAGCAAGAGGTTTATCCATATAATCATCTCCAGTACAAATATTATATCAAATAATCATCTAAATTGAATTCGAATTCTATTATTGCAGCATAATCTCCAATTTTAATTCCTAAATTAGCATTTATCTTAACACGAATAATATAATTATTTTTTATATATCTCATTATAATTATATCCATTTCTGGATCAATATCATACTCATTATTTACATAAAAGAACGTTTCTCCTCCATGTATATATTTTTTTAAATTTATTTGTTCATTCAAAGGAAAATCTAATAATACTTCATTTCTACAATTTAAAGCAAAGGAAAGACAATATTCGTCATTATTTATTTTACCAGTAAAATCAAATGATAATGATTTAAAAGAATCTCTTGTTTTTTCTTTTGGATTATATATTTCATTATTAATATAACTAATTTCAAGTTTCTCATCTTTTGATTCATTTAATTTATTTGCTTTAAACATATAAACACTTCCTTAACACTATTTTAACATAAATTATTAATAAATTATTAGATAATAAGAAAATGTGTTATATAATGATTATAGGTGATAATATGAATAAAGAAATCGAAGATTATGAAAATTACCTAATTTATGAAAGAAGAATGGCAAAGAATACTACTAGTTCTTATAAAAGAGATCTAGAGCACTATGCAACATACTTAGAAGAAAATAGAAAAGTATTTAGTGTAGATAATATATCTAAATTTGATATAGAGTCATATCTAGAATACTTAAATAAAAATGATTATACAACTACATCTATTGCAAGAAAACTAACTGCAATAAAGAATTTTCATAAATATTTATTTGCAATAAATAGATTAAAAACAGATGAATCTTTAACAATAGAAAGACCTAAATTAAGAAAAAGTTTACCTAATGTCTTAACAGTTGACGAAGTAGACAAACTTCTTGATATAAATACAATTACACCATTTGACTATCGTAATAAAGCTATGTTAGAATTGTTATATGGCACAGGACTTAGAATATCTGAAATGCTAGATTTAAAATTAACTGATGTTGACTTTGAAAACTGTGTAGTAAGATGCTTTGGAAAAGGAAGTAAAGAGCGAATTGTGCCAATAGGAGAATATATTATAGATTCTTTAAATAATTACTTAAATAACGGAAGAAATCTTTTAATTAATAAAAAGAAAGTATCTGATTATTTATTTTTAAATAGTAGGGGAGATAGAATTTCAAGATTTAGTTTCTTTAAAATACTTAAGAAATTATTAAGAGATAAAGATATTAAAAAGAATGTTTCTCCTCATAGTCTCCGTCACTCATTTGCAACACATATGCTTGAAAATGGTGCTGACTTAAGAAGTATTCAAGAACTTTTAGGTCATAGTGACATAGCCACAACAAGAATCTATACCCATATAACTAATAAAAAAGTAGAGAATGATTATATAGAATATCATCCAAGAAGTAAGAAATAGGAGTGTTTACATGTATAAAAGAATATTTTTACTAGTGCTTGATTCACTAGGAGTAGGGGAAGCTATTGATGCTAATCAATATAACGATGTTGGAGCAAATACATTAAAACATATTATGGATAATCATGATTTATTTGTACCAAATTTACAAAAACTAGGATTTTTAAATACAATTAACATGAGTGATAAGGAAGATACAGAAGCATATTATACTATTGCAAAACCAACAAATGTTGGAAAAGATAGTTTAACATCACATTATGAGTTGATGGGAATAAGAACTATACAACCTTTTAAGCTATTTACTGAAAAAGCATTTCCAAGAGAATTACTTGAAAAAATAGAAAATGAAACAGGTAAAAGAATAATAGGTAATAAAGTAATAAATGGAGAACAAATAATAAATGAGCTTGGTGAAAGACATCTATCATATGGAAGTTTAATTATATATACTTCTACTGATTCAACATTACAAGTTGCAGCTCATGAAGAAGTTGTTCCTATTCCAAAGCTTTATCAATATTGCGAAAAAATACGTAAAATAACACTTGATGATGAATTTAGAGTAGCTAGAGTAATTGCAAGACCATTTACTGGTAAGCCAGGTAAGTTTAAATTTACTCAAGATAGAAAAGATTACTCTGTAAAACCTCCAAAAAGAAGTGTTTTAAATTCATTAAAAGATAATGGTTACAGTGTTATTTCAATAGGTAAAATAAATGATATATTTGATGGAGAAGGAATTACAAAAATTATTAAATCATCAAATAATAATATGGATACATTAACTAAATTAACTGATATTATGAGTAAAAAGTTTACTGGTCTTTGCTTTATTAATCTAAATGATTTCGATGCTTTATATGCTCATAATAGAGATATTGAAGGATATGCTAATTCTATTGAAGAATTTGATGTAGAAATTCCTCTAATACTTAATAAACTTGAAAAAGATGATTTATTAATAATTACTGCAGATCATGGAAATGATCCAACATTCCCTGGTAACTCTCATACAAGAGAAAATGTTCCAGTAATAATATATTCTAGAAGATTTTTAGAACCAAAAAAGCTTGATATACTACAAACAATGGCAGATATTGGAGCTACTATTGCAGAAAACTTTGAAGTGGAAAAACCAGAAATTGGAACTAGTTTCTTAGAAAAACTAAAATAATATAACAACACATTTGTGTTGTTTTTTCTTTAATAAAATATTACAATTATAATGGAGTTGATAATATGTTTGTATCAATATTAATCATTATTTTAAATATATTATTCTATTTTTTATATAAATCATTTAATAAGGGTGATAATGATTACTCTAAAGAAAAAATTAGATTTAATAAATTAAGATTAAAATATATATTTAGATATATAAATATTGGATATATAATTATTTATTTAATACATTTAGTATTTATTCTATTATATGTTGGAATAACTAATATTGAATATTATTATATATATTTTATTTTATTTTCATTAGATATTGTGTCTTACATAATATTAGAATATTTAACAAAACAAAATAAGCAAAAGTTCAAGTTGATTGATAAAAAACTAATAGATAATAGAATATCATTACTAGTAATAGCAATATATATTTTATTTATTATTGAAAAAGTAACATTTAATTATAATGAAGTAGGGGATAGTGCACAAAAAATACACAATTTCTTACTAAATTATCATCTTATAATAAGGATAATTTGTGTATTAATAATATTATATTCTTTTAGATATATAATAGATATTTTAGTAAAAAATAAAGATTATTGTAATTATACATATGATAAAGAATACTATTTAGAAGATATTAAGTTTTATTCAAAAATAGATATAAAGAGGGGAGTTAATCATTTAATATATATAGCAGGATATATATTATTCTTCTATATAAATATACCATTTATTTATATATTTTATTTATTATTGGCTATATTTCTAATATATTTAATATATAGAAAGATTAAGAAAATTAGTTTCGAAAGTGATAAATTAAATAAGACAATATCATTTACTAAAGTACAACCAGGAATAATATATGCATTTCAATTTACAAGAGATATATTATTATTGAAAAAAATGATAATATTTACAATTATGCTAGTCTTCTCTAGTATCGCTTATTATGGGTTAGGGGAGAGTATATTTAGTTATACATCAATTAGTATATATCTAATTCTTCTCTACACTATTATTAAAGATAAAGTATACTTAATAAGATATTTATCTTCATTAAATGATAGATTTATAGATAAAAAGAAATATTCTATAAATGAATATAAAATTATTAATTATATAGATACAATTAAAATATTTAATATAACTCTATATAAACTTATTATTGTAGATACAATTACATATGAATCAAATATTATATTATATGATCCAGAATTAAAAGTAAAAGAATTAAATATAAGAATAAATAAATCTAATATAGATGATTATATAACTATAGAAAATATATTATATGAAGAGTAGTAGTAATATTATTACTATTTTTTATATTTTTATTCAAGGCAACATAACTTTAATTATAGGAAGTTGAATATTTATATTAAAAGATGGATAATTATACGTTTTTTAAGCATATTTTATATACTATTAATTCTTATTTAATAAGTAATTATATATTCTTTTATATTATATATTAATTATGTTAATAACATCTATATTAGATATCTATTATATATATTATTTTATATTTTTAAATATATTTTATTTCTATTTGTTTATATATATTATTATCTATATTTTAATTCTAGATGAATAATTATTCATCTTTTATATTAAATATGATATTAAAATGCACTCTCTTATCCCCTCTTTTTTTATAATAAAAATAATAGGGGAGTTAAATATTTTTTTAGCTATTAATTATATATTTAATCTATATTATTATGTTATTTTATTATTTTAAAGCCAATATAATTAATTTAATATAATCATAGTATATTTATACTAATTTATGTTATTTTGCTTAAAATAGGGCATAAAAAAAGATAAATTATGGTATATAATCTATCTCTTCCCTAACCTATTTTATTATTATACTTTTCTTGATTGAATTTCAGCTATTTTTTCAAGTACTTCTTTAGCATTATCTTCATTTATTTCAGTATATCCAAGTTCTCTTAAAGCTTGTACTTTAGCAGTATTTAACTCTTGAGTTCTTGATAACTTTTCTTCATTTTTATGTTCAATATCTTGGACAAATCTCTTATGAGCTTCAGCAAGTTTAATCTTAGATGAACCACCATTATTATATAAAGTAAGTCCAGAGAATAATATTGCTTCAAAAATAAATTGTTGATCTTGATTAAATGCAAATTCATTAGGATCGGTAAATCCCATTGATTTAGACATATAAGCTAAGATATATTTCAATTCCTTATTAGTTTCCATTGATTGAAGATAATGATATAAATAACTATATGCATAAAATGTTTCTTTAGATTTATCTTCGGTTAATCTTTGTTTTAATAAAAATATAATATCTGAAAGTAATTCTTGCTCTTTTTTATTAAATCCTTTTAATGTAGTTAAAGAATCTTTATCTTGCCCATCTTTAACACCATCAGCTAATTTTGCTTCAACTGCTAATATAAAATCACTATCAAGTTCAATATCTTTTAATTCTTTTTCATCTTTAACTCCCAAAAGACCTAAAAACTTAGTTGATTTTTCTTTTGGCCACTCATTAATACTATTCATAGCTAGATAATTGTAAAGCATTTGTCTTGATACACCAAGATATTTTGCTAATTTTACTTTTGAAACTCCTAATTCACTTAATATCTCATTTACTCTATCCATAAACTACCTCCATAATATCTAATTTAATTTTATCAAATCATTTTACATTGTCAAGTGTAAAGTATAATGATTTTTTTATTTTTTTAATGAAAATGTGATATTTATAATAAATACCACAATTTTTCATTATTCTTTCTAACTTCTTTAATTAAGCCTCCACCAATACATTTATCATCTAAATAGAATACACAAGCTTGTCCTGGTGTTACTGCTTTTACTCCATCATATTTAACTAAAATATTTCCATCTTCTAAATATTCTAATTCAACTGGATATTCTTCTGCTCTATATCTAAACTTTGCATTACATTTATTTGGTCTTAAATCACAGTTAAAATTAATGTCTTCTACAATACAGCTAGTAGATATTAAATATTCATTATCTTCCTTAAAAGATACATATAAAACATTCTTATCTAAATTCTTACCAACAACAAATAATCTATCTTTATTACCACCTATATCTAGTCCTTTTCTTTGACCAATAGTGTAGTACATAAGTCCAATATGCTCCCCTACTTTCTTATTAGTATCTATATCTATTACATCACCTTTTTGATTAGGTAAATAATTAGTTAAGAATTCTTTAAAATGTCTTTCTCCAATAAAACAAATACCAGTAGAATCTTTTTTATGAGCAGTTATTAAATCATATTCTTCAGCAATACGCCTTACTTCTGATTTATCTATATCTCCTAAAGGAAATAATACATTTTCTAATTGTTCATGAGATAACTGACACAAAAAATATGTTTGATCTTTATTTGAATCTTTTGCTTTTTTTAAATATCCATCTTCCATTTTTGCATAATGACCAGTTGCAATATAGTCTGCTCCAAGTCTTTTAGCTTCTTTTGCAAAATAATCAAATTTAATATATTTATTACACATAATATCAGGGTTTGGAGTTCTTCCTTTTTTTAATTCACTTAAAAAATATTCAAATACATAATCCCAATATTCTTTAACAAAATCAATTCTGTGAAGTGGTATATTAAGCTTTTTACATACTTCTACTGCATCATTATAATCTTGCTCTTGTGGACATATATTATTATTTAAATTAGGATTTCCTAATATATCATTATTAATTGATGAATCCCAATTTCTCATAAATAATCCTTCTACTTCATACCCTTGTTTTTGTAATAGAATAGCTGCTACACTTGAATCTACTCCACCACTAATTCCAACAATAACTTTACTCATAAAATCACCAAATGTATTATATAACAAAATATTAAAATATTAAAGAAGTTTAATAAAGAAACTACTTATAAATACTTCATACAAAGTTATTATTAACGATATTGATAAACATATAATTAGTATTTTAAAATATTTACTCATTGCTTCTTTCAAATTTATAACTTTTTTAAAAAATAAATTTTTAATTAATTTAATTGAAAATGATAAAGAATAAAAAGTAATTAATAATAGAATAATTAAAAAAGAAAATTTATGAGGAAATAAATCTAATAAAGATATAACTATCCCTTTAAAACCAAATGAATTAATAATACTTGATAAAGAAAATCCAAATACGAAGAACTTAAATAAATACATAAATAATATTAAAGGTATTCCTATAATAGATATTCCAAGTATCCATATTACTATAATATATATAAAATAATTAAATAATGTTTTAAAGAATAATTCTAAAGATGAATTATAATTATTGAAATAACTTGTTAAATTATCTTTTATAAGTATTTTATTGTCATTAGATATTAAAAATATAAAAATAATTCCAATAATAAATGATAATAAAGCTAGTCCAATTAATAATAAGTATAATCTTTTCTGATTTTTAGTACTATTTTTTAATATCTTATTTCTTTTTTTCATATTATCACCAATATAATGATATTAATGATTTATTAAAATATTCTAAAAAAGTAGACTTTTATAATTATTTTATATATAATTAATAATGAGGTGTTTTAGATGAGCCAAAAAACTATAAAAATAGTATCATTAGTTTTAGCAGGTGTTATGATATTTTCACTTGTAGCTGGATGGTTATTAATGCTAAATAATTAATAACTTTTTTTGTTTATGGAGGGTTTATGGTTATTGAAGAAGTTAAAGAAAAATATGATTCACTAAGAGAAATTGGATTTTATCCAAATAACTCTTCTTTTATACTATGTGATTATATAAAAAATGAAAACAATGAGAAAGAATTGGAAATTATTCCTTTAGCAAATATTTTTAAAAATATAAAAATAGATAGAAAAGGATTAATTCTTACTGATACATATGGAAAAGTATTACTTAGATTTGATGATTTAAGAAATGACAATACAGTAATAAAATATGTTAATGATAATGACATAATAATTGGAGATTATATTGTTATAGCTCCTAAAATGGTTAAAAAAAGAATGTTTAAGAAAATAGATCATTATTCATATGATGGAAAAGAATTAACTAAAGTTAATAATTTATATGATGGTAATAACAAAAGATTAGAATTATTTGAGTTTCCAAATGATAAAAAGGATACAATTCTAATAGAAACAAGAAAAAATCTTATACCTAGTTCTATTTTATATTCTGTAAAAGAAAAGAAGTATATTACTCCACCATTTATTAATTTAGAAGAAGTAGATAATACAAATGGAAATATATTTAAGTTTATTGATAGAATTAATTGTTCTTTAGTAATTAATAATATTTCTTATGCATCAACTATTATTGGATTCGTTTCTATAGATGGTAAATTCTATAATGGAGTATATGATGAATTAACAAATAAAGAAATAGAATGTGAACTTAATAGTAAACCTGATTTTGAAGAGTATTATGAATTAAGAGAAATGATTAAAGGTAAATTAAATGAAAAAGTTGTTAAAGATTCTAATAAAAAAACTACAAAAGAATTTATATTAAAAAAGATTGAAAATAAAGCAAAAAATATTATTAAATAATTAAGTATCTTCATAATATGTCATAGGTGACATATGAAAGATACTTTTTTTAAATCTACAATTATTTTGTTAATTGGAGGGTTCTTAACAAAAATACTTGGAATGATTATTAAAATAATAATGACTAGAATAGTAGGAATAGAAGGAATATCATTATATATGTTAGTCTTCCCTACTTTTTCTTTATTTATGACAATATCTCAGTTAGGACTTCCAACAGCTATATCTAAAACAATTTCAGAAGAAACACATAATAATAAAAATATTGTATTATCAATCATTCCTATATCTATAATATTTAATATTATTCTTATATTGATAATACTAATAATAGCTCCCCTACTTTCTAATTTATTAAATGATAGTAGAACTTATTTTCCAATATTATCTATAATAATAGTAATTCCATTTGATTCTTTATCAAATATATTAAGAGGATACTTTTTTGGAAAGCAAAAGATGTTACCTCATATATTATCACTACTTACAGAACAAATAATTAGATTAATATTAATAATATTTTTTATACCAAGCATTCTATATAAAGGAATTACTATAACTGTATCTTTTTTAATTGGTATAAATATGATAAGTGAATTTATTTCAATACTAGTTCTTTTATTATTTATTAAAGATAAAAGTATTAAAAAGAAAGATTTATTACCAAATCTAAAAGAAATTAAAAGTATATTTTCTATTGCTATTCCTACAACTACTTCAAGATTAATTGGATCAATATCTTATTTTTTCGAACCAATAATAATAACTACTTTATTAAGTATTAATGGATATAATATTAATTATATTATAGAAGAATATGGAATAATAGAAGGTTTTGTATTACCACTTCTATTAATGCCTTCTTTCTTAACAAATGCTTTAAGTAGTGCTCTTATACCAGATATATCTAAAAAGTATGTTAAAAGGGATATAAAGGGCATTAAAAGAAGAATGAAACAAGTAGTAAAAATATCTTTAACAATAGGAATAGTTGTATCTATTATTTTATATATTAATCCATCTTTTTATTTAAACTTTATTTATAAAACAACTAAAGGTTCTAACTATTTAAAAATATTAATACCATTTTTTATCTTATTATACTTACAATATCCATTAGAAAGTATATTACAAGGGTTAAATAAATCAAAAGATATTATGAAGAATAATATAATAGGAATTATAACTAAACTATTAATAATAATTATATTTAGTTTCTTCAATATAGGGCTTTATAATTTAATTATTGGAATAATTGCTAATATATTTATTACCACATATTTACATTATAGGAAAATAAAAGAAGTATTATATTAATACTTCAATTCTTTTACTAATTCTTTATCTTCTTTTGATACTTTATAAGATTCTCTTATTTTAGATATAGTCTTATTTTGTACAAAATGGCTTAAATTCTTCGATTTTATTAAATTTAATGTCTTTGTTCTACTTTTAATAAAACATTCGCATAATAGCCATGAAATAGCCATATTAACATAATAGTAATCAGACTCTTTAGTACATAACGAAAGAATTGTATCAATATGTTCTTCATCTATATAATAGTTAAGAAGTATTACATACCCTACTCTTTCAATATATTCATGAGAATCAAGTATTAACGAATATGCAATATCTGAAAAATCATTATCTTTCATAAACTTATAACTATTAATACAAGTATCACAAATACTCCAATCATCAATTTTATAAATAAATTTATGAAAGTATTCTAAGAATTCATTATTATCTTTAATATAACTTAAAAGAATTCCTTCAATTAATACAACTTCATAATATTCATTTTTAATATACTTAAAGAATTCTTTAAAATCAGTTTTACTTATATCTTTAGCAATTGTTCTAAGAATAGGGACTTTAATACCTAATATTTCATATTTAGTATGCATTATTCTTTCATTAAACTCTTTTGTCTTAGAATCCCCAATACTTTCTAAATATTTAATAAAATCATTATATGTTTTACTATTCCATTTGAAATTGATCTTGATTTTCGTCTTCATCATCTTTAATAATTTCTCCATAAATATAAGGATATTCAACATTAATTAATTTAACTCTTAACATAGTAGAACTTTTAAAGGTTCCAATTACTTTAACTGCTAAATAATTAGTTGTATGTCCATAGGAATAACCATCTTTAGTTACTTCAATTAAAACATCAGTATCTTTTGAAATAAATTTCTTCATGTATTTAATCTCTAATTTTTTAGATAATTCAAGCAATATATCTGTTTGATTCTTTTTAACATAATCAGGTATTTGTGGTAGTTTACTTGATGGTGTATTATCTCTTGGAGAATATGGAAATACATGTAATTTAGAGAACTGAATTTCATTAATTGTTTTTAGTGTATTTTCAAATTCTTCATCATTTTCTCCAGGATGTCCAGTAATAATATCTGTTGTTATAGAAACATCAGGAACAGCTTCTCTAATCTTATTTATTATTTCAATAAATTTATTAGTATCATACTTTCTATTCATTAATTTAAGTACTTTATCACTACCTGATTGAATAGGAATATGGAAATGATTTACAATAACTTTATTATCTTTAATAATATCTAATACTTCATCAGTAATTTCAGTAATTTCTATTGAAGATATTCTTAATCTTTCTAAACCTTCGATTTTAACTATTTCTTTTAAAAGATCTGCAAAAGTAATACCTAAATCTACTCCATAATTACCAGTATGTATACCAGTTAAAATAATTTCTTTATATCCGTTTTTAACTAGAGAATTAATTTCCTTTAAAACTTCTTCTTTTTTCTTACTTCTACATTTTCCTCTTACTCTTGGAATTACACAATAACTACAAAAATTTTCACATCCATCTTGAATTTTAACAAATGCTCTTGTTCTTGTGTTAAAAGAATCTATAAACATATCTTCAAACTCTTTATCAAAGTCATCATATAAATCAATTATTCTATCTTTTTTCTTTAAATAATCATTTATTATATTAACTATATTCTTTTTATCTTTATTACCAATTATAATATCTATTTCAGGCATTAAATCTTTTATTTTATCTTTATTATATTCAATAAAACATCCAAGCGCTACAATACATGCATCTTTATTAAGTTTTCTTGCATGTCTTATCATTTTTTTACTTTTTGAATCTGATGTATTAGTAACTGTACAAGTATTAATAATATAAATATCGTTAATATCATCAAATTTATTAATTGTAAAACCATTCTTTTTTAATTCATTTAAAACATATTCACTCTCATAAGTATTAACTTTACATCCAAGAGTATATAATCCTACCTTCATATTTCACCTCTAAAAAAAAGAAAAGAACTAATCTAAGTTCTTTTTAAGATCTTTAAGCATTTTTAAGAATTCATTTGTTTTCCTAATCTCTTCATTTAATTTTTCTAAATTAGCTGTTTGTTCAAGAATTAAATCTTGATCTGTTTTAGAATAACTATAAACTGGAGAATCGTAAGAACTTGGTCTAACATTACTATCAATTTTATTTTCTTCTACTGGAGTAGTACTTATACTATTTGATTCACTATATAACTTCTCTAATTCATGTACACTTATAATTGCATCTTTTTCATCTACATTGTTATACATTTCTTCATCAGTATATCCAAAGTTTTTTGCATTTTTTAATTCTTCATAACTAATAATTGCTTCTTCTTCATCTTGTAAAGATTCAATTTCTTTTATAGCAGGTATAGCAATTTCTTTTGTTCTTTCAAGTTCTAATGTGTTTTCAAGTTTAGTAATTGTATCTTCTAATTTAGTACTTTCAATAGCATTTCTTAATTCTTGTTCTTTTTCTTCATTTTTAATTGGTTTTAAATCTACTATTGTGTCTTCTAATACTTCTATTTTTTCTTGTTGTTTTTTCTTTTCTTGTTCTAAAGCTAAATTTTGTTCAATTACTTTTTGCTTTTCTTCTTCTTCACGTTTTAGTTTTTCTCTTAACTGTTCAAGTTCCATTTTAGCTTTTGTTTTTTCAAGTTCTCTGTCTTCTTCAACGTATTTAACATCTGCACTTTCTTTAATATTTAATCTTGTTTGAGTATTTTCTTCTTCTAACTCATCTTTATGCATTTCTTTATATTTTTTATTAGAAGTATATATTTCTACAGATATACCAATAGCTAGACATAAAGCAATTACTCCTAAAACTAAGCAAATCATAACTAAACTATCTGAAGTTAAACTATCAAGTAAATCTGTCATAAATATCACCTCTCAAATTCATAATTTATAGCACTCATTATAAATAATGAAGCTGTTTCAGTTCTTAAAATATTACTTCCTAAACTAATAGGAATATAACCATTTTCTATTAATAAATCCTCTTCAGTTTCACTAAATCCACCCTCCGGACCTATTACATATACTATTTTATCATTAATATTAAAATTTGATAAGGTACTTTTTAATAATTTTTTATTTTCTTTAGTACTACATATAAATTTCCCTTTAAAATCAAGCTTTAAAAGATCATTAAAATTTAAAATTTTATCTAAAATTGGAATATCTATTCTTTTAGATTGTTCACTCGCTTCTTTTAATATTTTATTCCATCTAATAATCTTTTTAGAATCATTTTTATCTATTTTAACTACAGATCTAGAGGTATTTACTGGAATTATTTGATATACTCCAAGTTCACAAGCTTTTTGTAATATATAATCCATTTTTTGTTCTTTAACAAGGGCTTGTACAATAACTACTTTGGGAATACGTCTTTCATTAATATCAAGTTCTTTAATAAGTCTACACTTAACTGGAATATCTAGATTAATAATACTTGCTAAATAAAGTGTATTATTAAATACTATTTCTACTTCATCATTTAAATTCATTCTCATAACATTTATTACATGATGAGAGTCTTCATTACTTAAAATAAATAAATCATTTTCTTTGTTATTTACAAAATATCTTTGCATATTTACCTCTTAATATATTCATATACTTCATTTATTGTATTATTAAAGTTATCATAATCTGTATTAAACCATTTAATATTATCAAATTGATTATTAAAGAATGTATATTGTCTTTTTGCTAAGTGCCTAGAATTCTTTTTGATTAAATCAATAGCTTCTTCTTTTGAAATATCTCCATCAAAATAAGAATATAGCTCTTTATAACCAATTCCAGTCATAATTGATTTACTTTTAATATTTTTATCATAAAATGATTTAACCTCATCTAAAAGACCATCTTCAACCATTTTATCTACTCTTTTATTAATTATGTTATATAAGTTATCACGATTAGTAGTAAGACCTATTATTTTAAAATCATATATTGGTTTTGAATCTTTAATAATTTCATTTTCATTTAATGATTTATCTAAAAATCTTTCAAGTCTTTTACGATTATTTAGATGAATATCACAATTATTATCTATTTTTAAACACATATCAAGTAATTCTTGATTAGATAAACTACTATAATCATTTTTCTTGTTTTCAAAATCAAGTTTATAGTCATATAGAGCTGCTCTTATATATAAGCCACTTCCTCCAACTAATATAGGAGTTTTACCACGATTAATTATGTCATTAATAGTATTTCTACAGTCTATTTGATAATCAAATATTGTATACATATCTTCTACATCTTTAATATCAAATAAGTGATGAGGAATACCTTCTTTTTCGTTTTCTTTAATCTTTGCTGTTCCAATATCAAGACCTTTATAAACTTGCATAGAATCAGCGTTTATTATCTCACCATTTACTTTTTTAGCAAGTTCTACTGATAACTTAGTCTTACCAACGCCAGTAGGTCCAACAATAACGATAATTGACATAATAATCACCTAAGAAAATTATACAAAAGAAAATAAAAAAATGCCACATAAAAAGGCATTTTCAATTTGCTTTATATAAAATAATTACTTATTACTTTATAATCACTATATTCTATATATTTATTCTTAATAGCCATATAATTATCTCTTCCTTTTCCTGCAATTAAAACTATATCATCTCTTTTTGCAATACTTAAAGCTTTTTTTATAGCTTCTTCTCTATTAATTATTCTTTCAAAATTAGTATTATTTGACTTACTAATTAAATCATTAATAATATCATTTACATCTTCATATCTTGGATCATCCATAGTAAATATTACATAATCAGAATTATTTAATATCACTTTACCCATAATACTTCTTTTTTCTTTTTCCCTTCCCCCTGCACTTCCAGTTACTGTAATAATTCTTCCTTTTTTAACTTTATTTAAGAAATTATATATTTTTATAAATGCATCAGTAGTATGAGCATAATCAAGAATTATATTATAATCTTGATCAAAATTAATAAATTCACATCTTCCACTTGGTATTTTAATATTTTTTACTCTTTTTATTATATCTTTTATATTATAATTAAGTGCTAATAAAGATAGAACTCCAGCACATAAATTATATATGTTATATTCACCCAATAATAAAGTATCAATTTTATATAATTTATTTTTATATTTTAAAGTAATATTTGTTTTATTAATATATTCTTTAAAATCTATTATTTGTAAATCAGATTCTTTTTTACCGTAAGTTAATATATTTCCTTTAGCTTCTTTTTTAAATTCATTAAAATACTTATCATCAACATTTAATATTGAATAACCATTTTCTTTAACATTTTTTACTAGTTTTTTCTTACAATTTAGATAATTTTTAATTGTTTTATGTACATTTAAATGATCTTCTGTAACATTAGTAACTATACCTATATCAAATTTTAACCCATTAAGTCTATTTCTAAAGAATGCTTCACTTGATGTTTCCATACTAATAACATTACAGTTATCATCTTTTAATCTTTTAAAATATTTATATAATCTATCAGCGTCAGGAGTTGTATTCTTAATAGATTCATTAATATTTTTAGATAGTAATCCATTTGTACCTATATAGCCACAAGTGCCTCCAATTAAATCTTTAATTATTGATGCAACTGTTGTTTTTCCATTAGTTCCAGTTACTCCAATTATTTTAAAATCATCTTGTTTAAAATCATAAAACTTTATACATAATCTAATTAATTCTTTATTAGGATCTTTTACTTTAATAACTGGAATATCAAGCGATATATCTTTATTAGTAACTATTGCACTAGCACCATTTTTAACTGCTTCTTCAATAAAATCATTTCTATCAGTAGTAATTCCTTTAATACACACAAATAAATCACAATTAATTACTTCTTTAGAATTAGTCTTAATATCATTTATTAAAATATTAGGATATCCCTTATACAATTCATTAAGTTTTTTCATAATACCTCTTTCATAATAAGATATGAAAAAAAGTATCATAATGATACTTTTATTATTATATTACTATAACTGGGCGAACACCGAAGTCGCCGCCGTAGTCATAGGTGCAGCCGTAGAAGTCGCCGTAAGAGTACACGCCCCAAACGACGCTAGTGTTGCGAGCAGACCCAAGCCAGTATGATGTCTCTTTTAAGAAGGCTGGTGCATTGTTACAGTTCCATGCTCCATTTCCACAGCCTAGTTCAAATGCTTCTTCTACTCTTAATAATCTTGCGCTCTTTATTGTTGCTCCTTTTCCTTCTAAATATGTTTTATAGCTATCTACATATGTCTTTAAATTACTATTTGCATCATATACATATGCACAATTTGTTCCAGATGTATATGTATTACTTGCACAATAGCTTCCTGGATAATCCAATCCTTCTCCTACTTTTCCATTCCAATAGCTTGTACTTGAGAATACAATATTTCCATATTTTGTTCCACCCTCTACATATCCTTTTACTTCACTATCTTGGATTCCTTCTATTGCTCCTGCTTTCTTATTGTCTCCTACATTTAAGTTATAGTGTGAAAGTAGTATTAAATCACTTCCATCATGTTTTACTACATAGAACTCTTCTGTATCTATTGTTACTATGTCTCCAGTTACCACTGTATCTTTTGTCTTTCCTTCTGGATATACTACTGCGTTACTTGAAGATCCGCTTCCTGAACCTCCAGAGCTAGATCCTCCTCCATCTTCTGATACATTATTACTTGTATTATCCAAATGATATTGTCCATCCCAAGTATTTGTACTACAATTTAGTATCTTTATCTCACTTCTATTTCCTATTCCTGTTGTTTGTACTACTCCTTCTATATCAGAGTCTTTCAAATCACTTTCGATTATCTCTGTATCTAGTTTATCTAGTGGTGTTATTTTTGATACTCCTTGTCCTGCATCATCTACGCTTATCCAGTAATATTTGTATCCTTTTCCATCATATATTACTCCTACATATGCTTTAGTAAAATCTCCATATGGTGATTTTTGTGCATTTTCTGTTTTTATACAACTTGTTGGAATATAATATGTTGTATTGGTAGAATACATTTCTAATTTACCA
>CADBDE010000004.1 GCA_902793375.1 uncultured Erysipelotrichaceae bacterium | reverse complement strand
TCTTTCCCTATAATGTGATATATTTAATATGTAATTGAGTTTTATCTCGTTACATTTGTAGTAAAATGTTTCTCAAACGAGATACACAATTGCTCCATTTGAAAACAGGTTACGGTACAATGTATCGTAACTTTTTATTTTCCCACGTAGTTACGCTTGGGAAGTCTTATAAATAAAAGTTCTTCTTGGAGAAAGGAGGACTTTTTTGATGCTTAATTTCACGTTAGAGGAACGAATTAAACCAGATAAAGAAATACTCGAGTTATTATCAAAAACTCAGTATAAGGTTGTAAATGGGGCTGTAAAAACGCTTGATGGGACTAATGTTAAATTTATAAAGCCGGTAGAATACATCATCATAAAGCCATTTAAACTTACAATTCTTGAATATAAGGTTGTAGAAATTAATAATAAACCTTTTATTATTGAAGATGAAAATAAGAAATACTCATTAAAAGAAATAAAGAATATTTTAAACCAGTTGACAAAATAATTTAATTTGATAAAATGTAATTAATCTTAAAGAATATGTTTGCATATAGGGGTGATTGCAAATGAGATTGAAAAGAAAAATTTATTACATTGATTATTTAAGGACATTGGTTTAAAAGCCAATGTCCTTTTTTAGTGCGAGAGCGGAAAGTGTCCTCCCTCGAAAATGTAATAAAAATATTTAATGAGAAAGGATGTGATGTAATGAGTATTAGAACTGGAATTTATGTTAGAGTTTCAACTGATGATCAAAAAGAAAATGGATTTTCAATTGATTCTCAATTAAGAATGTTAAAAGAATATTGTGATAAGAACAATTATGATATTATTGGTGTTTATGATGATGGTGGATACTCTGGAAAAACTTTAATGCGCCCTGCTATGCAACAACTTCTTAAAGATATTAAAGACCATAAACTAGATCGTCTTGTAGCTGTTAAAACAGACAGACTTTCAAGAAGTAATCTAGACGGCTTTTGGTTGCTGAACTATTGTGAGGAGAATGATGTAAAAATAGAACTTATACTTGAACCTTACGATGTTTCAACTGCTAATGGTGAAATGATGTTTGGAATGAATCTAGTTTTCGGTCAAAGAGAAAGAAAGGAGATTGGAGCAAGAACAAGACGAGCTTTAGATGAAATGGCACTTGAAAGAGTTCATCCGGCAAAAGCACCATTTGGTTATACTAGAAATCCAGATACAGGTCATTTAGAAATAAATCCTGTAGAAGCAGTTTCTATTAGAAGATTATTTGATCTATGTAAGTCAGGTAAATCCATTAGAAATATTGCTCAAGTGTTAAATAAGGAACATGCTTATCTTAATTGTAGTAACGGAGTTTGGAAAGCAGCTCGAGTTGAAAAGATTCTAAACAATAAAATTTATATTGGAATTTTTGAATTTGGAAAGTATAAAAGAAAACAAGAAGAAATATTAACTGTTGAAGATTACTGTGAGCCAATAATTGATATGGATACTTGGAATAAAACAAGAAATATAATCAAAAAAAATAAGCATCCTAATTATGGCACCTTCGTTCATACTTTTTCATCACTTGTTAAATGTCCTTTGTGTGGTGAGATACTAGCTTCTTCACAATCATATAAAACTCGTGGTGGAAAAAGAAAAACTTATTTTCATCTTAGATGTAAAAATTCAAAATGTTCTGGATACAATTATCATTATAATTGTGAAAAGATTGAAGATGCTTTGATAAGAGTTCTTGATGAATTAACTAGATATATGATTGAGAATAAATATGAAATTATGATTACTAACACTTCATACAACAAAGATATTGATAAAATTGATAAAGCAATTATTAAATTGGAAGAACAAGAAAAGAAATTAGTAGATTTATATCTTGAATCAAATATAAACGTACAAGTAATTAATAAGAAAAATGAAAAACTGAAAAAAGATATTGATGGACTTAAAAAACAAAAAGAACAATTAGATCCTGAAAATCTATCTAAAGAAGCAGTTGTAGATTTAGCAAAACAATTCGAATATAAAAATGAAGAAAATGATTTCCTATTTAATAACCCACTAGCATTTGCATTTCTATGGAGAGGACTAAATAAAAAATCTCAAAGGGATTTAATAAATGAATTAGTATCTTCAATAGAAATTGAAAGAGATAAAAACTTTAATATTAAAATCACGAATATAAAATTCTCAGAACAATTTATTCATAAAACAGCAAATGAATATATAGAATATTTAAATATGATTTTAAGAGATAACAAACGAGGAGTATTTTATGAAGGACAACTTGATGAATCACATCTAAAAGATTTTGAAGATTCATATTCAATATTATCGTTACTAAAATTTCAAAATAATATTTATACAGAAGAAGAAAAAGAAAAATATTATAAACTGATGAAAGACCACTTCTACATTGATGGAATAATTGAAAGACCGCTTATAAAAAATAATGAACTTGTTGATAGAGTTATCATGATACCTAAATCGTTCGTGAGTATTGAAGAACTGAAGGCATAAAGTCATAAGCAATAATGCTTCAGCATTATTCATAACAAATCCAAAGACTACTTCATCACTTGGAGTAGTTCTTGGATATCATATTTGACTACTTCAAATATGACTTAACTCGTAAGAGTTCGCCGGTGTTTTGATAGCATGTCAAAACCCATAGGGCGTTATGACTTTTGCCTAAAGAAAAAAGGTCAATCCAGGAGGTTAAATGGAACTATCTTATTCATGTCATTTAGGTAATGATGGAAACAAAACAAAAAAAGCAAGGAGAGCGGCAAAAAATAGTTTAAGTGGAACTACATCTTATGCAAATAATGCTATCCAAAATTTGAATCAATTGGGTCACGCATTGAAGCACGATTTAAGATTAGAAGAATATAATAATGAAAATATTGTAATGATAATTGGGGAATCTCAAGACAAAGAAACAGCAACAAATCATATCAAAAGTATCTATCAAAATGAGTTTGAAGAAGCAAGAATTGAATACAATAATAAGCAAACTAGAGATGATAGAAAGATAGAGAATTATCTACTTCATGTATCAGAAAATACTCAAAGAGACATTGCTTGTGAGTTCATAATTGAATTAGGAAATCAGGTATATTGGAAAGCACAAAGCTTTGAAGATAAGTTAAAAATGGTCGATGTTTATAAACAACAAATAAAAGATTTAGAAGAACTTGTACCAGAATTTAAGATTGCCGTAGCAGTAGTTCATCTTGATGAAAAGTCACCACATATGCACATTATTGGTGTACCAATTAAAGATGGATTTAAAAACGGAATGAAAAAACAAGTGGCAAAAACACAAGTATTTACTAAAGAAAGATTAGCCGAAATTCAAGATACTATGAGAGAAAAATGTATCAAAGAATTTAATAAAGCTTATCAAGTTGACTTCACTTTAGTAGATAAAAAAGTTGGAAGAAACGAAGATATTCCAGTAGCTAAAATGAAAAACTATGATTATATAAAAAGAAATTTAAAACAAAATGAAAATAGAATCAGTGAGCTAGTCGATAAATCTTATGAACTTAGTAATGATTCAAATCGAGTTAAAGATAGTCTATTTAAAGTCACAATGAAGCCAACTTATGATGGCAATTATGAAATAACAAATGAGCAAATTAAAGAACTTATGACTTATAACAAAAAAGTAATGGATACAACAAAGAATATGCAAAAGACAAATGGCTTAATAACTACTATGGATGATTACAATGCAGTTATAGAAACACTATTCTTAATCGTATCAAATGTTAAAACTTTAACAGGACCATCAACAAATCTAGAAAAGAATCTAGAAGAAGCAATGAAAGCTATTGCAGCAGCTGTTGAATCTTGGACTACATTAATTCTATTCTTAACCAATATGGTGTTAATAAAAGATGATCCATTTTTCACAGAACTTGTTGATAGATTAATTGATAAGCAAATATTAAGCTTAAAAGAATATAACCATATAAAATATGGAACACCACTAAAAGATAAAAATTATATTGAAAGGAATGATAGAAATGAAAGAATATAAAGAATATGATTTAAGTGAAAAAGAATATAAAATGTTAAAAAGTAAATATAATTTAACTAAAATTTTAGATTACTATTTTGATTGTAGAGAGCAAACAAAAGAAGAAATTGATAAGGATAGTTTGTCAGAATTAAAAGATTTAGATCTTGGAGGAACAAAAACTCCACTAGAGAGAATAATCAAATATTTGGACCAGGGATATAATCCATACTTTGCAAAATTAAATGGACATATAATTGAAATACAATATTCAAATGATGGCATAACAATAGAAGATTACATTCATAGTGTCGTTGAAAAAGAAATAGAAACTGAAGGATATTTACCTCCTGGGAAAATTATAGTTGTGCGTAATTCCAACTTGAATTTTTAGAAAAAATCTATATAATAGTTCACTAAAAGGAAGTGATACTTATGTTCACCACTGCAGTACACTCCGTAAGAACTAAAAAAGATTTATTGAAGATTTATAACTATTTGAAAAATCCACAAGAAATTTTAGAACAAGATAAGTATAATATTGACTTTTACATTAATGTCGAAAAAAGCCGAAATTCAATTAAAAATTATGATATTCATGATGAAAAAATGGAAATTGATTTCAAATGGGATTTATCAGGTTATGAAGAATTAAAAGGTAAAGAAGAATGGTTTATGGATACAATGGTTGGTAATTCACTTGATAGAACACCTTGTGCTTATCATGTTTATCAAGCTTTCTCAAAAGGATCAGTAAACGTAAATGAGGCTTATAATATTGGTATAGCTTTTCAAGAAGAAATGTGGCCATTTACTTATACAATTATTATGATTACCCATAGCAATAAAGATAATATTCATAATCATATGTTAGTTATTCCAGACGAAAGAAGCAGGTTTAACGAAAAGTCTTTCTATAAAAGACGTGAAGAAGTAACAAAAATGGTTTGGAAAAAGATTAAGGATAACAAGTAAAGTTATCCTTTTTTAGTTGCTATTGTAAACACCTTAATGATAAAAAAGAGATCATAATTTTTTAATAAAATCCAATTTTTTGATTATTAAAAATTATGATATTTTATTGATATATATAATGATATAATAATTAATGAAATGGAGATGTTTATTTTGAAAGAAAAGATAATTAAAGAAACTTTAAACTTATTAAATACAAAAACATTTGATAAAATTACTATTAAAGATATTACAGACAATCTAAACATATCTAGACAAGCATTTTATTATCATTTTAATGATTTATACGAAGTAGTTGAAACAATATGCACAAATTCATATAAAATGGTTACTAATACTTATACAGATTTAGAAGATTGGAAGTTTGTTTATTTATATATTCTTAGATTGATATATACTCATAAAGATGTTGTATCAAATATATATAAGACAATTGAAAAAGAGTATGTTGATAACATTTTATATAATTCATTATTTCCTTATGTAGAAAATGTTATTATTAAGCAATCAAAAAATTTAAATGTAGAAAAGAAAGATATTGATTTTATTTCTAAATACTTTACATTATCGTTTATTGCAATAACATCAGATTGGATAAAAAATGGTATGAAAGAAAAACCTGAAATATTAGTTAGAAATGTATACTTAATAATTAATAATGATTTTAAAAAAGCATTAAATAATTTTGAAAAGAATAATAAAAAAGTTGACATATTGATATAAATGTAAAGATAATTTTGATATAGTAAGTCTACTATCTATTGTCTTTTTTTTTTATGTAATTTAAAATTATTATTGGTGGTAGTAATGAATTTAGATGAATACTTAATGAAAGAATTAAATATTTCAAAAAAAGAAGCGTATCAAATATCTTATGCAGTAAATAAATATACAAAAGAAAAAAAGAAGATAAAACTTAATATCAAATTACCAAATTATACTGTAGGTGAAGAAATTTTTAATTCTATTTCTCATGGAATAGGAGCAATATTTTCAATTGTGGCTTTAATTTTGATGGTTGTAAAAGCACATGGTATATTGCCTGAAACTACAGTAACTCTTTTTGGATGTGCAATGATTATTTTATATACAATATCATGTATATACCACGCTTTATCTCCAGCTTTAGAAGGGAAAAAAGTTTTGAGAGTAATTGACCATTGTAATGTTTTCTTATTAGTTTATGGAACATATATTCCTATAGCATTGATTGGTGTAGGTGGAATTAAAGGGTTAATTCTTTTTATTATAATTTCAATAGTAACTTTGATTGGTATAATTTTAACGTCTATAAAAATAGACAAGACTCAAGTGTTACAGGTAATATGTCACTTAATAAATGGATGGGGAGCGTTAGTTGTAATTCCTTCTTTAATTGATTCTTTAGGAGTAATTGGTGTCTTATTTCTAGTTATTGGTGGAATTATGTATAGTATTGGTTCTTTATTGTATGCAATTGGAAGAAAAAGAAAATATATGCATAGTATATTTCATGTGTTTTGCCTATTAGGCACATTATTTCACTTTTTATGTGTTTATTTATTTTTATTATAATGTCATATGATTTATAAAAGGAGGACAATATGGAACTTATCGACAAAATTAAAAGGCTTAAGAAACCTAATGCTCCATGGAAAAAGTATTATCCAGGTGGAAGAGACAGCATTAAAATTCCAGAAGAATCACTTTATGATTACTTTGAGAAAAAAGCAAATGAGAATTTAGACGCTCCAGCATATGAGTATTATGGAACAACTAGAACTTATAGAGAATTTTTAAAAGAAATTGATAGAGTAGCTAAAGCATATAAAGCAGCAGGAATTAGAAGAGGAGATGTAGTTACTATTCTAATGCCTAATACACCAGAATCTATCGCTTCATTTTTTGCTTTAAATAAAATTGGAGCAATCTCTAATATGGTTCATCCATTATCAGGTGAGCAAGAAATAAAATACTATATCAATTCAACAAATAGTGTTGTTCTATTATCAATTGATATGTGTTATGACAAAATTAAAAATATTTTAGGTGATACAGATATTTATAAAGTAATATTAGTATCAGTTAAAGAATCAATGCCTTTCTATCTAAGATGGGGTTATCAATTAACTAAAGGTAGAAAAATTAATAAACCAAAAAATAATATCGAATATGTTTACTGGGAAGACTTTGTTAAAAATAGTAACAACTACAGTGGAAAATATGCAGTACATACAAAAGCAGAAGATATCGCAGTAATTCTACATAGTGGTGGAACTACTGGTAAACCAAAAGGAATTGCTATTAAAAATCAAAGCTTTACTTGTGTAATTGAACAAGCAAGAATTGTTATGCCAGATATTGGAGTAGGAGATGCAACTCTTTCTATTCTTCCAATATTCCATGGATTCGGATTACAAATTTGTATATATAAACCATTATGCTTTGGTGAAAAAGCAATTATTAGACCAACATTTGATGCTAAAACATTTGATAAATTATTAAAACAAACTAAACCAACAACTATTCTTGGTGTACCAACATTATTTGAAGCATTAACTAATTCTAAAGATAAGAAATTAGATTTATCTTATCTAAAATGGTTAATAGTAGGTGGAGATAGTTTAAAACCAGTTCTTGAAGAAAAAATAAATAAATTTTTAAAAGATCATGGAGCAAAAATAGTTGTAACTGAAGGATATGGTATGAGTGAATGCTTAGGACCATGTATGTTTAGTTATGGAGATAATAATAAACAAGGTTGTATGGGGATTCCACTTTCTGGAAACTATGTTAAAATTGTAACTCCTGGAACACATGATGAAGTACCAGCTGGAGAAGATGGAGAAGTATGTATAACAGGACCTACAGTAATGGCAGGTTATATCGATAACGATGAAGATAACAATACAATACTTCAAAAACATCCTGATGGATACATATGGCTTCATAGTGGAGACATCGGATATATGGATAAAGATGGAGTATTCTTCTATCGTCAAAGATTAAAAAGAATGATTATCTCAAGTGGATATAATGTTTATCCATCACAAATAGAAGAAGTAATTGAAACCCATCCAGCAGTTTTAAACTGTAGTGTTATAGGTATACCACATCCATACAAAATGCAAGTTGCTAAAGCATTTATTGTTCTCAAAGAAGGTTATAGTGCTTCACCAATGTTAAAGAATGAAATTAAAGAATTATGTAAGAAAAACTTAGCAGTATATTCTGTTCCAAAAGAATTTGAATTTAGAAAAAGTTTACCAAAAACTCTTTTAGGAAAAATCGATGTTAATAAACTAAATGATGGTGAAGAAGAAGAGTAATATGGGATTTTAAAGTTTCGAAAAATAGTTTAAAATCAGTTCAAACATTACAGCTTTATATGTATTATTTGATGGGATGTAGGTCAATCCAATTAAATGCAGAATATGACTTTAAGAATAAGATTAAGAAAATAGGTTTCTTTAATCCTAGATTATCTAAAGTTTATATTATGCCTGTATCATCAATTGATGATGCAACAAAACTTGAAGTAGAAAAAGATGTTATTGGATATAATGAAAATGAAATAGATCCTCATTTAATAAGGTTATTGGATAAAATAAAAGATAAAAAGTAAATGTTATGGTATTGCAAAAATAACATTAATAATCTATAATGAAATCACAAGAAGAACTTTGGGTCGTAAGCTGTTTATAACACGCTCCATTATTGAATAAATGAACTCGAGAAGAGTTCTTTTTTTTATACTTTTTCGGACCCATCGTAGCAATCTTTTTCGGGGTTCTACCATTTTTTTAGAACTTTCTTTAATAAGATTCTATAATCTATATTGAAAGGAGGTTTTAATGAGCAAAATACTTGATGGATATCAAAATGAATTCTTATTTGTACTTGAATTTAATAATAAGAAGATTAAAGAACTAAATCCTTTATTAAGAGAAGTTATAGATGATTTGTTTTACGGATGCAGTGAGGAGTCAATTGTAAAAGCATGGCGTAATCATAGAAATATCGAAAAAGGAGATATAATGTTGAAAGTTAATGGACATATTAGATCTATAAGTATAAAAAAGGGAAGTAGAAATTCTGTTCATACTGAAAGCCTAGAAAGATTTAAAACATTTTTAAAGATAAATGATATTAGTGATAACGTTATTAAAGAATATATAAATTATCATTATGGTGTTGATAATTACTCTAATCGAACTTTATCATCTTCTGAATTTTGTTTAAAGAACACTAACAATATTTCCTTAATTAATGATAGTTTTAAGAAAATAGATTATAGAAATATAGTTGATAGATTTATATTAAAGGGAAATTCAGGACAATACTATTCAGTAGATGGTATTATTTATGGGGTACCAAATGATTTTTTCTGGATTAATAAAAATCAAATAAAGGAAATTATTCAAAATAGTATTAATAGAGAATCTAAATCTGTTCATTATGGATGTTTATTTATTCAACCATTTATTAGATGTATGGATAATAATTATAGACACTACTGGAGAAGAGAATATGTGCAGATTAAATGGTATTCATTATATGATGATATTATAGAGTATAAGAATAGTATATTATCAAATAAAAAATGACTTTTAAAAGTCATTTTTTTATGCACAATAAGCACTTTTTAGTTTTTCAGATGATATTTGTGTATCAAATGTAGTTTTAATAAGTACATGAGCATTATATCCATTTTGTCTATTTCCTGTTTGTCCAACTACATTATATTTTACACCATCAATTGTAGTATGTCCTATTATTATTCCTATATGGAAGTCATGTAAGCTTTTACTTGTTACAACAGTACCAACTGGTAGAATACTTTTTCCATCCCAACTATCACTCATTGTTCTAATTCCATAACCTAATCCAAGTGGTTTAATATTTGTTTTTCCCTCTGCTTTGATTAATCCTTGTGCTTCGGCCCAGTTTACAGCGCTTATACATACTGATCCTCCAATGATTCCTGAAGTTCCTACTTCCATTGGTCTAGCTCCACCGCCATATTGACCATTAAATATTCCACCTGTCATAACCATCATTGATGTAGTAGCGTAGTCTGTAACAGTTTTACATCCATTTGCTTTGTATGAATCATTAAGAACATTATCCATAACTTCTGGTATTTGTTTTTTCCAAGTATAAGACATTGGTTTATATCCACCATCTGAATAATAATAATATTTACCTTTTTCAGATCCAGTAATAAAATGTCTTACTCCAACATTTATTTTTCCACTTGCTTTTCCTTTCATGAATTGAATTGCTCCTTTAGCAACTTCATTTCCTTTATTTGCTAAATTTTGAAGTTTAATAAGGTCATATTTAATTAAATATTTTTCTTCAAGATTTAATTTTTTATTTGTCCATGGATCAAATGGGGAAGCAATATTGTATATTGCGTTACCATATTCAAAATATTCTAATTTATTTGAAAGCATATAGTTTTTAATTACTTCACCATCAATTATTTCAGCATCTACTTTAGTATTACCACCTTTTCCAAATATAGTGTTTCCAGTAATCGAGACATTACTAGATGAGTTAAAGTTGAGTAAATTACCATATTTTGTTTGAATTGTGTTATATTTGTCATCAATTTTAACTTGTAATTCTTCTATATCTTTATCAATTTTAGCAATTTCTGTGGCAAGTTCTGATATTTCATTTTGTAATTTTTTATATGCTTCATTTTCTTTTTGAGTTGTTGTTCCATCAGCATTAGTAACGGTTGTAGTAGGTGACATAGATTGAAGAGTTGTTTCTTTAGATTTCTTTTGCTCTTCTTTTTCTTCTTTTTCCACAAAATCTACTAATAATTCTTTAACATTTTCATTTAAATCGTTTACTTCAAGTGCAGATAATTTTGTTTTATCAAGATTAGATTCTAATGTAGTTAATGCACTTGATAAATTATTTAAAAACACTATAGATGCTTGTGCTGCATATCCATCAGCGTTTTTTGTATCCTCCCATTTGTTAACAGTTATATTATTTGTTTTAATTGCATCTTGTGCTTTATTAATCATTTGCTGACAACTTTCAACAGTTCTTTTTGTTTTTTCTTTAGAACCTAATTTTTTATCAAGTTTTTCAGTGCTTTCTAAGTCTTTTGTGGCACTTTCTATATCAGTATCATCTGTTGTATCATAACTTTTTGATGTTCTTGATTTACTATAGCCACCTCCGCCTCCACCGCCAGAGTAACCACCACCACTAGAAATACTGCTACTAGAACTACTTCCTTCTTTTTTCTTTTTTTCTTCCTCTTCCTTTTCTTTTTTCTCTTTTTCTTCTTCTTCCTTTTCTTTTTTCTTTTCTTCATAAAGGGTAGAGTACATATCTTTCGTGATAACTAATTCAATTTTATCTAAATTAATGTGATCTTCAACTTTTTTATTGTCTAATGAATATAAATCAAATACATAGTATCCAAAAACATTTCCATAGTGATTTTTTAAAACATAATAAGAATCATTATATTTTACTATATCACCATCAGTATATTTATAATTTTCTTTTTTAGGGATTTCACTAGAATGACTAGATAAATATGAATCTATATCTTCTTTTTTTATGTCTATTTCCATAGTGTGCCTCCTTTAATTAACATCTAAATTATCTATATTAATTTCTATATTTGTGTTAATTTTATTTTCTGCATTTTCATAATTATTTGCAGTTGTTTTTAGAAAATTTGAATAAGTTTCAATCCCATTTACTATTTTTGGAAAGTATTTTTTTAGTTCCAAATACCTATTATAAAATGCGGTATTTGTATCTCCTTTCCAATTGTCATTATTGTTAATATTTGACATAATATCATCAATATTGTTAAAAATAGTTTCTATTCTTTTACTTATTGAATCCATTTTAAGAGCAGTTTGATTTAATTCTTCGTTATTAATCTTTATGCTTAAGTTCTTCGTCTCCAAAGTTAACACCTGCCTCTTCAATATCATTTTTCCATCTTAAATCTCTTGTTTCATATGTATTGGATGCATATTTTATAAATGATGCAAAATTTTCTACACTTCCTGATATTTGTTTTATATTTTTGAAATAAGCCTCTGCTTTACCAATAAATATTTCACAATCATTACCACTCCAAGAATTTTTAACTTCTTCTAATAATGATAATAGATTATCTACTTCATTATTTAAATTTTTACTTTGTTCTTTAAGATTTTCTTCAGTAGTATTCATTTCATTATAATTAGCTTTTATGATCATTTTTTTCACCCCTAATAATTTCTTCTAGAAGTCCTTTTTCTAATATGCTATATTTTTGTATAAGATAATCATCAAAATCCAATTCAAATATACTATTATCTAGAAGGTTTTCATTTTTTACTTTGTTAAAAAGTGTTCTTTCTGTTTCTTTGTATTCATCTAATTCAGAAGTATTAAGATCTTTATTATTATTTATGTTATATAAATTGACGTTTTTTGCTTCTTTTAAATCTTCAATTTCGCTTGTTTTAACATTTTCTTTTTCTATATTTTCTAAATTTATTTGTTTTGTTTTTAAATAATCTTCAAAACTCATTTCTTTTATTGTATCTTTTACAAGTTTTTGAATAGTTGCCTTTTCTATATCATAATTAGTATCAGCAATAGTTTCATTAATTTGATTATTTTTGTTAATTGATAACCCATCATTTTTTGATAAATTAGTACTTGATACACTTACATGAATTCCAACATCATCTGCATTGAAATTTTTTGGCAATTCTATTTTATCGACATCATTCTTTAATCTTTTTTCTGTTTCTTCAATTGCAGCGCTATTATTCTTTGTTATATTTTTAAAATCAGTTAATCCATCTTTAATTGATACAATTTGTGAATCAATCATTTGAATTCCATTTCCATATAAACCACTTTGTGAAATTGAATCCATTTTATTCAAATATCCATCTTCCATGTTACTCATTTGTTCAATATTTTTATTAATCATAGATAATATTTCATTCATAGCATTTTCATTATAATTAAACATATGAATACCTCCATACTATATCTAGGTTTATTTTAGCATATTTGTATTGTAAATTAAAGATTTATGGATGTTTTATTTTAAAAAAAATATGTTAAAATAATAATATAGGAGTTGAAACGAATGATTATTAATATTTTACTATTAGTATTAGGATTTGTTCTATTGATTAAAGGTGCTGATATATTTGTTGATGGGGCTTCATCTACAGCATTAAACTTTAAAGTATCTAAAATGTTAATTGGGTTAACTATAGTTGCTTTTGGTACATCTGCACCAGAGTTTGCGGTTTCAATAAACGCCTTGGCTTCTGGAAGAGCAGATATGGTTTTAGGAAATGTAGTAGGTAGTTGTGTATTAAATATTTTACTAATTATTGGGATAGCTGCAGTTATTAGACCTATAACCATTAAAAAGAATACTATAAAAAAAGAGCTTCCTTTAGTAATGATTTTATCTGTAGCTCTTGGGGTAGTGTTGATTGATACAAAATTAGGTAATGGAGACATAAATCAGTTTACTAGATCTGATGCAATAATAATATTATTATTTTTTATAATTTTTTTGTATTATTTGGTTATGACAGCTCTTAAAAAAGATAATAATGATAATGATAAGCCAAAGTATAAAATTGGTGTTTCTTTATTGTTAACATTACTTGGTTTGATTGGGATAATCTTTGGAAGTGATTTAGTTGTTGATAATGCATCAAGTATTGCAAAATATTTAGGATTAAGTGAAAGAATAATAGCTATTACAATTATTGCTTTTGGTACATCTCTTCCTGAATTAGTGACAGCAATAGTAGCAGCAAAAAAAGATGAACAAGAACTTCTTCTTGGTAATATTATTGGAAGTAATATTTTTAATATTTGTATTGTACTTGGTGTACCGGTTGCTATTTTTGGAACAATAACCCTTTCAAATTTTCAAAGTATTGATATTATTATGATTGTAGGTACCTCTATATTGTTGTATATTTTATCCAGTACAAAAAAGACAATAACGAGAATTGAAGGAGTGTTGATGTTACTTCTTTTTGCTGTTTACTACACATTTATTTTTATAGTATAATTAATCATTTATTAAATATTTGAAAAAAGAATGACAAGTGCATTCTTTTTTTATGTAAAGTATACATAATTTTACTTTTTGAGAGTTTACCAAAGTGTAAAATGGTTATATTATATTAATAGGTGATAATATATGAAAAATCTATTCTTACATTTAGGTTTTATATTTATAATATCTGGGTTATCGATAATTTGTGTTGATAAAGTATCAGCAAGTATAAAAGATTATTGTAATGATGTTGATAAAAGTAATGAAATTGTTGAACAAATAGATAGTAACTATAAAGAATTTAAAGAAAAATCTTTAGATGTAAAGAATAGTATAGTTGATGTTTCAAAATCATTTGTTATTTTTTTAGAAGATTTTCCTAGTATTAATTCAGAAATAGAATTAAAAGTTCAAAAAGTTGAGAATGAAATAAATGAGTTATCTTCTACTACGGATTTATTACTTGATTATTGTAATTATGATTTGAATAATCAAGTTATGAATAATCAATGTTCAAGTTTCAAAGTGAATTTTATTAGTATGATAGATTCTTATGAAGAAATGCTTAAAGTATACAATAGTGTAATAAAAGAATATAATGATTTTTCTAAAACAAATGGAAGAGAATCTATTGATGAGTATAGTGAAAAGTTAAATTCTTCTATAGTGGAGGCATGTGCTCAAATTAAATAATAAAAAGGGAGGATAGATAATATGAAAAAGAAAATAGATATTTATAAAATACTATTTGTTTTTAGTCTTTTTATGGTACCTATTTTAACTTCTTTTTTTATTTTAATAATAAATAATTACGAAAAATGTGATTCTTTGTTTAAAACTTCAATAATAATATCAATAATAGTATGTTTATTAGTTTTAGTATCTAGTTTTTATCAATTAAATAAGCAAAAACGTGTATTTAGCAAAAAACATATTTTTAAAAAATTGGGCTTTGTAACTATGTTTTTAGTTTTTGTATTTGAAATTGGGTATTTAGTTAATTTTGTATATTATGATAATACATTTAAAAACTGGCTTATTACTTCAAGTGCTGGATCAATAAATTATAAAGGTATTGCTTCAAAAATATATAGTAAATATACAATTGACGATGTTATTGGACCAAAAGATAATGTTCAAAAAGAAATAATTGATTTTAATGTTGATTATGATATTTCTTTATATAAGAATAGATATGAAAAAGAAATACTTGAAAGAGAAGAAGGACAATTATATAAAATTATTAAAATATCTGGGTATACTGAAGCTATGGGGTCACCATATGTGGGATATATTGCTGTTATTTATGATCCTTCACATGTTAAAATTGCAAAAAGTGTTGGAGCAGGTACTCATGAAGGATCTTTTGGGCAAACATTAGCCAATATTGCTAAATATAATAATGCTGTTGTTGCAATGAATGCTGGAGGATTCTATGATCCTAATTGGAATAGTAATGGTGGAATTCCTCATGGAGATGTAATTATTAATGGTAAATTAGATTCTACTTTTAGAAGAGGTGGAGTAGGTGGTGGAATAATAGGTTTTGATCAAAATAACAAACTTGTTTTAAAAAGAATGACTACTGAAGAAGCACTTGAAGCAGGAATACGTGATGCAGTTGATTGGGGACCTTATTTAATTGTTAATGGAGAAAATTTATATAAAAATGACATAGAATATTGGGAATGTGGTAGAGCAGGTATTGGACAAAGAGCAGATGGAATAGTATTAATGATTGTTATTGATAATCTTCAATCACATTCTAAAGGAGTAAGTTATTCTGATTTTGCTAATATATTTGAAAGATATGGTGCAATAAATGCATCTAATTTAGATGGTGGCACCTCTACTTCAATGGTAGAAAAAGGTCAATATGTTAATTCACCTTGGAATGGAAAAAGACCAACTTTTAGAGGTCTTCCTAATGCGTGGATTGTCACTGAATAATTATATCTTTAAATGAACTTTTTTAAGCTCTTTATTAGATAATAAATATGATTCTTTAACACTTTCGATTGAAGAGTAATCTTCAATTTTTTCTTTTGTAGTAAAATCAAATAATTTTATATTATTAATCTTTAATTCATTAATTATTTTTAATAATTCATTTTCTTCTGTATATTTGTTATTAAGTACATATACTACTTTTAAATCATTATTATTTATTAATTCATTTATTTTTTCAACATTAGATTCATCATTTATAAAAATAATATTTTTTTCTTTTTCCATATCATTTATATATTTTTCTATTTTAGAATAATTTATTGAATAAAAATGCTTGTTTCTTTCTAAATTCTTTTTAACTTTTAAAGATACTGGATGATGATTGTTTATATTGAAAAAACTTTGTATTGTTTCTCCTAGTACATTAATACTAATTGTTTTAAGAATAATATTTGGTGTAATAGAAGCATGAGTTCTCTTGTCATCTAAGTCTAATAGTTTTATTTCATTATTTGATAATATAATATTATTTAATTTATAATCTGTAGAATAAATTAGATTTTTAGTTAATTCTTTACAATTCCTAATTATTTGCTTTGATAATTCTATTTTAATACTTAATGGTTCATTTAATACTTTATTAAGCGTTTTTCCTTCATAATATGGAATTTTTATTCCTCCAAAAGCTCCATCTATGTATATAAAGTCTTGTATTCCTTCAGTATATTTTAGTTTTTTACATCTTGATAATAAAGTTTTATAGTGAAATTTAGGAAATGATAAACATGGATTATGAACTGCAATTCCACTATATTTATCTCCTATAACTGGATGATATATTTTATATGCAGTTTTATCATCTACTTTATATACTGATCCAAAAGTACCAGATGCAATATATTCAAGTTTATTTAAGTCACTTCTACTATTTAAATAAATCATTTAATCATCTCACTTGTTAATGGTTATAATAACACATTTTTTACAAAAGAAAAGAACTATTTTAGTTCTTCTTTTTCAAGTTCTCTATAATTTACTTTTCCAACCATTGTTTTAGGAAGTGATTCTCTAAATTCAAATTTCTTTGGAATCATATACTTTGCTAAATTTTTGTCACAATATTCTTTTAATTCTTTTTCTACACTTGAACTTGGTTCTATTCCTTTTTTTAAAACAATAAACGCTTTTGCAACTTGTACTTTATATGGATGGGGTATTCCTATAACTCCACATAATTGAACTTTAGGATGTTTTAGTAATACTTCTTCAATATGTGCCGGATATACATTATAACCAGAAGATATAATCATTCTTTTTAATCTTTGAACAAAGAATATTACTCCGTCTTCATCCATATATGCAAGATCTCCTGTTTTTACCCAACGTACTTTATCTTGATCAGTAATAATCATATCATCTGTTTCTTTTTTATTATCTAAATATCTTGACATAACATTAGGTCCACTAATGCACATTTCCCCAATTTCTCCGGTAGGCATTTCTTCTAAAGTATCATGATTCATTATTTTTATTACAATACTTGGAAGTGGTATTCCAATTGAACCAAGCTTATTAGCATCAAATGCACCAAGACAACAAGGACCACTTGTTTCTGTTAATCCATATCCTTGAATTACATCAACATTACAATTGTGTTCTCTTAAAAAATTATTTAATCTTTTATTTTTTTCAACAGGTAGGGAATCTCCACCACTTATAATATATTTAATATTAGATAAATCAACATTAATCATATATGGATTTGTAATTAATGCTTCAAATAGAGTAGGTACTCCAATCAAGATAGATGGATTATTCTTTCTAAGTAACTTATCAAATCTATTTGCATCAAATTGTGGAATCATTATAATAGTTGATCCCATTGCAAGAGGTGATACTATACTTACTAGTAGACCAAAACTATGAAACATAGGAAGAATTGCTAAAACTCTATCTTCAGGTCCAATTTTGGGAAAAACTATTTTAGCTTGTTCCATAATTGCATTTACTGATTCATTTGTAATTACTATGTTTTTAGGAGTACCAGTAGTACCACCACTATGAAGATATATTGCATCATCTTTTAATTTTTTTGTAACAAATACATCTTTATCATAACTTTTTCCACGATCCATAAATAAATTCCAATGTATATATTTTTCATTAGATTTTGGAGGTTTATTTTTAAGATCTTTTGTTATTGTATATAATAAATTAAGTATTTTTGGCATTGAGTCTTTTGGTGAGACTAATACTGTCTTATATATTTTTGTTTCATCAATAATATTATTTATTTTTTCATAAGCAATATTAACTGCAATTAATAAAACAGATTTTGTTGCAATTAAAGTATCTTTTAATTCAACTTCACTAGATAATGGATGTACCATATTAGCAATAGCTCCAATTTTATTAACAGCATAAAATGCAATTATTGCTTCAGGAGTATTAGGCATCATAATTGTAACTACATCATTTTCTCTTACTCCGTAGCATTTTAATGATTTAGCACATAAGTCAATTTTTTCAAGTAATTGATTAAACGTTATTTTTTCTCCAAAATAATCAATAGCAATAGCATATTTATGTGAATAACAACTTCTTTCAAAATAGTCATAAATAGAAATATCTTTTAGATGAATTTCTCTTTTGTCTTCGTCATAATATTTATACCAAGGATACTTTAAATCTTCTTCTTTTTGCTTTTTTATCTTAAATAGGTTCTTAACATTTATCTTCATCGTATCACCTTTTCTTTTTACATTTTATTATAATTTTATACAATTGTTGAATAAAATGCAAATATATTATATAATCTTTTGGAAAGAGGTAACTATTATCTTTTTTTGGGGGAAATATGAAAGAGATTACTAAATTAATGGTAAATATTTATCATATAAAAAAAATAGGATATGATTTTATGGGGTATTCTTTTGTATCTCCAACTGATTTGAGTTATCATCATCTTTTACTTGAAAAAGATAAAGGTGGAAAAGAAACTATTGAAAATGGGGCCATACTAGTTAGAAAAACATCTCATGATTATGTTCATATTATCGAAAAATTTGATAAAGAGATTTTTAATAAAATAAGAGAAGAAATGGTTGAAGAAAAAGAAAAAGGTTATATAGATATAAATAATATAAAAAGAATAAATGATTTACTCTTGCTATTTGAAACTAAGCATTGTGATGATACTTTTAAAGATGGTTCATTAATAGTGAAGAACATTTATAGAGAAAGATTTTTAAATCATATTAATAATAATATGTTATAATTGTTACTATAATGGAGGTGTTGTATGGAAAGTATAATATTAGTAATAAAAGGATTTTTTATGGGAATAGCAAATGTTATTCCAGGAGTTAGTGGAGGAACTATTGCAATAATTCTTGGTATTTACGAAAGATTTATTAATTCTATTAGTAATTTATTTAAGAATTTAAAGGAAAATTGTAAATTTTTAATACCAATTTTTATTGGAATGGGACTTGCAATTTTAACTACTAGTAAAGTAATAAGTTATTCATATGACAAGTTTCCACTTCCAACACTTATGTTTTTTGTAGGACTGGTATTTGGGGGAATTCCAATGCTTATGAAAAACGTTAAAGGAAAAAAAGAAAGTAAGAAAATTAGCAATTATATAATATTTTTACTAACATTTTCTTTAGTATTGTTTTTGGCAAGTTATAAATTTATTTTTAGTATGAATAGTGAAGTTAGTTTTGCATCAATGAGTTTTGGTGGATATATATTATTATTCATAGTTGGTATTATAGCTGCTGCTACTATGGTTATACCAGGAGTTAGTGGATCTTTAGTATTAATGATTTTAGGATATTATTATCCAGTAGTTAATACAATAAATGCTTTATTTAAAGAAAATTTTATAGATAATGTAATTATACTTGGAGTATTTGGAATTGGAGTCGTAGTTGGAATTGTTGCAATTGCAAAACTTCTTGAATTATTGTTTAAAAAATATAAAATAAAAACATATTTTGGAGTCTTAGGATTTGTTTTTGCATCAATTATAGCAATTCCAATATCTGCTTGTATTGAACTTAATAGCATTCCATCATCAATAGATCAAATAATAATAAGTATTTTTATGATTGCTATGGGTACAGTAATAAGTTATAAACTAGGAGATAAATAATTTTAGTAATTCTTTATTAAATAAAAAAATATAATTAGTTAGGTGTTATATGACTAATTATATTTTTATTTTGATTAATAATTTAGGATATTTTGGAATGTTTATTGGAATGGTATTAGAAGCAGTAATTATTATTATTCCAAGTGAATTTATTTTAGCAACTGGGGGTATTTTAGCATCTCGTGGTATTTTTAGTTTTTGGCCTGTTTTTTTTACTGGACTTCTTGGAAGTGTATTTTGTGCAATCGTGATTTATTTTATGGGTTATTTTGGAGGAAGAACGTTTGTAAAAAAATATGGAAAATATTTTTTTATGAAAGAAAATGATATAAATAAATCAAATTCTTGGTTTAACAAATATGGATTAATTGCAGCATTAATTGGAAGAAATATCCCAATTGTTAGAACATTAATATCTCTTCCAATTGGAGTTGCAAGACTTTCTTTTATTAAATTTGTTTTATTTACAACTATAGGAAGTATTCCATGGACCTTTTTATTTGTTTATTTTGGCTATTCTTTAGGAAATAATTGGATTATATTAAAAGAATTTACAGATAGATTAAAAATACCAATAATAATACTTTTGCTAGTTTATTTAATTAGTAAGATTTATTACAAAATAAAAAAGGGATAATTATCCCATATAAAATTTATGATTTAAAAAACAGTCAATTGTTTTTTTACTTGGTGTAAATATGTTTTGTGGTAGTTTATCTAAATCAAACCATTCCCATTTAATTAAGACATCAGGTTCTATAACCAATGGAATTCCTTCAACTCCTCTTGCAAGCATTCCAACAGAAATAAAATGTGCATGTTCATTTTTATCTGTTTGTACACAAAAAACTTCTAAATTATTAACATTTAATCCAGTTTCTTCTTTTACTTCTCTTGCTCCAGCTTCTTCAAATGATTCACCATATTCAATCATACCGCCGGGCATACACCAAGTTCCTTCTTCATGTAATTCTGAATCAGCTAAATCTTTATCCGTATTCTTAAGTCCTAATAATAATTGATTCTTATTATTGAAAATCATAACTCCACAACCAGCCCCTATAGTATTTGGTAATATACTCATACTTTACCTCCTATAAAAATTATATAGAAGTATTTTTATTTTTTCAATAAATATAAAAACAAAAAAATGTAAAGAAGTATGATAATTGATATTAAAAAAATAAAAATATGATATAATTAATATGATAAAGTAGGTGATATAATGAACGATGATGAGTATTGGTACAACTTAAAAGAGGAAAATGGTTCTGTTGTTATAGATAAATCATTGAAAAGTAATACTTCAAAGATGCATTATTATGATTCATCTAGTAATTATAATTATGATGATAAAAAAGAAAAGAAAAAAATAGAACCTATTTATTTAGCATTAGGAGTTATTTTATTCTTACCTTTTGTAGTTTTAATCATTTCACTTTTAATTGCTCAAAATAATCCATCAAATAATCCAAATAAATATAGGACCATTATGTTGTATATGGTTGGTTCTGATTTAGAATCAACTGGTGGTGTCGCATCTTTTGATTTAAAAGATATAGTTGGAAATAATATTGATTTAGATAATATAAATGTCTTAATAATGGCTGGTGGATCAAAAGTTTGGCATAATTTTGTTAAAAATGATGAACTAGGAATATATGAGATAACAAAAGCAGGGTATAAAAAAGTTAAGAAATTTGATTTAAGTAATATGGGATCAAGTGATACTTTATCACTTTTTGTAAATTATGTACATGATAATTATCATTCTTCAAAATATGATATGATTTTTTGGAATCATGGACTAGGTGCTGTTGGTTTAGAAGATGATGAACTTTATGATGACTATTTAGATATTTCTGAATTAAAATTAGCATTTGAAGATAGTCCATTTATGAATGAAAAACTAGAATTAGTTGTTTTTAATAATTGTATGGCTGGTAATATTCATTTTGCTAGTATAATGAAAAATTTTGCAGAATATATGGTAGCTTCAGAAGAAGTTATGTATGTTGGTTCTAATTTAGATAGATTAAATTTTATAAATAACATAAAAAAAGAAGATAGTGGATATGAAATAGGATTATCTTATATTAGAAAATCTGATGAATCTATGAGTAATCTAGACAAAATGAAATATGGTGATTTAGATACTACATTATCTATAATAGACTTAAGTAAAATTGATAGTGTTGAAAAAAATCTAAATGCATTTTTTAATTCTATAGATTTAAATAATAATAATTATAAAACTATTTCTAGAATAAGAAGAAAAACAAATACTTATGGTGGAGATGATTATTCTTATGACATGGTTGATTTGTACTCTTTAGCAGAATCTTTAGATAGTTATTCTAGTTATAATGCTAAAGAAAAATTAAAAGAAAGTATAAATGAAGCAATCTTATATAATAGTGCTTCAAATGAGTATTCAAAAGGAATTTCTATTTATTTTCCATATTATGGAAGTGGAGAAAATATAACTTCCAATTTATACAATATTGATAAGGTTTGGAATAATGATTATACGAACTTTATAAATAAATTTTATTCATTATCTAATAGTGCGAGAAGAGCTAATAGAGCAGGAGAAGATGATAAAGTATTATTGTTAACAAATGATATTATTTATGATAATAATTCTTTAAGTATTGATTTAACTAGCTCTGAACAAGAAAAATATCAAAATGCAAATATATATATATTTAGTAAAAATAATGATAAATTTGATTTGTTATTAAAATCTGATGAAGTAGAATTTGATAATAATAAATTAATATTTAATAAAAATAAAGTATTAAAAACTGATAATAATATTATTATCAGTTCTATATATGAAAAAGGTTTATATAAAGTGTATGGTAGTTTTGATAATTCTGATGTTATAGTAAAAGTAACTAATGATAATGGATATGGAAGTATTAATGGAATATTTGTTGATAGTAAAGATAAACCAATAGGTGGATTAGTTGATTATAATGATGAATTAATTAATTTTTATTCAACAAATTATAGTATAGATAATGAATTAACAAATGATTGGTACTCTAAAATAGAAAAAAAACCAATTAATAATTTAAATAATGGTATAAATGTTGTTCAAAAAGATTTAGCAAATACTTATGTGCTAATTGAAATGTTTGATGAAAATAATGATGTTTTTTATTCAAAATTAACTGAAATAAAATAAAAAAAGAAATCTGGTGATAAAATGGATAATCAGGATGAAGATTTATATTATGAAGATCCTAAGAATAAATATGTAAAAAAACAACAGGATAATCTAATATATAATTATAATTCGATGCCAAATAAAGAGATACCATATAATACAGTATCTCCTAATTATTACAACCAAAATAAGAATAATTATGAGAAGGGAAAAATAAGTTCTTCTCGTCCATCTAGTATATTACGTTATGTCAAAGTTATTATTCCTGTATTATTACTATTTGTTGCTTTAACTTATTTGTTATTAGTAGTGTTTGGATTTGGTCATAGTAATAAAAGAAGAACTTTTATGATTTACATGGTTGGATCTGATCTTGAATCAAAGTCAAAGCAAGGAACATTTAGTATAGAGGATATTGTCGGAGAAAACATTGATTTAGACAATAACAATATAGTTTTGATGGTTGGAGGAGCAAAAAAATGGCATAATTTTGTTGATCCGGGTGAGATTGGTATTTATGAATTAACTAGTAATGGATTTAAAAAGAAAGATGCTTTACCAGTTGAGAGTATGGGAGCAAGTAGTACTTTAGAAACATTTTTAGATTATTCTTATAATAATTATAAAGCAGAATATTATGATATGATATTTTGGAATCATGGTTTAGGAGCAATTGGAATAGAGCAGGATGAATTATCAAAAGATTTTTTAACAATTAATGAATTAAATACTGCTTTTAAAAATAGTGAGTTTATTAATGATAAATTAGAAATAACTATTTTTTATAATTGCTTAGCAAGTAATCTTCATTTAGCAAATATAATGAAAAATTATTCACAATATATGGTAGCATCAGAAGAAATATTTTATTTATCAAAAGTATTAAATAGATTAAATTTTTTGGAAAAAGTTGAACCTTATAGCACTGCTTACGATATAGGACATTTGTTTATTGAACAATCTGATAAAGTAGTTAAAGAATATAATAGTACTCATACAAAAAAAATAGATTCAACTTTATCTATTATTGATTTAAATAAAATAGATAATTTAAATACTACTTTAAATAGTTTCATAAAATCTATTGATATTGATAAAAACTATTATGAAATATCAAATTTTAGAAGAAAGACTCATACTTATGGATTAAGTCAAACTTATGATTATGATACTATTGATTTACATACATTAGTAGAATCATTAGGAAAAATATCAAATAACGAAAAAGCATCTAAAAAAGTATTAGATAGTTTAGATGAAGCTATTAATTATACAAGTAACTTAAATGAATATTCAAATGGTATTTCTGTATATTTCCCATATTTTGGAAGTGAGTCTTCTATAGAAACACATTTATCTTTATTTAACAAAATATTTAATGATTCTTATTCTTCTTTTATAAATAATTTTTATCAAATAAGAAGTGGTGCTAAACAAGCAAAAAGAAGTGTAAGTAATAATAGCTATAACAAATTAACAAATAATATTATTAAAAATGAAGATGGAAGTTTATCAATTATTTTAACTGAAGAAGAAGTAAAAAATTATCAAGGTGCAAATATTTATTTATTTAAGAAAATAAATGAAGAACAATATGAATTGATACTTCAATCAGATAATCTATTATTAACAAATAATATTTTAACATTTAAAAACAATAATGTTTTAATGGCAAATAATGTTCCAATTTCTTATGTTAACAAAACTGTATTTGGAAAAGTATATGATAATTCTGATGATTTAGATGTTAAATATACTATTGAAAATAATAAGATAGTTGAAACAATTTTAGATAGTAATGATTATATTTCTTCGAGTTTATTAGATTATAATGAATATAATAGTATTTCATTTATGAATTTAAGATATAAATTATTTGAAAATGGAGTGTTTAATGAATACTTCAAAGATTCTATTTCAAAAGAAGAAATTAAAAATAAAGATAATAAAGTAGTATTATCTATTGATAATCATTCAGGAGAATATTTTGCTTTAATTGAAATGATGGATATGTATAATGATTCATACTATTCTAATGTTGAGATAATTCATTAATAATATTTGGAGACTTTTGTCTCCTTTTTTTATGTATAAAACAATAGAAAGATAATAAAAAAATATTGATTTTTTAAGGTTTTATGATATAATTTAAAAAGTTTGTAAAAGGAAGTGCTTTTTATGAAAAAAAGAAATATTGCAATTATTGCTCACGTAGACCATGGTAAGACTACTTTAGTAGATGAAATATTGAAATCTAGCGGAACATTTAGAGAAAATGAAGATACAAGTAATATTTCTATGGATACAAATCCATTAGAACATGAAAGAGGTATTACTATACTTGCAAAAACAACTGCAGTAAACTATAAAGATTATAGAATTAATATAGTTGATACTCCAGGACATGCTGATTTTGGTGGCGAAGTTGAACGTATTATGAATATGGTTGATGGAGTTTTGTTAGTAGTTGATGCTTATGAAGGAACAATGCCTCAAACTAGATTTGTTCTTAAAAAAGCATTGGCTGCTGGCGTTAAACCAATTGTTGTAATTAATAAAGTAGATAAGCCATCTGCAAGATGTAAAGAAGTAGTAGATGAAGTATTAGAATTATTTATGGATTTAGATGCTACTGAAGAACAACTTGATTTTAAAGTAGTATATGCTTCAGCAATAAATGGTACAAGTAGTTTAGATCCTGATTTATCTACACAAACTAAAGGATTTGAAGGATTATTAGATTACATCATTTCAGAAATACCTGAACCTAAGGGAGATCCAAATGCTCATTTACAATTTCAACCAGCACTATTAGATTATAATGATTATGTTGGAAGAATTGGTATAGGAAGAGTTCATAATGGTGTTATAAAAGTTGGAGAAAATGTAGCTTGTATGAGACTTGATGGTACTGTAAAGCAATTTAGAATTCAAAAATTATTTGGATTTTTTGGTTTAAAGAAAATAGAAGTAGAGCAAGCTGAAGCAGGTGACATTGTTGCAATTGCAGGACTTGCAGATATATCTGTTGGAGAAACATTATGTGAACCTGGTTTTTTAGATGCTTTACCAATACTTCATATTGATGAACCAACTTTACAAATGACAATAGGAACAAATTCTTCACCATTTTGTGGAAAAGATGGAAAACTTCTTACTGCAAGAAAAATAGAAGAAAGATTAATAAAAGAAACTCAAAGAGATGTTAGTTTAAGAGTAGATCCAAATGATGCTGAAAGTTGGATAGTATCAGGTCGTGGAGAATTACACTTAGGAATTCTTATTGAAAATATGAGAAGAGAAGGATTTGAAATAGAAGTAAGTAAACCAAAAGTTATTTTAAAAGAAGAAAATGGAAAAAAATTAGAACCTTATGAAGAACTACAAATAGAGTGTCCAGAAGAGACTGTTGGAAATGTAATCGAAGAGTTAGGTCATCGTGGAGCAGTAATGGACTCTATGAATAATATAAATGGACAAGTAAGACTGATTTATACTATTCCATCACGTGGATTAATTGGATTTACTACAAACTTCTTAACACTTACTAAAGGATATGGAATAATAAACCATTCATTTAAAGAATATAAGGAAATAGCAAGTGTTGATGTTGGAGAAAGAAGTTTGGGAGTCCTTGTATCAATAGATGAAGGAAAAACTACAGCTTATTCCTTAGGAGGACTTGAAGACCGTGGAATAATGTTTGTAGAACCTGGTGTTGATGTTTATGAGGGAATGATAGTTGGAGAACATACAAGGGAAAACGATTTAGCTGTTAACGTTACAAAAGGAAAAAATTTAACTAATATAAGAGCTGCTGGAAGTGATCATACAGTAGTACTTAAAAGGCCTAGACCAATATCACTTGAATATGCACTTGATTATATTAATTCCGATGAATTAGTAGAAGTAACACCTCATTTTATAAGACTTAGAAAGAGAATATTAAATACACAAGAGAGAAAGAAATTTGATAGTAAAAATTAATTTTCTTTTTCTCTTTTCTATTGTATAATTCTATTAAGGATGTGAATAATATGGTACTAAGAGATGTTCCATTTAAAAATTATATTAAATATGGAATTATTATAATAATTACTATAGTATTATGTACTATAACATTTATTATTTATAATAATCATAAAAAATATGAAAATGATTTACCTTTACTTAGAAATAAAGTGTCAGAAATAAATATAGATGATGTAGATAATTATATTGATGAAAATGAAGTAGTATTATTGTATTTTGGATCAGTTAAGGATGAAAACTCAGAAAAAATAGAAAAAGAAATCATAAAAATGATTGATGAAGAAAAAATTGACTTTGTTTATGTTAATATTACTAATTTAAAAAATAAAAATGATTATTTTAAATCATTTAATAATAAATATTCAACTGGTAAAAAAATTGATAATTATCCAGCATTTGTTTATATAAAAAATAAAGAAATAATTGATGTTATACAAAGAGATGATAGATATTTAGAAATAGAAGAAGTATCTATGTTTATTGATAATAATGAAATTAAAGGTGAAAAAAATGCTTAATATTGTATTATTTGAACCAGAAATACCACAAAATACCGGTAATATAATGAGGACATGTGTTGCTACGGGTACAAGACTTCATTTAATAAAACCATTAGGATTTAAATTAGATGATGCTCATTTAAAAAGGAGTGGTGTTAATTATATAGATAAACTTGAGTATTATGTTTATGAAAATTTCAATGATTTTGCTAGCAAAAACCCAGGAGAGTATTATTATTTTACAAGATATGGTCATAAACCTCATACAAGTTTTGATTATAGTGATCAGGAAAAAGAAATATATTTAATTTTTGGAAAAGAGTCAACTGGCATTCCGAGAGAATTATTAAAAGATCATTTAGATAGGTGCATGAGAATACCAATGACTTCTAATGTAAGAGCACTTAATTTAAGTAATTGTTGTGCTATTGTTTTATATGAGGTTTTAAGGCAACAAAACTATCGAGACCTTTTATTTGAAGAACCACATAAAGATAAAGATTTTATAATAAATGGAATTGATAATAATGAAGGTTAAAAAGTATCAAAAAATGTTGACATTTAAATGTATTTTATGTTAATATTTATTTGTTGCTTATTTGGGGCATTAGCTCAGCTGGGAGAGCGCCACGTTTGCACCGTGGAGGTCAGCGGTTCGATCCCGCTATGCTCCACCATATAGTAATAAAGAACTATTGTATAGTTCTTTTTTTTATAAAAAAACGATTATTAATCGTTTATTTTTTTATTTCATAATTATTATTCTGAAATACTTCTGATGAAACTGGTTCATTTGATTTTCCAATTGAATATTCTCCATCAGTAATATATATTGAATAATCGAATTTTAAACATGTTTCATCAGTTGCGGTGGCTCTTACAAATGAATTCTTTAAATCAAATTTATTATTAAATATACTAGTATCCCTTAAATAAGCACTTTCATTTAATAATAGTTCTAATGGTAAATCTTTTTCTTTTCCTTCACTACAATTAAGTCCATTATTATTAACATGTTTCCTAGCTGCATCAATATAATTTTGAGCATCATCCTTAAATGCTGCAATTTTTGTGTTAGATAAATAGTCATTAACCGTTTTTGTTGATACTGTAATCATAAAAATAAATGTAGCTATTACTATTAAAGAAAGAACAGCAGATATTTTAGTATATTTAACTTTTTTCTTTATATTTATTATTGAAACAACAAAGCATATTGTTGAAATTCCAACTCCAATTATTCCAAGTAAAGAATTTACCCAAAGCGCAATAAAAGATAATATATTAAGTATTATTAATGCAACGCCTAAATTACTATTTGAATTATTTATTGTACTTTGATCATTTATATAATTAATAGTATTGTTCTCATTATTTTGATTCTCAACAGTATCTATATTTATTCCATTTAGACCTAAAATATTATCTAAATTCTTATCTTCAGGAGTTTCATTATTCATCATGGTATTTGTTGGGATACTATTAACTTCATTATTAGTCATATTATTCATGGGATTACTATTGTTTTCACTATTGATATTTTGATTTTGCTCAATCGTATTATTTTGAACAGGATTATTGTTTGAAGTATTAACTGAATTCCCAACTCCTAAAATAGAATCAAGTTGTTCTGGTGATGGAGAATCAACTGGTTTACTAAATTGATTAATTTGTAATGCTTTATCTAAACTATTATAATCATTTATTTGCAGACTATTTTGATTTGAACCATTAGAAGGTAAAACATTATTTACTGGATAATTATTATTTGTATTATTATAATTTACCGGTGCATTCATATTAGCATTATTATTTGAATTATTTCCCATTGCTAGAAATGGATTGTTTATATTAAAATTATTTCCATTATTATCGTTCATATTAAAACTCCTACTATAAAAACATTATAATTCAAAATACTATATTAATAAACAATAAAATATTAAAAAAATAGTTAACTGTAAATAATATTAAATAAAAATCATTATACGTGATATAATTATTATGGTGATATTATGACTACAACAATATATCTTATCAGACATTCTAATTCAAAAGAAATTAAATTAAAGAGAAGGCATACATTACTAGATTGTAATAAAAATACAAAATTAACAAAAGAAGGAAAAGTCATTGCAAGAGATTTTAGTAAAAATAAGTATTTACAAGACTTTGATGTTTTGATATCTAGTGATTATAAAAGAGCTATTGAAACGGCTTTATTCTTTTCAAAAAAACATAAAATATATCAAATTAATTCTATGTTTGGTGAAAGAATACATGGTGTAAATAACTTTAGTGAACTACCAAAAGATTTTGAAAAAAAACAACTTAGTGATGAGAATTATAAAATAGGATATGGAGAAAGTCAAAAAGAAGTAAGAAGTAGGATGTATCACGCTTTACAAGATGTTTTAGATTCTCATAAAGGAAAAAAAGTTGCTATTATATCTCATAGTACTGCAATAACATTTTTACTTTTAAAATGGTGTAAAATAAATGAATTAGGAGAGTATGTTTATAATAATAAAGTATTCTTTAATGGTGAATGGAAACCATGTACTTCATTTAAATTAACATTTAATAGTAAAAATGAATTAACTGATATAGATGAAATAAAATCCGAATTAAAAGTAATGTCTTTTAATTTAAGACATATTATTAAAGAAGAATTTTTTGGATTATGGAAAAATAGATATAGTAGAATTGTAGATTTTATTCAAAGTCAGGATCCTGATATTGTAGGAGTTCAGGAATTAACTAGAAAAGGTAAAAGATATTTGAAAAGAAATTTAAAGAAATATGATATTATTGGTAAAAAAAGACATAGTATTATTTTTACTAATGAATATAATTGTTTATTAATTAAAAAAGATATTAAAATTACTTGGCATAAAACATTTTCGTTATCAGATAAAATAAATAGATTAGGAAGAAAAGCAAAATCTGATAACTTTCCAAGAATATGTACAGTTGCTCATATTCAAAAAGAAAATATTAAATATTTTATTTCTAATACTCATTTAGATAATAGTAGTAGTGACAATAAAAAAAGAATGTTGGGAATATTTGATTCAATTAATAAAAAATATAAAAAAGAAGAAGAATATATTATAATTATGGGAGATTTTAACATGTCTTTAAATAACAATAATTTAGTAAAGTATTCAGAAAAATATCTAGATCCTTTTAAAGATTATCTAGGAACTACATTTCCTAGTGATCCTGATATGAGAGCAATTGATCATATCTTTTTAGATAAAAAGTTTAAATATAAAAATGCAGAAGTTCATACAGATTCTAATGATTTTGGATTTATGAGTGATCATTATCCAATCAGTTGTGAAATTAATTTATAATATTGAGGTGATAAAATGCTACAAGTAAAAAATATAGTTAAATATTATGGGAAAATTTGTGCAGTAAATAATCTTTCTTTTGAAGTAAAAGATGGGGAAATTTTTGGACTTCTTGGAGAAAATGGTGCAGGAAAAACTACAACATTTAGAATTATTCTAGGATTATTAGATGCTGATTCTGGAAGTGTATCATTAAATGATAAAAAAATAGATTATAGTATTACTGATAAAATAGGGTATGTTACAGAAGATAGAAGTTTGCTTACTAAATTAACAGTAAAAGAACAATTAATATATTATGGAGTATTAAAAGGATTAACAGAAAAAGAAGTATTAAGTAAAATAGATAACCTTTTAAAAGAATTTGATATATTAGATTATAAAAATAGAAAAATAAAAGAATTATCTAAAGGAAATCAACAAAAAATTCAATTTATTTCTTCAATTATTAATGATCCAATACTTTTAATTTTAGATGAACCTTTTACTGGACTTGATCCAATAAATGTTGAATTATTTAAAAAATATATTAGGAAATTACAAAAGAGAGGATGTTCTATTATTTTTTCATCACATCAAATGGAACATATTGAAGAATTTTGTGAAAAAATGGTTATACTAGTAAAAGGAAAAAGTATTCTAGAAGGATATATAAAAGATATTAAAAAAGAATATAGAAAACATAATATATTTATAAAAGGTGATATAAGTATTGATGATATTAAAAAGATTAAGGGCGTTTTAGAAATAGATAAAAAAGAAGATGAATATGTAGTTAAAATAGAAGACTATGATGTTGTAGATAAAGTTTTTAAGAAGATTTCTAATAAGAGTATATCTAAGTTTGTAGTTGAAGAAGCAACTCTTAATGAAATATTTATAGATAAAGTAGGTGAATTAAAATGTCAAGCAAATTCTGGTATTTAACAAAATATGGTCTAAAGAAAAAATTTAAATCTAAAGCATTTATTATATCAAATATAATACTATTTATTCTTCTTATTGGACTTCTAAATATAGATACAATTATTTCTTTTTTTGGAGGAGATTTTAATAGGGAAGTTGGTATTTATGTACTTGATAACACTAATAATAACTATGAAGTTTTTGAAAACAATTATATAAATGTAAAAAAAGTTTTTGATAATGGGAGTAAAACAAAATTATATAATTCTACTGGAGAGGATAAAGAAAAAATAGAAGATGATTTAAAAGGAACAACAGATATAATTGTTGAAATAAATAAAGATGAAGATAATTATATTACTGCAAGTATTATTACTGAAAACTATATAGATCCATTTACATATCAAACATTGATACAAGCTATTAATAATACTAAAAGTGAAATAGCATTAAGAAATAGTAATATAGATATAAATGAATTAAATAAAATATCACAAGCAGTTAATATTGAAAGAATAATACTTGATGAGACAAAAAACACTGAAGAGGAAAATATGAATACAGTAATGTCTATAGTATTTCCTACTGTTATTCTTCCATTTTGTATGTTAATAATATTACTCGTTCAATTAATTGGAGGAGAAATAAATGAAGAAAAGACAACAAGAAGTATGGAAGTAATTATATCTAATGTTCCTGCTAAAGTTCATTTCTTTTCAAAAATGGTTTCAAATAATTTATTTATTATTACTCAAGCTGTATTATTATTTACTTATGGAGCTATTGGATTTTTAATTAGAAATATTCTAGGAACAGGAATTAATTCTGAAATATCTAATGAGATAAGTAATACTTTATCATCTTTAGGAAATTCAGGTATACTTGATAAACTATACTATATAATACCTGTTACTGTTATTCTAATGATTTTATCATTTGTTGCTTATTCATTAATTGCAGGAATACTTGCAAGTATGACTGTTAATACTGAAGATTATCAACATATACAAACACCAATTATGATAATATGTTTTATAGGATACTATTTATCAATAATGGCAGGAATGTTTAATGGAAGTTTATTAATTAGAATACTAAGTTACATTCCATTAATATCATGCTTATTATCACCAGCATTATTAGTAATTGGACAAATAGGAGTAATAGATATATTAATATCAGTGTCTGCTTTATTATTATTAATATTAGTATTAACGAAATATGGGTTAAAAATATATAAGATAGGAATCTTAAATTATTCAACAGATAAGATGTGGAGTAAAATATTCAAAGCAGCAAAAATGTAGGTGAAGTATGAAGAAGTGTGTTGTATTATATAACAATCATAGTGGAAAAAAGAATAAATATAATTATATAGAATCATTTAAAAAAATATTAATTGATCATAACTATGATGTTGAATTAATTGAATCAAAATATAAAGCACATATAGTAGATATAGTTAAAGAACTAAATGACGATATAGATCTTGTTATTTCTGTTGGAGGGGATGGAACTTTTAATGAAGCAATGAGAGGAAACTTTCAGAGAAAAAAAAGATTGGTTCTTGCACATATTCCAATGGGAACAACAAATGATGTTGGTAAAATGTTTGGATATGGTAAAGATCCAATCAACAATATAAATTCATTAATGGATGGAGTTGTAAAAAAGATAGATATTTGTACAATAAATAATATTCCATTTATTTATGTTGCAGGATTTGGAAAATTTATGAATATTCCTTATGAAACAAAAAGAAAGTCCAAAAAAAGATTTGGTTATTTAGCATATGTATTAAATGGTGTAAAATCATTTTTTAAATTTACTAATATGTATGATATTACTTATGAAATAAATGGAGAGTCATATAGTGGGTTATATTCATTTTTAGTGATTACTAATGCAACTAGAATTGCAGGAGTTAAAATATATGATGATATTAAATTAGATGATGATAGATTTGAAATACTTTTTTGTAACATAAAGAAAAGGAAGGATATTATTAAATCTTTAATTAGATTAAGAAAAACAGATATTACTCATGTTCCTGGCTTTTATTTTCATAAAACAAATCACTTAAAAATAGCAGTTAATAAAGAAAAAAATCTTCCATGGTGTTTAGATGGAGAAAAGTTTGATTTAGATGATAATGAAATTGAAATAAAAATAGATTCAGATACAAAAATAATGTTACCTAAAAAGAATATAGATGAATTATTTATAAAAAAATAAAGATAGAATATTTAAATCCTATCTTTATTTAATATAATCATTTTTCTTTAGCTTATCTATTAATTTTTCTTTAGAAACGTTTCCTTCTATTCTTTGTAAAATTGATGTTTCATTACCATCTTTTATAAATACTGTAGTAGGAGTACTACTAATACCATACTTGTTTGTAAAATCTTCTTCATCTTTTTCAGATAAATCAGAGTAGTTTAATTTATAACCTTTAATATCATATTCTTTTAAGACTTCTTCAACTTTAGGAATAAAAGCTTCACAGTGTTGACAACCATCTCTAACTACTACAAAGAAAAATGTTTCTTTATTTTCTAACTTTTTATTTAATTCAGAATAACTTATATCTTTAAAATTATTTGATCCACAAGATGAACATAAAAAAACAAGTAATATTAATAATAAAACACTTTTAATTTTTTTCATATAAAAATACCTCAAAGAAATAATAACATATTATTTTATTTTATTCAAATATAATTTAAAACTCTTTTCTTTTATTGTTAAATATAGTACAATTAACATAGTTATGATACAAAATAGGATGGTAGAAGAAAGAAGGTAAATAAATGAATAATAAAATAAAAAAATCTTTACTTGTGATTATATTATTAGTTTTAGTATTTGGAGTAACAATAAAAGTTGATGCATTATGTACATCAAGAAAATTTAGTAATTTAAAAATGATAGCATATAAAGCAGAAGTAAGTTATGAATTAAAATTTGATAGTAATCATAATTACTATTATGTATTAACGGTAAATAATGTAGATCCTAATATTTTAGTAATGTTTAATGGTGATTTTTATGAAACAACTACAGGAACAATAGAAATACCAGCGATTGTAACAGGAGGGACTACATATGATGTAAAATTATATGGCGGATACGAAACTGATTGTGTAGAAGAGTATTTATATACAAAGAAAATATCATTACCAAAATATAATAGATATAGTGAAAGAGATGAATGTATAGAATATGAAGAATTCTATATGTGTAATAAATGGTATGCAGGAGAAATAGCAAATGATGAAGTATTTGAAGAAGAGTTAAATAAATATAAATCATCATTAGTAGAAAAAGAACCAGAAGAAAAAGAAGAAACAAAAAAGAATATAATAGAAAAAATAATAGATTTTTATACAAATAATAAAATAATAACAATACCAATAACAGTAATAATAGTAGGATTCATATTATACAAAGTAGTAATAAGTATAATAAGAAGAAAGAATAGAATTAAGTTAGACGAATAAAAAATATTATAAAACTAGTCTTTTATAAATGAAAAAAAAGATATATAATTTATATAGTAGATAGTCTAAGGAAATATAATGATAATCGAAAGGAGGTACAATAATGAAAAGAATTAAATATCTTGGATTAATAATGATATTTATAATACTTTTAGTATTAGCAATTAATACAAGAATTATAGATACGCTAGCTGATACAACAGAATCAACAGCATTAAATGCTTATGGTTATAAATTTACTTTAGTAATGTATAGTGGAAGTGGAGCTCCGCAACAAGTTAAAAATTCTGTTCCAATTTTGATTGCACATTCAAGTATGTTTGATAATTTTGATAGTACTGAGGGAGGAGCTTATCCTACTACTTATGGACAGTTACAAAAAGGTGGTTATGGATTAACTCAAATTTTACCACCTCCAGAATCAGGAACTATGTTCCCAGTTGAAACAATGGATTCTGGAGATTTATCAACAAACTGGGGTGATCTTGGTGATACAGGTTCTGGACCAGAAGGTGCAATTGGTATTGAAGGTATATCTCAAGATGAAATAATATGTGAACAGCAAGATGATGAAGAAGGTGGATGCCCAGCAGATGGTACAATAAAACAAAAAGGATATAATTGTCATGCTGGATTTAATAAATATAAGTTTGATATGAAATCACCACATACAATAATTCACTATAAAAAGTCACTTATAACATATGATTCAAATTATCCATCTGATAGGATATATACTGATGATGGAATTACAGAATATTCAGTAGAACACAATAATTATATAAAAGTATTAAAAGATAATTATTTTGGAAGTAGAAAAGATATTGAAACACAGTTTAAAGTAAAACTTGATGATGATAAAATTAATCAATACTATATACAGGTAGAAGTTGTACAAAGAATAAAAACAGGAAAAGAAAATTGTCATAGCATACATCTTGCTACAATTGGACCTGTCGAATCAAAAGGTGATATTTATCCTAAATCTGCTTGGGAAAAAGTACCAGAAGGTGGAGGAAAAGATTGGTGTGACAATATAGGAAGTAACTACAATAAAACGGTAGTAGAAAAAAATGTATGTAAAAAATGGACTACAACTTATGATGTAGATGAAAATGGTAAGAAAACAAAAAAAAGCACATGTACTGGTGGTACTGGTGATAAATGTAGTTATTATGGATATGAAATAGATCAACAAGCAGGATATAAGGGGTCAAAAGAAACATATAATATAATAGGAACAGAATGTGATGGTACTTCTAAAATTGTAGTTTCAAGGAATCAAAGCTCAACTAATTCTTCATTTTTAAGAAGAGCAGTCAATACATGTGGATCAGATGAAGGAAAACACCAAGTAATGGATCCAGAGGATGAAACAAAACCATATGTAGATCCAAATACTGGAAACCATGTATATGAATATTATATAGGACCAGATAAAGATAGAGCACTAGTAGGACCAGGAAGTAGTTATAAATATCAACTATTTGGAAGTTGTAATTCTTCAAATCCATCATATGAAGGAATAAGACATTTTTATCTAGAAAATATGATAGATTGTCCAACAGGATGTGAAAATGTTTTAGCAAACTATGGAGATAGATCCGATGAATATTTGAAGTGTGCAGAAAACTATTGCGAACATAAAGTAGACTATGATTTAAGAGGAAATGCAAGGAAAAGAAAAAAGAATTGTTTAGTAAATAACTGTAAATACAGATATGGAAGAGATCCAGATACGAAATCAACATCAAGTAATAATACAAATCTTCAATCAATAGATGGATGTACAAATTCAGTAATAGATGGAATAGCATCAAGATATGGAAAAACAGAATTAAAGGTATTTGATTCAAAGTGTAATGTGGCGTCGGATAATACAGGACATTACGTTCCAACTCAATATATAAAAGGAAAACATGTAACACCATGTGAAGGAGATTATATAACAGACTTTAATGGAAATGATTCAGATGATAAGACATTTGACCAAAGAACATATATAAATTCAATATGTAAATTAGTAGTAGATTCAGAGTTTACAGATACAACAAAAATAAAATTAGCAGCAGGGTTAGGATTTACATATCCAATAGTACATGGAGGATATGAGTATTGTACATATTTTATAAATAAAGAACAGTGGAAATTTGACTATGCAACAATACCAGCAAGAAACACAAAATATCAAAGAGATAGAATGTTATTAATATTAAAAAATTATAATGATGAAGTATCAAAAGTAAATCCAGATAATTCAAATATGACAGCAGGAACACAAGCATTGAAAGCAGAAGGTAATTTAGATGGAGAAGGGAAAACAAATTTTGAAGAAAAAGGATTTGATTTTTCAAAATCAACACTAAAAACGACAACAAATGAATATAAATTAGAAGCGTTGAATCCAGAAACAAAAACAACAGAGTTAGTAGTAGAGAAGAATTCAGCGGGAAGTAGTATGAAAGCAACAGTGGTATTACAAACAGATGATGTAGATCAGGTAACAATGGTAGCAGATAGAAATATATCAACAATAGCAATAAACCAATATACATCGCAATCAGGAGGAAGATTAACATATACATTAAAGAAAGTATGTCTAAGAACAGATGGAACAGCGGAAGTGTATGAAGCACCGGGGAATAATGAATGTTACAAAGCAGGAGTAGGAGAAATGATACATGGAAGTAGTACGCATTATACAAGCTTTGAAATAAAACCAGATGTAGAAAATCAAATCAAAGCAAGTGTAGAAGCAAAAGCAGGAGATGGGCAAACATACTATAATGTAGATGAAACATGTACATATAAAGTACCACAAAGTGATTATACGTGTAGAATAAAGTTTGATTCAAATGGAACAAAACTAGGAAATAAGCAATATGAATCAAGTAGTGTAACAGCAACAGTCGTATATGATATACCAAGTTCTCAAATAGCAAAAGTAGAAATAGATGATACAGGAAATATTCAAGAAGTAAATGGCAATAAAATAACAATAGTAAATCATAATAGTAGATCAGTAGAAACACATAATGTAACAGGAATAATAACATTAATCAATGGGGAAACAGTAACTTGTCCAGATAATGTAGATTTATATAGTGGACCAGTATGTGAAGCACGTTGTATTATAGAACCAGCACCAGGAGACACGAGTGGAAAACTATATAACATGAAAACATATAATGCAAATTTATATTATACATACACAACATATCATGATATACCAACATTAACAGAATTTAATTCAAGAAAGATGGATAGTGAACCATATTTATATATGAAGAATATAAAAAAATCAGTAACAAATACAACGAATGAATTGGAAATAAGATTAGATAAACCATTAGAAAAAGGAGAACTTATAGTAGGGTATGTAACAAAATTAGAAAACAAGAAATGTAATGCATATTGTTATAAATCAAATGATAAAGAAGAACCGGATACAACACCATCAGGTGATAATACAGAAAAAGATTGTTATGCAAAAGAAAAAAATTTAAATCAAGTAATGATAAAAGAATATTGTAAGACAAAGTGGGCAAATGACATAAATGGATTTAAAGATGAAGAAGATTGTTTTAAGAAATGTAGAGTACCATGTCCACAGAAGACAAGCGATTATAATACAGTAAATTATTATTGTGATGGATATGTATTATATGGATTCTCAGATAAAGCAAGCTGCATAAATAAATGTTATAAACCAATAGAAGATGATATATCAGATGAACCATATATATTTAGATCGATAAATGTAGCAAATCCATTTCCAAATTCAGAAGAGACAGAAGAGCCATATGAGAAAGGTAAAAGAATAGTAGGAACAAACTGGAGAGGATTGTCACATTATATAACAAATGATGAAAATGATAAAACGAGTGTAACGGGACCAAATTCAAATAAAGCAGTAGAGTATATAATAGATATGACAGCAGAAGATATAAGACAGATAAGAGAAGATACAGAAAAAAGTGGAGAAGGATATAAAAATAAAAGAAGAGTGTATGCAAGACTAGATAGAATAACAACAGGAAGTACGGATAAAGTACAAGAATATAAGAGTAGTTTTATAAGAGAATCGAAGTTCTCAACATTATTTAAGAATAGTCATGGAATAGGATCAAGAACTATTCATGCGACATATCCTAATTCTAAATAAAAAAGAGGGTGTATAAGAAATGAAAGAGTCAATGTGGATGTATTTATTTGCTGTTCTAGGAATGGGTGGAATAGTGCTAATAAATTTCTTTGGACATATTGTAGTAAGTAATGAACAAAATTACTATTTGTTAAAGGAAGTAACTGAAGCAGCTATGTATGATGCTGTAGATTTGACTGCATACCGAATTGGGGTAGGATATGATGGTATTACAAAAGGTGAAGATGGAGAAGAAGATTCTATGCATTGTATAGCAGGAGAACCTGGAACAATAAGAATAATAAGAGAAAAATTCGTGGAAAGTTTTATAAGAAGGTTTGCAGAGAATGCGGAACTAAATAGAAATTATAGAGTTGTTATACATGACATAGATGAATGCCCTCCTAAAGTATCGTTATCTTTGATATCAACAACTAATTTTGATTTTGCAACATTTTTAAAAATAGATTTTAGTAATGGAGAAACAAATATTCCATCAGATATAGTAAATTCAATTACAGGAATATTAGAGACGCCAACACCAGATAATTATGTAGATTTTAAAAAATCATAATAATTATTTGTACTATATTTGAAATAATTATTAAGTTTATGTCAATTAAAAAGAATGAAAGATTACTCTTTCATTTTTTTTACACAAGTTGATATTTTTTGAACAATTTTATTTAATAATAATTATTTCTTGTATTGCCTTTTTATTTTAATTAAGCTATACTAATATATATAATAGATGATAGACTAGAGGGCTTATGTTACTAGAATGGAAAGGGTGAATTATATGAATAATGGTAATATGAATATGAATAACAATGTTACTAATATTGGTAATACTAAAGGTAGTAATGCGAATGTATCAAAGTTAAAGAGAATGATGAAAAGTAAAAGTTTTGTTACAACTCTATGTGCAATAGGTGTCGTATTAGTTTTAATTATTGGATATAACATGAGAATTAGATCTGCTACACAACCTGTTAGAGTTCCAGTTGCAACAAGAAGACTTACTGCAAGACATTTAATTACAGAAGAAGATATTAGATATGTAGAAGTTCCACAAGGGGCACTTTCTGGAGATTATTATTCTAGACTTGAATATGTAATTGGAAAGTATGTTAATTATGATACTACAATTCAAGAGGGTAGTTTGTTTTATAGTGGATCAATAGTTTCCAAAGATGCTTTACCTGATGAAGCTTTATTAAGTGTGCCTGAAGGTGAAACTTTATATTATTTAACTGTTAATATGCTTTCAAGTTTTACAAATTCAATTTTACCAGGTAGGTATATAGATATTTATCTTTCAACTAAAGAAGACAATAAAGCACTTGTTGGTAAATTCTTAGAAAATATTAAAGTTTTACAAGTTAAAACTGCAGATGGACAAAACGTTTTTGATGATTCAGAAAGTTCAAGAGTTCCATATGTAATTATGTTCTCTTTACCTGAAGAACAACATTTATTAATGAGAGATATTACAGCAATAAATAACTATTCAATTTCATCTGGAAATAGTGGATTTGCCAGAATTGATGTTATTCCTATTCCAACAACTGCATATTTCAAAGACGGAGATAAAGAAATACAATCTACAGTATCTAGTCAATATTTAAAAGATTATATTTTAAATTTATCAGCTGTTATTCCAGAAGACGTTAAAGTGCCAACTAATAACACTATAATAGATGGTACACAAATTCAATAGAAAAAAGTAAAGAAGGGGTATATATGAGTGAGTCAATGAATATAGGTAATCTTGGCTTTGCAAATGTTTCTAGTAGTAGTGTTGTAGAAAATAGAGATAGTAGTGTTACTTCAGTGACTCAAAATACTGATGTACAACCACAGCAACCTCAACAACAAACACTACAAAAACCAGATTTAATGGCAGGAGTTAAAGAAGCACAAGAAGCAAAAGCTAAAGAAGAACAAGAAGCAATTAAAGATTTTAAAAATACTACTGTGAAAAAAACGCATGAGGAACAAGATGCAGATAACTTTTCTCAAATTGATTTTGGTCCTTTAAAGAAATATTTAGATGATGATGATGTAACAGATATTTCATATAGTAATAATGGACAATTGTGGCTTAAATCTTTAAGTAGAGGTGTTTATAGAGCAGATCAACAAGATGTTGACAATGCTTTAATAGAAAAAATAGCATTTCAATGTTCAAATATTATGGGTAAAACATTTAATATGGCTCATCCGTTCTTGGACTCTGAAAGTGCTGAACTTCGTATGAACTTTGTTCACGATTCAATTGCAAGAAATGGTATAGCTGTAGTTTTTCGTAAAACACCTGCTAAAATAAGACTAGAAAAGCAAAAATTATTAAATGAAAGATACATTCAATTAAGTATCCATGACTTTTTAATAAATTGTGTAAAAGGACACTGCAATATCATTGTATGTGGAGAAACAGGTTCAGGTAAAACTGAACTTGTTAAATATCTAGCAAGTCATACTGCAGAGAATGAAAAAATAATAACAATAGAAGATACTTTGGAGTTGCACTTGGATAGAATTTTCCCTCATAGAGATATTGTTGCTATGAAAACAAATAATATTGCATCATATTCTGACGTTTTAGTTACATGTATGAGACAAAACCCAATATGGATATTACTTTCCGAGGTTCGTAGTGCAGAAGCAGTTACTGCCGTTCGTAACTCTATTTCATCAGGACACTACATCTTATCAACAATCCATGCTGATAAAGCAGAAAGTATCCCACATCGTATGTACTCATTACTTGAATCTAATATCGATGTAGAACAATTCTTAAAAACAATTTATCGTTATGTACAAATTGGTGTATTTGTACGTGGTCGTTATAAAGCTGAAGAACAAAGATTTGTTCGTGAGATAGCTGGAGTGTGTGAATTCTTTGTTACTGACGATACAAATGAACCAAAGTTTAATAATATATATTTAAAAACTGTTGGTGGTGAAGAATCATATCAAGAACCAACAAAATATATTAAAAATTATCTTGAAGGTCAAGGTGTTGATATCACTAACTTGTTTGGAGAGAAATTATCTTCACTTGCTGCTGCTAATGAAGCAAATGGAATTGAAAGTGATGTTAAGGAATCAAATGGTGAAACTGTTCATATTCCAGGAAAAACACAATCACCTAGTGCAGAACAAAAAGATAAAGTGGAAGAGAATAAAGTTGAACAAGTTGATACTAATTCAATGAAAAAACAAGAACAAATTAATAACCCTGCTAGTGAAGTTCAAGGTATGTCACAGGGCCCAGCAAATCTACCAACTGATACTCCTGTAGAAGTTAATCCAAATCAAACTATAGTACATGAAGATATTGTTCCACAAGAGATTAATATACCGGCAATTATGCCACAACAAATAGAGCAAGTTAGTGCTCAACCTGCTATGCCACAACAACAAATTGCCCCACAACAGATTAATATACCGACGATTATGCCGCAACAAATAGAGCAAGTTAGTGCTCAACCTGCTATACCACAGCAACAAATTGAACAACAAGCAGGAATTCAAGAAATGCCTGTACAACAACAAATTATTCCACAAAAAATTAATATACCGGCAATTATGCCACAAGTTGATGTACAAACTAATTTGCAATCACAAGCTGCACCGCAACCAATCACAATACAACCTGCTGCAGCATCACAACCACAAGAACAAACACAAGTTCAAGCACAACCAATGAAAAATGAATCAAAGTTTTTTTCAGGATTGCTTTAATTATTAATGAATAGAAAGTAGGTGTTTACATGCTAGAATCTATTATTGCATTAGGAATAATTGCATTTGGAGTATTATTTTACTTTAAACAAGGCGATGCATCAATGCATGAATTTGTAACTGGTAAAATAAATACTGTATATGATAGATATGCACCATATTCTTTTAAACAAATAAGACAAAAGGTTAAAGATATGGGACAAGAATATACCAAAAAAGAATATGCAGTACAAGTAGCAATATTTGCAGGAGTTGCTTTTGGTATTTCTTACTTATATTTTTATAATATGATTGTTTCTATTATATATGTAGTAATTGTTATATGTATAATACCTTATTTAACATATTTAAGATGTAAAAGAATTTATTCAGAATTTTTATTTGAACAAATTCAAGTTTATACTACAAATACTATAATGGAATTCCAAACTACCCAAAACTTTGTAAAAGCTGTTGAAGGGGTATGGAATTCTGGAGTACTAGAAAATCCAGTAAAAGATGATGTTAAATATATGATTGATTTAGCATATAAAAATGGTGATATAAATGAATCTATTGAGTTCATGAATAAAAAATATGAATATCATATGACTAAAAATATGCATCAATTGTTTTTACAAATAACAAGAGAAGGTGCAAGAGAATCAAATGAAGTACTTGAAAATATGCTTCTAGATATAGACGTACTAGTAGAAGGTGTTTATCGTGATAGAATTGATAGACAAAACTTCCATAGACAGTTTATTCAATATGGATTATTACTATATGCAATGGTTGCATTAGTACAATACTTGTTAGGTATTGAAAACTATCTTAAAATGCTGGAAGAACCAATAGTTAGTTTAATGCTTCATGGAATAGTAATATTTAATAGTTATTTTCTTCTGAATGGAGAAAAATATTATAACGAGAATGTAGGTGCAGAATAGTATGACAGAAACGATTATTATTATAATATTATTAGGAATTGGACTATTCTATACTGAAACAATTGATACTAAAAAATTCTTTAATACTAATGATGGATATTTCTTATCATTAAAAGAAAAAGATTATGACTTTTTATTAATGGCTAAATATGGTGAAAATATAGATATTAATAAAATATTTATGACTAGGGTGAAGAATGCTTTTTATTCAGGATTGTTATTTTTAGCATTAATGACAATTTCTGGTAATTTATCATTCTTGAATGCAATTATAGTACTTGTTCTTTCTTATTTAATATTTAAGTCAGGTTATACTAATCTAAAGTCATATTATAAAAAATATATGGCTCAAATTGATTTGTTATTACCATATTACTTAAAGAACTTGGAAATATTGTGTCAGAACTATACAGTTCCTGTAGCACTTGCAAGATCAATTGAACAAGCTCCAGAAGTATTTAGACCTGGACTTAAAAAAATGATTGCAAAGATAGATGCAGGAGATTCAACAATACAACCATATATGGATTTTGCTATAGAATATCCAGTACGTGATTCAATGAGAATGATGAGACTTTTATATAGACTTGGATTAGGTGCTCAAGAAAATAAATATAAACAATTATTGATATTTTCTAAATCAGTTTCATCACTTCAAAATAAAGCACGTGAAGTTAAATATAAACAAAGACTTGATGCCATGGAAAAGAAAACAATGGTCATGCTTGTTGTTACAGGTGGAGGTACAATGGGAGTACTTTTACTGTCAATGTTAATGATGTTTGGTATATAATTATTGATATTAAATAAAAAAAAGTATATAATAAAATATATATAGTAGAAAGGAGATAGTATTATATGAAAGAAGCGACTGGAGAATTAAATATGACATTAGTTACTATTATAGCTATAGCTGCTGTATTAGCGTTTGTTACATTTTTCTTACCTCAAATACTAAATACAGTTGGAGACAAATGGAATGATGCAGAAGCAACAGAATGTCATCAAGAAGGTGGAAAAACAGTTTGTTATAGAGGCGACGAAAAAATTGGCTAGATAGCAATTAATATTTATAATAGTTATAAGGAGTTGATATAAATGCGTGAATCCATTGGTGGAACAATGCTATTTTGGATAGTTTTGTTTTTATTAAGTATGTTTCTAATTTTTATGTCATTTATAGTAAAATACGCACGTGTTTATAAAATAAAAAACTCTATAATTAATTATATAGAAAGAAGTGAGGGTGTAACTTCAAAGGAAGATTTTGACTATGAATTATTGTTTCTTGGTTATCCAGAGAAAGGTCAATATAAATTATGCCGTTATATAATGCAAGAAAAAGGTGGCTATTTTTATGTTGAATTATTTTCAAGGACAGAGTTCCCTATTGTTGGTAATTTTCTTTCTTTAAATATTAAAATTAAAGGAGAAACAAGACTTATAGAAACTGGTACTAGAATTAAAAATACTAAACCTGGTAATGCTGCAGAAAATAATTGGTTTTTAAGTCCAAAAAATGAATGCAAATTCTGCACTATTGGTGTTGAAAATTGTGAATCATATGAAGTGCCTGACGAATATTAATTATTTTCTTTGTTTTAATAGAAGGAGTTGATAATAAATGCGTGAGTCAATTGGTGGAACAATGATCTTTTGGATTGTTTTGTTCCTATTTAGCATTTTTATTACATTTAGTGCATTTATTATAAAATATGCTCGTGTATATAAAATGAAGAATACAATTATAAACTATATAATTAAAAAAAATGGTGTTATAACTCATAATAAAATTGATGATCAATTAAAAGAAATGGGTTATCAAGAAGATGGAAGTTATAAAATATGTAGATTTTTTCCAACAAAATTGGGAGAATATTATTATGTTGAATTATACTCAGTAACAGGATTACCTATTATTGGGAGCTGGCTTTCTATGAGAGCAACTATTAAAGGTGAAACAAGAAATATTAAATTAGATGATAAAAATACAAATATTGTTGATCAAGAAGGTGCCGGAGACTGGTTCTATGGAACTGAAGATCAATGCTATTTATGTGTTTTTGAAAATGGCGTAGGAGCTGGCAGTAAGTGTAAAAAAACAACAGTTGAATAAAATGGGAGAAGGTTAGAATATGAATGTATTAGTGGTTAATCAACAAGAAAGTGTTATAACCCCTCTTAATGTTGAGGTTATTAAAACACTTAGAGGAACATTCTCTCCTGATGAATTAATTAGTACTTTTACAAATTTCTTTTTTGCAAGAATGATAATTGATATTACAGCTCTTCAAAATTATGAAGATATTGTAACTTATCAAAAATTATCTATTGGGCTTCCTATAGATAAGATAATTTTATTAATACCACCAACATCACTTGTGGCTAATAATTATTTTTTATCTAAATTGATATCTATGGGATATTACAATTTTACAACAAATGGCGATGGAATAATGTATTTGTTAAATACTCCAAATACTTATAAAGAAGTTGCTCATTTGCATCAAATTGGAGCAATGCCTGATCAACCACCAGGTTTTGATCAAAATGTTCAAGGTCAAAATGATTTTAGTGGAAGTATGATGCAAAACAACAATAGTGGTTATAATACAAATGTAAAATCATTAGGAGTAGTTAATGTAACAAATAGTTCTGGTGCAAGCTCATTGATTTATATGATGAAAAAAGAACTTGAAGAAACATTTGGGATGTCTGTTTTAGCTATTGAAGTGGATAAAAGAGATTTTGCATTCTTTAGAGAAGAAAACATGATTTCAACAACTAAAAGTTCTTTAGCTAGAGAAATAATGAAAGCTGTTGGATATAGTTGTGTTTTAGTTGATTTAAATGAATATGACGATCCAGTATGTGAAGATACGATATATTTGTTAGAACCTTCTGTTATTAAGTTAAATAAGTTGATGTTAAGAGATAGAACTATTTTTTCTAAATTAAAAGGAAAAAAAGTAATTATTAATAGATCAACTTTGAGTGAAGCTGACATAAGAGAATTTGCATCTGAGGCTGGTATTGATATTTTCTATGTTATACCACCTTTGAATGATAGAGAAAGATCTAATATAATTGCTGATTTATTGAGACATTTAGGTCTTACAAGATAATAAGAATTATTGACAAAAAGTAAAACTTATAGTATTATTACTATATGTAAATTGGAGGAGTTATTATGGATTTATTTTTAATTGCAGCTGATGATGTTTGTGGTGGATTAGGACCAATAGTATCAGTTATTAAAGCTTTATTTAACATTATCAAAATTTTTGTTCCTATTGCATTGTTAATTTTTGGTGTATTAGATTTAGCAAAAGCTGTTATGGCTAGTGATGATAAAGAAATTAAAGGAGCAACAAGTAAGTTTATTAAACGTGCTATTGCTGCTGTAGCTGTATTCTTTGCTGTTACATTAGTTGATGCTGTAATGGGATTAGTTGGTAAAGGTGAAGAAAGCGATGGAGGAACTAATTCAACTAGTTGGTCAGCTTGTTGGAGAAGTAGATAATGGATGTAAAGGAAGTTTAAAAACTTCCTTTTTTCTTGTATTTTTCAATTACTTTGATAAAATATAATTAGAGGTGTTTTTAATGGATAAGAAATTGATTAAATATGGTATTATTCTAGGTTGTGTTTTAGTTGTTATAATAATTTTTGCTATTATTTTTAATTCTACAACTGGTGGAGTAAAATATACATATGATAAAATAGAAACTAAATTAGTAGATGCTGCTAAAAAATATGTTGGAGATAAGAAAAAGCAAGGTATAGATGTTCTTCCAGAATCACCACTTTCTGATCCTTATTATCTATCAGCAGATATTTTAGAGCAAGAAGAATATATTAAAGATATTTCAGAGTATGCAAAAGATGAGACAACTTGTGTAGGTGGAGTAAATATTTATAATGCAGGAAATGATAAATTTGATTACGTTCCTGATTTGACATGTGGATCATATCATCAAACTGTAAAACTTGTTGATAAAGTTATAGAAGATAATGATAGTGGAGTTACACATGGATCTGGACTATATCAAAGAGTAGATGGTAAATTTATTTTAGATGATAGTGATTTAAATATGGGAACTAGTGATGATTTTGAGTATGTGTTTAGAGGAGATGAAGTAAATAATTTTATAAAAATTGATGACAACTTATATAGAATTGTGTCAATTGACAATAATAATGATATGTTACTTATTTATAATGAACATTCTCAAAGAGCTATTGCATGGGACGATAAATATAATGAAGAAGTAGCTAAATATCAAGGTGTTAATACATTTGAATCAAATGGACTAGAAAGTTCAGCGTATAAGGCAATTAAAGAATTCTATAATGGTACACTAGTTTTAAAAGATAAAGAAAAATTTAGTGAAAAGACAAATTATTTAACTGTTCCAATGAATTTATGTATTGGTAAGAGAAGTACAGAGGATAAAGATAACAGTGGAAAAACAGAATGTAAAGTTATTCTTGAAGATCAATATGTTGGACTTCTTCCTGCATATTACTATATGAGTGCTTCACTTGATCCAGGGTGCGATACTATTGTTTCAAAAAGTTGCGGAAACTTTAATTATATGTCAAGTTTTGATGATTTTTGGTGGTTATTAACTGCAAATAGTGAAAATACAAACGAAGCTTATTCTGTATCTAAAAAGTATGTAGATTTAAGTTTATGTAACTATAAAGCTGATATTAGACCAACAATAAAAATTGGTGGAAGAGCTATTTATCAAGAAGGAAATGGGACTATAGATAATCCTTATCAAATAAAATTTTTTAGTGAATAAAAAATATTAAAAATAATAATAATTTGTTTATTATTATTTTTTTTTATGCTATAATAAATTATATGTAGAATGAGAAAGTAGGTGATTATATGGGATTACAGGAACAAGGCTGGTTTATGGACCGTGTTAGAGAGTTTTTTGGCTTTTTAGATAAACTTGTTTATGGATTAATTAGATGGATTCTTTTTGGAATATTTGATTTAGCAAATCTATCTACTAATTCAGAAGTGTTCAGTGGAATATATAGTCGAATCTATGTTATTTTAGGAATTTTTATGGCCTTTAAACTATCATTTGCTTTCTTTCAATATATAATTGATCCAGAATCAATGACTGGAAAAAGTGACAAAAGCCTTTCTAAACTTTTAATAAGAACTTTTGTGATGATAAGTGCTTTAGTATTCTTACCTACAATTTTATTTGGTCAAAATGGTGGACAAGGATTATTATCTAGAGCGCAAACAGCTTTCCTTCCATCACTTCCAAAAGTAATATTTGGAGTTAATAGTGTTGGAGGACTTTCTGCTGGTGATAATTCTAATCAGAAATTTACCGATTCGATCGAGCAGTCGGCGAATGATATTACGATTAATACTCTCAGAGGCTTCTTTGCACCATCGCCAGACTTAGATAGTGTATGTGGTGATGGTACTTACGAAAATACACCACAAATTGAAACTCTTGATGATTTTTCAAATAATATTAATTTACATTGTAATAAGGGAATTAATATAGATGCGGGAATTTTAGGACATACTGCAGCAGTATATTATAAATATAGCTATATGCCATTTATATCAACTGTTGTTGGAGTTTTAGTAGCGTTGCTTTTATTAGGAATTACATTAGATCTTGCAAAACGTATATTTAAATTAATGATTCTTGAAGCTATAGCACCAGTTCCTATAATGTCACTTATTGACCCTAAGGGTAGTAAGGATGGGGCATTTAGTAAGTGGGTTAAAAGTTTAACTAGTACATTCTTAGATATATTCTTTAAACTAGGACTTGTATATATAATTGTGGTATTTATTCATTTAATTGTTAATTCTAGAGAATCTGGAGGATTGTTCTCTAATTTCCCTAAAGATACAGGATTTAGAGGAACTTATTTAACGATTCTTTTGATACTTGGTTTAATATTCTTTGCTAAAGAGGCGCCTAAGTTTATTAAGGATGCTATGGGACTTAAGAGTGATGGTAAAGGATTATTTGATGATGTTAAATCTGTTGGAAAAGCAGCAGGCCTTGTTGCAGGTGCTGCAGTTGGAACTGCTGGAGTAGTTGGATCAACGGTTGGTAACATTAAAGCTCAACATGAAGGAAATCAAGACTATTTTAAAGGACAACATGTTAGAAATTCTTTAAGAAATATTGGAGCTGGACTATCTGGTTTAGCTGGAGGAACAGCTGCCATGGCTAGTGGATTAACTGGAAAAGATGCAGGGTTAAAATCAGTTCTTAAAAAGCAACAAGATAGAAATGCTGCAAGTTTTGATTATAGAAGAAATGGTGGAACTTTATTTGGTAGAATTGGTTCTGGTGCAAGTAGGACTTTTACTGGTGAAACTGCAGCAGCTAGAGTTGGGAGAGAGATCCAACAAAATGAAAATGCTCAAGCGCTTCTTAAAGCTGTTACTGATAGAGCATCTAGTGAAATGGTTAAGTCAAATTCAACGTTTGGTTCTTTGGGTAAAAAACGTGATGGAAGTAGTTTTGTTGATAGAGTGGGAAACTCTTTAGATGGAGTAAAATTCAATTATAAAGAGACAATGGCTGCATATGATGCTGCAGCATCTTCTGGAGCTACTACTGTTAGAATTGCTGATGAAACTGGAACGATTCATGATATTAATCTTGAAGATATTGCTTTTGGTAAAGGAAATTTATTAAAGGAAAATGAGGAAGACTATTTATTAAAAGCTAATAATCCAAATTATGCTCATACTGATGCTAATGGTAATACTGTTTACGATATAGAAGATATGACTATTGAAACACATATGAATAATGTAAATAAAGCTGGAATTAAAAATGATTCTGGAGAAAAAATTGATGTTAGAAGTAGAGGACAATTGAAGAAGAGTCAAGAACGCTTAGGACGTGAAAATGCAACGAAAAAACTTGAACAATCAAGAAAAAAAGCTAATGATAAATATAGTGCTAGTAAAAAATAGAAAGGGATGTGATAGCTAGTGGATGGTAATTATTTGATACCTGCGAATGCCAATAGAGGTAGATTGATACTTGGCTATTTTAGAGGAATTGATTTATTTATTTTCCTTTTTGGCGTATTAGTATCATTTATTCTATTAATTATATTTCAAGATGAAATGGATAATACTTGGATTGCAGTAGCAACGTTGATCCCTGTTGGAATATGTTTACTTTTAGTACTACCTATTCCTTATCAACATAATGTATTAGTATTATTACAAGCAATATATAATTTTTACTTTGTTAATCAACAAAAGTATAAATGGAGAGGTTGGTGTTTTAAAGATGGCGAAATCAGGAAGTAGATCTACAGAAGATTGGTTACCAATTAGAGGAATAAATGGTGGAGCAATAATCTTGAATAATAAAGATAAGGTTACTGGAGTTAAAATAGAACCTAAAAATATCTTTATTCTAGATTATGAATCTCAACAAGCTACTTTAGTTAATTTAAGAAATTTATATAATCAAATAGATTATGAGTTTTGGTTAGTTGTTGCAGATAGACCTGTAGATATATCTGTTTATATGTCACAACTTCAACTTTTATATAATCAAGAGCAATCTCCTGCAATAAGAAAACTAATTGCTGAAGATATTAATAAAGGAACATCATTTATTAATAATAATGTTGTTGATACAGAATACTATTTGTTGTTTAAAGAAAAGGATCCTGATTTAATTCAAAAGAAGATTAGAAATCTAATAAATTCTTTTGCAACAGCAGGACTTTCTGCACAGCAAACTTCAAATGAAGATTTAAGAGTAATATTAGATAACTTCTTAAATGGTGGCAAAAAAACTGAATTTGGAACGGTGGTGAGCAACAATGGTTAGTATAAAATCTGAAATCGCTCCAAAGGGGCTTCAATTCTATCCAAGTGAATTATTTATTAGTGATAAATATGCAACAATTTTGACAGTTGTATCATTTCCTAAATATATTTCACCTGGTTATTTATCAAATTTAACTAGTATGCCTGGAATTAAAATTGTTATTAAGCATATTCCAGTACCATTCTCTACAGTGTCAAAGATGCTTAATAAACAAATAGCTGATTTGAAACAAAAGTATCAGGATGAAAGAGATAGAACTATGCAAGAGAGAATAAGACTTGATTATGAGTCTTTGGAATCATTTGTAACAATGATTGCAGCAAATCAATCTAAAATATTTGATTTTCAAATGCATATAATGATAACTGCTGATACAAAAGAAGAATTAGAACTTAGAAAAGTAAATGTTAAAAGTTACTTAGAAGCAATGGAAATGAGAGGAGTAGCATTAAGATTTGAACAAGAAAAAGCTTTAAAATCAATGCTTCCAATCTTCCCTAAACAAGATATTGAGGATAGAGTAGGAACTCCTATTCCATCTCCAACAATTGCAGCTATGTATCCATTTATTTTTGATAGTGTTAAGGATCCTGGATTAAGTGTACTTCTTGGAGTAGATTTCTCAGGAGGAGTAATACTATTTAATCAATTCTTATATAAAACTAAAAAAGAAAATAATAGAAATAATGCAAACTTAATTTTATTAGGTACTTCTGGAAGTGGTAAATCTACTACTGCAAAATTACTACTTAGAAACCATATTAGAAATGGTTGTCAAATTGTAGCAATTGATCCAGAAAACGAACTTGCTGAAATGACTAAAAACTTTGGTGGAGATACAATAGATTTAGGTAAAGGTGGAGAATTTGGTATGATAAACCCTTTACAAATTACTATTGATGCTGATGAAGAGGAAATAAAACAAGGATTAGGATATACAGTACTTACTAGAACTTTACAATTTTTAAAAGCATTTATGAAGTATTATGATCCATCAATTGAAGAAGATGTTTTGGCGTTATTTAGTGAAGTAGTTCAAGATACTTATAAGAGATTTGGAATAGATTTTGATAAGGATTTTTATAACTTTAAACCAGAAGATTATCCAACATTTTCTGATGTATATGAGACAATAAAAGCAATACTTCTTTCTATGACTGATCACACTCAAGAACGTGATATTATGGAAAGACTTGAACTTAAAATAAGACCACTTACAAAAGATTTAAAATATTTCTTTGATGGAAAAACAACAATAGAAACTGATAGTGATTTTATTGTATTTAATATAAAAGAATTAATGAATGCAGAAGAAAATATTAAAAATGCTTTGTTCTTTAATATATTAAAATATGCTTGGGGATTATGTTTAGATAAAGAAGTTGATACAGTATTAATGGTTGATGAAGCTCACGTATTGCTTGGTGATAACAATAGTTTAGGAGCTGATTTCTTAGCACAAGTTCAACGTCGTGCAAGAAAGTATAATACTGGAACAATTATTATTACTCAACAGCCAAGTGACTTTGCTGCACCTGGCGTATTGATGCAAGGAAAAGCAATATTTGATAATGCTTCTTATTACATAGTAATGGGACTTAAAAAACAAGCAGCTGAAGATTTAGGTTTATTAATTGACTTAAATGATAATGAAAAAGAAAGTATTAAACAGTATAATCAAGGTGAAGCTTTGTTTGTTTGTGGAAGCAAGAGAATGAGAATAAATGTTGTCGTTACTCCAGAAGAATTATCTGCATTTGGAAGTGGCGGAGGATTATAGAAATTAAGACTACAAAAGTAGTCTTTTTTTTGTGTCTTTTTCTATGATTTTTACTCTATAAGTGTTATAATTAAAATAGGTTGATATTTATAATAAGGTGGTGATAATATGGCTTATTTTGCAAATAATCATAAAAATAGCAATCAACAAAATAACGGTAATAGGGTATTTAATCAAGATTTAAAAATGAATAGTCAAATTGAACAAAAAAAGCCACTTTATAGCAACAATGGATATAATGCTTCTAATAATTACAAAAATGGAATAGATCAAACTGGTGCAATGAAATCCAAAATGGAGCAAGTAAAACAAAAACAAAAGAAAGAATCAGCAAAAAAAGCAATAACAAAAGCTGCAAGCACAGCAGGTCCTGTTGCTGAATTAGCAACAAAAGCTGCCTTGAATACACCTAAAGGACAAAAGTATTTAGATGCTTATACCAAAGCTGATACTGAATCTGAAGGGATAAGAAATGTTAAACGTGAAATACAAAAAGATAAGAGAAAAATAACTGCATTATTATTTTTCTTTGGATTTTGTTTACCTATATTATTAGTGTTTTTCTTAGTAATCATGCTAGCAAAAACTGCTGATAGTCAGATTTATAGTAATGAAAATGGTGGGACAGTACAATCTGAAAGTTATATAGAAGATGACAAAATTGTAAATATTTTTGCAAATTATCCAGGATTATATGAAAAAATAGTTGATAAAGTTAATAAAGTTAGTGATCAATATAAAGTTGAAATTGATAGATATCTTATTATTGCTACTTTAATAACTCCAATAAATAATGAAATAATACAACCAATTGAAAATGAATCATCATGTGGTGAAGATAAATGTTATTCTTTTAATGGAAAAATAGTAACTTGGAAAGAATTTTTATCTTCATGGGGAGATCAAGCGGAGCTTCTTTCTAAAATGCAACTTTTAACTTATATAAATAATCAAAATGAAATAAAAGTGAATTGTGGTTCAAAACAAACAATGGAACAGTATGCTCAAAATGATTTAGAAACAAATGAATTTCCATGGTATGGATGGTTAAACCCAGTTAACTGGTTTAAAGGATTTAGAGATGCTGTAGGTGCAGAAGTAAATGCAAAATGTACTGATGCTCCAAATGGAGAATTATCTATAGTACCTACCGTTAGAGTTTTATCAACAAAACAAGGAAAAAATTACTTAACTAATAATAAAGATAATGAATATGAATATGTAAAAGATCCTGATAGTGGTGGAGTATATTTTTGGAATTTATTAAATAAAAATGGATTTATTCATAAATATTTAAAAGATTATTTAAGTAGTGAAGGGGACAATGATTTAGATAAAAACTATGAGATTAATAAGAAAACAATAATTGAAGTTACAAATGATATATATTCTTATTATGAATCAATTAGAAAAGATTGTAATGGATATCCAGTAATTAAGGGAGGACTTGATAAAATTAAATTTAGAGAAGATCCAAACTCCCCAATTTATACATTAGACTTTGAAGATATTTTTGTGGGTGGATCAGTTTTAGCAACATTTAATACTTCAGGAGAAGTAGCAAAAGCACAAGCTATACTTACAAGAAGTGAAGCTTATTATAATATTGTTGAACGTGGTGCAGATGTTATAACTGGTACTCAAACAATGGGATGTTGGTGGTGGAAATATAATCCAACATATGATCCAAGTTATGAAGATCAGAAAGATAATCCAAATTATGATCCTGATTATCCTAAAATACATTATCCTGAAATATATAAAGCAGTTACAGAAACTAGAGGAATCGTTGTAACACCATATGATAAAGATAATGTTTTAGAAACAGAATATGATGCTTTTTGTCCAACAACTAGTAAACCAATAAATGGATTCTATTACTTACCAGATGGACAAAGAAATTTACCTATAAAGGATTCATATCTTACAGATAGTTCAAGAAAAAGAGCAGAATGCCCTTGTTTCCAAAGTAATAACGATATGCCGGGTACACAGTATTCAGATACTTTAGAAAATTTATTAAGAAAGAAAGTTGGAAAACCAGCTCAAACAACAACTGAAACTTGTTGGACTCCAACTGGAAGTAGCAAAACAGATGAAGATGGAAACGTGTTATACGGATATAAATATCATGCAACTGGAGGACATGGAAGAGGAGTTAGTCAACATGGAATGGCATATTTCTCAAAATTTGGTTATGATGCTCACGCATTAATTAAATTATTCCTTGAAAGAGGAAATGTTAGTTATGGTGTTAGCTTTAAAAGACTAGAAGATAGTATCAAAGAAGGAGAATGTCCAAATTATGCCATTTATAAACGAGATAATGAAAGTGGAAAAGGAAGCGGAAATAGTGGCAGTTCTTCAGGAGAATTTAATGAAGAACATAATCATATGGAAATAGTTGGTGGTACCCCTATAAGAGCAACAATAGGAAATGCTGTAAGTAAAACAGGTCATACTATTGGAGATTTAAATAACTGTATTGGTGAACAAGTTTCAAATGCTGGAATGGGAACTAGAGAAGCAGTAGTAGAAGCAGGTTTCCAACTATTAAAATGTACTTCAGATATGACTGGTGGATACACATATCCATATGATCATCAAGGTGGAAGAGTAGATGGAGGAAGAAATCCAGATATAAATGGAAAGCTTGGTGTTAATGGTGCCTGGGGAGGCGCAGGAAGCGGACTTAACTGTGCAACATCTGTTAGATGGGCCTTATGTAATGGTGGAATGGACTGGTGCACAAAAGGTTCTACATATGCTGTTGGTATGTTTGATGCAAGTTTGTACCCTGGTAGTGTTAGGATAACTCTATATCCTAATTTTAGAGTAACAGCAGGAAGTACTTCAATATCTTCTGCAGAAGAAGCATTTGATTCAATAAAACCTGGAGATTTATTGTTTTCTGATAATTTAAGAGGTGGAGCTGATCATATTATGTTGATCGTTGGAAAAACAGATAATGCCATTAATATTGCAGAAAACGGCAGTAAAACAAGAAATATTTCAAAGTCAGAATTATTAGGTTCAAGCCAAAAAACATATGAAGTAATGCTTTTAGATGATTATTATGCAAATGAATCAAATAGAAATTCGTTATCTTGGTAAGGAGATAATTATGAAGACTAGATTTTTAATTATAAGTTTATTATTAACAATTGTTTTAACTGGATGTAATGCAAAGTATTCTTTAACAATTGAAAATGAGAAAATTACAGAAGAATTGTCAATTATAGAAAATAATTCTAACAATTTAGATATTAAAGATGAAACAGGAAAAAGTTTTTATGATTATGCAAAACTATATGGAGAAGAACAAGATATAAATATTGACTATAATGGATATCATTCACAAAATGAATGTACTAATAATTGTGTATATTATGATAAAAAGTATATTAATGAAGATGGGAAAGTAGGATTTAAACTTAGTCATGAATTTGATTTTAGTGAAATGACTTTTTCAACAATTGCAAACGAGTTAATTCCTGCTTTTTCTGTTCAATATAGTGGAAAAGTATTAAAAATAAGTGGAAAATCTCCTAAGAATTATTTTAATGATTATGAAGTATTAAATGATATAGAACTAAATATAAATACAAATTATAAAGTTTTATCTACAAATTTAAAAAAGAAAGATGATGGAAAATATATCTGGGAAATATCTAAAGATGATAAAAGTAGTAAAGAAGAATTGTATATTACGTTAGATACTCAAACTGTTTTAGATAAAGTTGAGAAAAAAAACATTAACCCAGTTATATTATTAATTGCTTTAGGATGCTTTTTAATCTTTATAATTGGATTCATTATTACAACAAGAAGAAATTAATGATAAAACGTTATAATTATTGAAAAAATGGGGTTAATATGATATTATTTTAAATAAGTTTAAGGAAGTGAATTTATTATGAAATTCAAGTTTGTTGCAACTACAAGAGATGTAATTATATTTTTAATTTTTGCAGCATTTTTATTGTATGTTATTGCTTTAGGAGTATTAAATATTCCAAAATTAGCAAGCGAAGGGGTGTTCTATGGATTAAATCCATTAGAAGCTTTTTCTCCTGAGTATATATATTATACAATTGTATTTTATCTAATTGCTTTAGGTGGATTGATTATGAGTGTAAATTCATATTTCTTTGAATTTGAGGAAGGCGTTGGAATTAACATCGGAGAAAAGTCTGGTGGAGGATATAGTCACTGGGCAAAAGCAAAAGAAATAAAATTGGATAAAGATGTAAAAAGAGTAGAAGCAGGTGCTTTAAAATCAGAGTATGCTGGTGTACCTTTAATTAGTGATGGAAATGAATTATGGGTAGATGATGGTTCTTATCATACTTTAGTTATTGGTGCTACTGGTAGTGGTAAAACTCAAGATACAATTTTACCAACCATCAAAGTTCTTGCAAAAAAAGGTGAATCAGTTGTAGTAACTGACCCAAAGGGTGAAATATATGAAAAAGCAGGTGGATTACTTAAGAAAAATGGTTATAATATTATCTTATTAAACTTCCGTAACCCACAAAATGGTAATAGTTGGAATCCACTAGAACTTCCTTATAGATTATATAAAAATGGTAATCAAGATAAAGCAATTGAGTTGCTTGATGACCTTGCGTTAAATATTTTGTATGATGAAACAAGTGCAAATAATGATCCATTCTGGGAAAAAACAGCTGCTGACTATTTTTCAGGTATTGCACTTGCTATGTTTGAAGATACTACTGAAGATAAAATTAATATCAATAGTATTAATATGACAGCAACAGTTGGAGAAGATAAATTTGGTGGATCTACTTATATTAAAGAATATTTTAATATGAAAGATCCTGCAAGCGCTGCTTACGTAAATGCTAGTGGTACTGTTATGGCTCCAAGTGAAACTAAGGGTGGAATTATTTCTGTATTTAAACAAAAAGTTAAATTGTTTGCATCTCGTGAAAATCTATCTGAAATGCTAAGTTATAGTGATTTCCAAATGGATTCAATTGGAAAACAACCAACAGCACTTTTCATAATAATTCAAGATGAAAAGAAGACATATCACTCACTTGCAACAATTCTAATTAAGCAAATTTATGAAACTTTAATTGATGTTGCTCAAACAAATGGCGGAGCACTTCCCGTAAGAACTAATTTCTTACTTGATGAGTTTGCAAATATGCCACCTTTAAAAGACGTTACTACAATGATAACTGCAGCTCGTTCAAGACAAATAAGATTTACAATGATTATTCAGAACTTCGCTCAGTTAAATAAAGTTTATGGTAAAGATGATGCTGAAACAATAAAAGGAAACTGTGGAAATATTATATATTTAATTTCAACTGAGCTTGCAGCTCTTGAAGAAATAAGTAAGTTGTGTGGAGAAAAGAAATCTAAAAAAGATGATAAAACAGCATCAACTCCACTTGTTACTGTTAGTGACTTACAAAGAATGAAACAATTTGATCATATCTTATTAAGAATGAGAAAGAATCCTTTTAAAACATCATTTGTTCCTGATTTTAAAATTGATTGGGGTGCTTGTAAATCTCCAAAAATTGATTATCCAGTAAGAGAAAAAAAACCAGTTGCAATTTTTGATATAAGAGAGTTTGTAAAAGAACAAAAAAATAAAAAAATAAATGAAATGATGGCAAGTCTTGGAGAAGATAATCATAGTGGTGGACCAGCTATTCCTTCACCATTTGAAAGGGGAATGGATTTACCATTTGGACCATCTTCTATGATGGATAGAAAGAAACCAGAATTATCAGTTAATGATTTGGTAAGAAAGATTGATGAAAAATTAGCTGAAATAGAAAAAGAAGAACAAGAAGCTAAGAAAAAGAAAGAGGCAGCAAAAACTAAGGAAGCTGTTGTTGAAGAAAAGAAATCTGAACCTAAAGAGATTAATAATATCACTATCAATAATTATAATCATAATGAAGATAAGTCTATTAAGGAAAGAGTAGAGTATTCTCCTAAGACTGTTTCAGATTATAATAAAGTAGAAAAAATAGAAAAACTAGATGATGATGATTTTGATGACAATATTGATGACGATTTTATTATTTCGAATGAAGAGTTAGAAAAGAAAATAAATGATAAATTAAATAATTTAGACTTTGATGAAGATATTAAAAACGAAGATAAAGAAATTAAAGAAACAAAGAATAATGATGAAAGATTTGAACCATATAAAGATTCTAAAGAAGATGAAGAACTTCTTAAGTCTCTTGAATATGACTTACATCAATATAAAGAAACAAAAGAAGAACCAAAAAATAATACAATGAAACCAACACCAACTATTAAATTAGATGATGTTTCAGATGAAGATAAATTTTTTGATGATTTCTTTGATGATTAATAATTTAGAAAGGATGTATTATGAAAAAATTATTTTTAATAATAATTATTTTAGTATTAATACTTCCTATAAAAACAAATGCTAGTGAACAGGAAGATATCGTTAGACTTAGTGGTTGTGTTAATTCTGAGTCAGCGAGATTTATTCTTGGAGTTAGTGAAATAAAAGTTAAATTTATTGGTATTCAATTAGAAGAAAAAATAATTGATAATGAAAATGATGAAATAAATGGAAGCTTTGTTAGTGAATATGTTTGTAGTGCATTAACAAATGCAAAACAAATTAAGATTCAATATGAACCAAATATAGAAAAGGAAGATAAGTTTGGTCGAATTCAGGCATGGGTTTTTGTAGATGATTTATTATTACAAGAAGATTTAGTTAAAAATGGCTATGCTAGAGCAATGTATATTGAAGATAATTATATATATGCTAAAACAATAAAAGATGCACAGCAATTTGCAAAAGATAGAAAAAATGGTATTTGGAAAGATGATATTAAAGAAGAAAAAGAAGAAATAAAAGAAGATGAAGAAAGTAAATCTAAGAGTCTAATTGATATGATTATTGATTTCTTTGCATCTATTTTTAGAAAAATTAAAGAGTTTGTTGATGGCATAATTAATAGTATTTTATAAATGAGGTGATAAGATGAGTATTCTTCAAAATGTAAAAAGATTTAAGAAAAAGTATCCATTAACTGTAGCATGGAGATTAAAAGCAAATGCTAAAGTTGTTGAGATGCATTTGAATCCAGATGAAGAAGTAAAATATGTTTTTACTGGACAAAAGAATAATAAATTTTATGATTTCTTTTCTACTGGTATTGTTGCTATTACTAATAAAAGAATTTTAATAGGAAGAAAAAGAGTGGTTTTTGGATATATGCTCGATTCTGTTATGCCATATATGTATAATGATTTAAATATCAGAGCAGGATTAATCTGGGGTAAAGTAGTTATTGATACTATTAAGGAAGAAATTATTTTTTCGAATGTCGATAAAGCAGCTCTAAATGAAATAGAAACAAATATAAGTGAATCAATGATTGCATTAAAAAAGAAATATCCAAAAGAAGAAAAAAATGAATAATTATGTAATTATTTCTGATGATAAAGTAACCATTGATTTAAGTATTAAAAGTATTATTAAAAAAATAAATATAAAAGATTTAGAGATTGTTAGATATAATTATCCTGATATTACAATTAATAATGTTTTAGAAGATTTAAACACTTATAATCTATTATCAAATTGTAAATTAATTATTTATGAAGATTGTTCTTTTTTAAATAAAGAAGTTGATAAAAGTATAAAAGAATTAAAAAAATATTTAATTAATCCAAGTGATAACTATTTTATTATGATTAATGATTCTATAAGTGAAAAAAAAGATATTAAAGAATTGTTAAAAGAAAATGTTACAATTATTAATAATAGGATGGAATCAGATAAAATAGTATTAAATAATTTAGACTTTTTGAAGATGGATAATAATACAATTAAATATTTTTGTAATTATTGTTTAAATAACAATGAAAAAATATTAAATGAATTAGAAAAAATAAAGAATTATAAATATGATGAAGAGAATAAAAATGTAAGCATTGAAGATATTAATAATATAGTAGTTAGAGATTATAATGATGATATTTTTGATTTAGTAAATGCTATTATAAGAAATAATAAAAATAAAATGTTTGAATTATATCATAGATTAATTCAAAAAGAAAAGGATTCTGTTAATATTATTGCAAGTGTAGCAGGAAGTATTAGAAATCTATATAGTGTTAAAGTATTGATTGAAAAGAAGTATAAACAAATTGAAATATCTGAAATATTAGGTATTAAACCATATGCTGTTTCAATAGCAATGGAAAATTGTAATAATTATAGTTCAAAGAAATTGCTATCGTTAATAGATTCACTTGCTGAAATTGATTATAGAATTAAAAGTGGTAATGGTGATTCCAATTTATTGTTTGAAATATTTTTATTAAGTTTATAAAGAGGTGTGATGTAAATGTTAAAAAGAACAATTTCTTTTACATTAATATTGTTAATAGTGTTTTTAGTATATCAATATGTAATAACAATGATGAAGAGTAAGCATGAAATTACATATTATATTAATAGTGGAGAAGAGTCTTTTACTATTGATGAAAAATATATTAAGGAAAATGGAAAAGATTATTATTTAATAAAAGTATCAAATGACGATAAAAGATTTGTTTATAAAATAGATAATAATTATAATAAACAAAAGAATATTGTAGAAGATTTAGAAATAATTGAACAAAATGGTTATTATTGTATTGGATTAAATTTAGTTGGAACTGGAAATTATTCATTTCCTGAATGTGAAAAAGATGGAGTTATTTACTCATATAATAATTTAAAAAATGATTTAGATTTTAGTGATTATATTGGTAAAATGAAGGATAATAATATTGAGAGATATAGTAAAGATAGTTCAAAAAGTATAGTTGGAGATTTACTTATTAATAGAGATTATTTTGATAAAAACGAAATAATAATGGTTTATGGATATAAACAAATGTCACTTCATTATTCTAGTTTTTCACGAAACTTTGCATTTTCTAGTTTAGATAATTATAAAAATATTTATGGTTCTTTAGTAGGAAATTATTATGTTATTCCAAGATTAACATCTCTTCCTACTTATAATAAAATAATTAAATATGATGTAATTGATGGTATTAAAAAAGAAATTCCGTTACCTGTTGAAGTATCAAAGCAATCATATGTAAATGGAGTTCATGACAATAAAATGTATATTTTTGATATAAGTAATAAAAGACAACTTGAAATAGATCCATTTAATGATGAAGTAAATATTATAGGTACAGTAAATGAAGAAGGAATTACTTATATTAATGGTGAAAAAAAATCTATATCAGTATATGATTTAGAAAAAACAGAAGTAAAATTTGAAGATAATAAAGATGCTTATTCTGAAATAGAATATGATTCAATAATATTAGGAGATTATTATTCTGTTTATTTAAAAGATAATAATTATTATTTAGTATATAAAGATTTTCCAGATATATCTATACTATTATTTAGCAATTTAGATATTCATAATATTGTAATAAAAGGAGATAATATATACTTTGTTAAAGAAAAATCTATTTACAAATATAATAATTATGGTAATATTGAAATGATTTCTGGAAATGAATTTATATATAATTATGAAAATATTTTTGATGTATATTTAAAATAAAAAATGTAAATGTAAAAAGCATTTACTTTTTTTTATTTTATCTTTATTCATTTTCAAAAATATTGTATACTATATTATAGTAGGGTGATTGTGATGATACTTAGAAGACCATATGCCTTTTTAGTAAAACATTTTAGAATTATTCACGCATTACTATTAATGGGTGCTCTTTTCTTAATGCTTAAAACTAATTCTTTAGTATCATTTTTTGGTTCATATATAAAAAATGGAATAACTATGGAAGAAGCTTCTTCTGTAGGACCTAAATATGCTTCTATTTCATTCTTACTTGTATCATTACTTATGACATTATTAACGGGGGCAATTATTTACTTATTAAACTATAAAAAGAAAAAAGATAGATTATATACTTTTATGTTAATCTTCTATATAGTTTTGACTATATTAATTATATGGATGACTTCATTTTTACCAGACTTAGCATATACTTCTCAAAGTATAAGATTTATCAGTATTATAAGAGATTTATTTAGATCAACAATGGTATTAAATGTTATTGTTATGATAATGTGCTTTGTAAGGGCATTTGGATTTGATGTAACAAAATTTGATTTTAAAAAAGATTTGCTTGATTTAGGTGTTGAACAAAAAGATAATGAAGAATATGAATTTGAATTAAAAATTGATAAAGATAAAATAAAAGCAAAGATTAGAAAAGGATTAAGATATACAAAATATTTTTATAAAGAAAACAAATATATTTTTACAACATTAGAAATAATAGTTGGATGTGTAATAGTATTATCTTTAGCAAAAGTAGTAACAGGTATTGAAAAAGTTTATAAGCAAAATCAATATTTTGAAGCAAATTCTTTAAAGGTAAAAGTATTAGATAGTTACAAAACAAAGACTAATAATTTTGGAAATAAACTTAACTCAGATTATTTTTATTTAATTACCAAAATTGAAATAAATAATAATCAATCATATGATTATACAATTGACAAAAATGAAATAAGACTTAGTTATGGAGATTATGAATTAATATCTCCAATTACCAGTGAAAATTCTAAATTCACTGAATTTGGTGTTAATTATTTTAGTCAAATTATAAAACCATATGAATCTAGAATATTTAATTTTATATATGAAATACCAGTAGAATATTATGATGAGAATTTTACTTTAAAATATCTATATGATATGTATTATGAAAAAAATGAATTAAAGTACAAATATAAAAAAGTTAGATTATCTCCAACTACATTTAACGATAAATTAGATTATGTTACAACACAAACACTTGGAAAAGAATTATCTTTTGATGGTAGTATATTAGGAAATACAAAAATAACAATAAATGATATAAGTTTGAATGATAATTTTTCCTATAATGTTATTAAGTGTAGTAATTCTTCATGCATTAATTCTAAAAAAACAATTACTGCTAAAACAACTGAAAAATTTGATTTAACATTACTAAGATTAAATTATAAGATTGATTTTGATTATGATGTGTTAGGAAAGAAATATACAAATGATGAATTTATTTCAAAATTTGGATCAATTAGATTTGAAGTTAAAGGAAAAGAATATAATAATAGATTAGAACTTGATGATGTTACCCCATATTACACTAATGATTATGCGTTAATTCAAGTTAGAGACAAACTAAAATTAGCAGATAAAATATATTTAGATTTTGTTATTAGAGATAAAGTATTTACTTATGTTATTAAAGATAATACAGTTAAAGATGATGAAAAAGAAGGGGAGTAATCCTCTTTTTTTATGCATATATTTTATTGACATAAATATAAATGTATTATAAAATTATTAGTAGCGATGGGTCTATAGCCAAGTGGTAAGGCATGGGACTGCAACTCCCCGAGCGTTGGTTCAAATCCGACTAGGCCCTCCATTTTTTTTTGCGGACATGATTTAATGGTAGAATATGACCTTGCCAAGGTTAGTGTGGGGGTCCGATTCCCCTTGTCCGCTCCATATAGATATATAACTAGTCGAAAGGCTAGTTTTTTTATTATACATAATATACTTTGAATATAAAAAAATAAGTTATGAGTTTCCTAAGTAGGTCTAACCTCATAACTTGTTTTATTTTTTTAAAGAAATAACTCTTTTGTTTATTTCATTCTTCTTTTTTTCTTCTAATTCATTATAGAATAATTCATCTTCAATATTTTTTAATTCAATTTTATCATTTTCATAAATATATTCTACTTTTGCTTGTCTTCTTTGATATCTTTCTCCTGTAGAATAATCATATCCTTCTTTTCCAAGTTCTAAAGAAATATCTAATAGATTTATTCCCTTAGTTTTTGTTATGTTGGAAATTAAATATGTTCCATCATTGTTTAGATAAACAGTATTTGTATAATGCATTGAATTATCTCTAGTAACAAATGATTCTTTATTAAGATTTATATTTAAATCTCTATTAACACTGCTTTTTGCAAGAGTTTCTTCAATTTTTATTAAAGTTTTTAATCCATAATTACCAATATATCTATATAGTCTTAAACTTTCTTTTGATTCTAGTTTTTCTTTTGTATACATTTCATTATCCCCCTTGAATAATACAATAGAATATTATATTTAAAGTATTTTAGTTAGTCAAGTTTTTTATATTATATTTAACAAATATTTCTTTTTCTTTGTTCTTTAATCTAATTATATAAGAATCATTTCCAAAGTATAATGCATAGATGTATTTGGTATATGATGAATCCTTTTTTAAATCTTCGGCATAGTACAATGATTCTTCATAATAACCAGCAACCTCATCAATACTATTTCCTGTATCATCAAAAATATCATAATAGAATAAGTTTAATCCATGATTTGTATCACTTATATTTGTAATACTAATTGGGATTTTAATGATGTTTTTTCCATTATAAATAGAATATGTATTATCAAGTTTAAATATCTCAAATTTATCTAAAATTGATATTTTTAAATTATCAAATTCAAATTGTTCATTAGTATTATATATTTCATATGGAAGAATTTCTTTATAATTATAATCTTCAATTATTTTTTTATTATCTATTATAGGTTTATTAATAAAAAAGTACCATATCATAAATGATGATTCTAAAATAATTAAAAATGATAGAACTCCAATAATAAGAATTAACCACTTATTAGCTTTATTTTCAATAGTTTTGTATATTATTTGTGTTTTTATGATAGTCTTTTCTTTATTATTCTCAAATTCTACTCCACAAAATCTACAATTTTTATCAGTTTTTTTAATTACTTTATTACATTTTGGGCACTTCATATTTACACCTCGAATAATACTATAACATAAAAAAATAAAAAAATATTCAAAAAATTGGGGAAATTTGATAAGAAAAGAATAATAATCTAATTGAGGAGGTGAAAGATGAAAAAATATGAATGTGTTTTACAAGATGGACCAAAAGATTGCGGTATATGTTCTTTACTTACGATTATAAAATCATACGGAGGAGTGGTTTCTAAAGAGTATTTAAGAAATATAACTAATACTAATTTTGATGGTGTTAATGCTTTATCACTATTAGACGCAGGAAAAAAACTTGGTTTTTACACTGAAGGTGTAAAAGGAGATATTTTAAAACTTGATGACAAATATCTTCCTTGTATAGCACATGTGATAATTGATAAAAAGTATAAGCATTTTATTGTTATTCACAAAATAGATAGAAAAAATAATTATATTACTATAGCAGATCCTTCAAGAGGGATAATAAAGCTTGATATTGATAAGTTTAAGTCAATTTCAACAAATAATTATTTATTATTTATTCCCAACAAATCGATTCCAATTATGAAAGATGAAAATACTATAAAAAGAAAAATAATTGAATTCATTTTAAATAATAAAAATATAATAATCATGCTACTTTTGTTCTCATTAGTTTTTACAATAACTAATCTTCTAATCTCTTTCAATTTTCAAATCATAATTGATAAGGCTCTTTCTATAAAATCAATTAATAATATTTATTTTATTTCTTTCTTATTTTTGTTTATATATTTTCTAAAAAATTATTTAGAATATAGTAGAGAAAAGGTATTATTATTTCTAACACACAAAATGAATTATATTTTGATAAATGATTCAATTAACCATATTCTTTCACTTCCTCATTTATATTTTAAAAATAGAACCACTGGTGAGGTATTATCAAGAGTATCAGATTTAGATGAATTAAAGGAAATCTTGAGTGATTTTATATTAACAATATTTGTCGATTTAATGATTACAATTGTAACAGTTATAGCACTATTATCCATTAGTAAAACACTATTTGTTATATCATTATTAATTCTATTTCTATATTCAATATTTACAATAATATTTAATAGAATTATTTATTATGATATTAAAGAACTAAAAGAAAAAAATTCAAAAATTAATTCATTAATTATTGAATTAATAAGTGGAATAAACACAATAAAAGGACTTAATATTCTGGGAAAAGTTAAAGAAGAATTTTCGTTTGTTTATAATAATTATCTAAATATAAGTTACAATTTTACAAAGAAACTAAATAATAAAAGAACAGTAGACAATTTGACAACAAGCATTATTTCATTAATTATTTTTACTATTGGAGGAAGTTTGGTAATTAATGAAAAAATGAAACTATCTAGTTTAATTTCATTTAATGCAATTATTTTTTATAATATATCTTCTTTAAAAAACATTTTAAATTTTGATATATTATATAAGAAAACAAAGATTATTATTGAAAGAATAAATGAATTATTAAACATAAAAGAAGAAAAACTGTTTTTGGATATTAATCCAATAAAAAATATAAAAGGAAATATTATTATTAAAGATTTATCCTTTAAGTATAATGATAATTATGTAATAAACAATTTAAGTTTGACTATAACGGAAGGAGATAAAGTGTTGATTACTGGAAATTCAGGATGTGGAAAAAGTACATTCGCTAAAATTATAGCTGGTTATTTACAAACAAAAAGAAACAAAGTATTTATTGGACAAACTGATATAAATGACATAAATTTATGGAACCTAAGAGAACAAATTACTTATGTTTCACAAGATGAATATGTTTTTAATAATACAGTACTAGAAAATATTAATTTACGAAAAACACGTGACATTAATAAAATAGCAAGTATTTGTAAATGTATGTTAATAGATGAAATAATCAAAAATAATAAGAATGGATATAATATGCTACTTGAAGAAAATGCTAGTAATATAAGTGGAGGTGAAAGGCAAAGAATTATTCTTGCTAGATCATTTTTAAAAAATAGTAGCATATACATACTTGATGAAACATTTAGTCAGATAAATATTGAAAAAGAAAGAGTAATACTAAAGAACATTTTTGAAAAATATAAGGATAAGACAATAATTGTCATATCCCATAGATTTGATAATAGTGATTTATATGATAAAATTTATAATTTGGAGGAGTATGAATATAGAAATATTTCAAAAAAACTTTCAAATACGTGATATAAATTTAAGACCTTACATAATAGTGGTATCTATTTTTATAATCATAATGTTAGTAATTTCATTTTTTTATAATAAATTGGAAGATTATTATATTTGTAGTGGAATAGTAATTGATGACAATGTATCTTTAATTGTCAATAAAGAAGAATTAAATAATATTATTGATAATAATAAAACAATGATAGAAAGGAACATATTTACTTATAAAGTTTTAAAAATAAATGAATTAGAAGATATAAATTCTTCATTTAATGAAGTAATATTAGAATTTGATAAAATTCCAAAGCATTTATTTATAAATAACAATATTATTAATATGAAAATAATTACTAATAAAACAACATTCTTTGAATATTTAATTAAAATAGCAAAGGGGGAATGACATATTAAAGAAATAAGCAAAGATGAATTAAAAAAAATAGATGGTGGTGGAATAAGCTTGCTTGGAGTGGCAGGAATAGTTGCAGGAGCAGTATTTTTAATAGGAGTAATTGATGGATATGTTAGACCAAAAAAATGTAATGAATAAAATTAATAGAAATGAACTAAGAGAAATAGATGGTGGAATATCTATAACAGGAACTATAATAAATGCTTTTACTGATGCCATAAAAACAGTATATGATTTTGGAAGAAGTTTAGGAAATTCATTTAGAAGAATAAAGGAAGATAAATTGTGCGAAATAAAGTAATGTATGTCTTAGATAATAAGAAGACGATACTTAAAATACTTATTTCTCCAATAATTCTTTATGTTTTGAATATTTTAGCGATATGTATTTTCAATTTAGGAACTTATTTAGGAACTTTTTTAAGAAACTTATATACCATTGTAGTTTATTTATAAAGAGCGAAAGCTCTTTTTTGTTTTAAATAAACTTGTATTTCCTTTTTTTTGCTAGTATAATAAATTTAGGATAGTGGGTGCATAAAATGAGAAATATTTATACAGGTATTGATCTTGGAAGTGATAATATAAAAATAGTTGTTGCTGAACTTGTAGAGAGTAAATTTCAAGTTTTAGCATCTTCTTCAGTAAAATCACTTGGGATAAAAAAAGGACTTATTGTTGATCATGAAATGGCATTAAGATCTTTGAATCAATCAATATATGAGATTGAAAAAGTATTAGGAATAAGAATTAATAAAGCACTTGTTACAGTGCCTTCTAATAATAGAGTTATAAAAGTAGTATCTGGTACTATAGATACTAATGGTGCTATTTCAGGGAAGGACATTGTTTCAGTATTACAAACAGCATCAGAAAATCAAATTAGTGAAGAGGATATACTTGTTTCTATTGTCCCAATAATGTTTAATACTGATGGTGATAAATATACTAAAGATCCTGTTGGAATAGCATCAAATAAATTAACTGTAAAAGCATTACTAGCAACAGCACCTAAAAAACAAATATACGATTATTTGAGTATTTTTGGTGAAGCTAATATTGAAGTTGAAGATATTACTTTTAATTGTATAAGTGATTATTATGAAGCAAAGAATAAAAAGACTGAAGAAACTATAGGTGCAATAATAAATATAGGAAATGATAAAACTGATGTTTCTATATTTAATAAGGGTATTTTGATAAAAAATAAAATATTTAATTTAGGAAGTAGAAATGTAGATAATGATATTACATATATATTTGGAACTGATACGAATACTTCTCGTGAATTAAAAGAAAAATTTGCCCAGGCATGTGTTAAATATGCTGATGTAAATGAAGTTCTTGAATATGAAACTGATGAAAACGAAAAGAAAACAATCAATCAATATGAGATTACAGAAGTAGTAGAAGCAAGAATAGCAGAACTATTAAAACTTGCTAAAAAAGAAATAAATGACTTAACAAATAGAAAAATTAGTTATATAATTGTTACAGGTGGTATTTCGGAATTAAATGGTTTTGGAAATATCGTAGAAGATGTATTTGGACTTGATGGAAGTGTATTAAATATTCAAACTATGGGTATAAGAAGTAACAAATATTCTAGTGCAATAGGAATTATTAAGTACTTTCATGAAAAAATGAAACTAAGAGGAAAAAATATATCTCTAATAAATGAAGATAAAATAAAAGAAATAGAAGAAAACAAGCAAAGTATGTTAGACTTAACAGAAGATACATTTATCAGTAAAATATTTGGTTATTTTTCCTGATAAGCAAGGAGGGAAATAAATGTTTGGTGGATTAGAAATGGACCAATTAGCTAAAATTAAGGTAATTGGTATTGGAGGTGGCGGTGGAAATGCCATTAACAGCATGGTTGAAACTGGTGTTAAAGGTGTTGAATTCATTGCCGCAAATACAGATTTACAAGTATTGAATACTTCTAAAGCAGATAAAAAAATCCAGTTAGGAAAATCTGGATTGGGTGCTGGAGCTAAACCAGAAATAGGTAAGGAAGCTGCACTTGAGGCAAAAAAAGAAATAGAAGATGCACTAAAAGGTGCAGATATGGTTTTTATCACATGTGGAATGGGTGGTGGAACTGGTTCTGGTGCTGCTCCAATAGTTGCAGAAATTTCTCAAGAACTAGGTGCACTTACTGTTGCAATTGTTACTAAACCTTTTACTTTTGAAGGTAAAAGAAGAATGCAAAATGCAATGGAATCTATTGATGAACTAAAGAAGCATGTTGATACATTAATTGTTATTCCAAATGATAGATTAAGAGAAATAATTGATAAAACTACACCAATGCTTGAAGCGTTTAAAGAAGTAGATAATGTGCTTCGTCGTGGTGTTCAGTCAATTACAGATTTAATTGCTGTAGTTGGACTTGTTAACCTAGACTTTGCAGATGTTAAAGCAGTTATGGAAAAATCAGGAAATGCTATTATCGGTATTGGTATTGGTATGGGAGAGGAAAGAGCTATTGAAGCTGCTAAACAAGCAGTGTCATCTCCACTTCTTGAAACATCAATTTCTGGAGCTACTGATGCAATAATCAATATAACTGGTGGAATGAATTTAACACTATTTGAGGCAGAACAAGCAGCAGAAGTTGTTAGAGCAGCAGCAAATACAGATATTAATACAATTTTTGGATCAGTTATTAATGAAAATTTAACTGATGAAGTAATTGTAACAGTTATTGCTACTGGTTTTGATAAACATAATAAGGAAAAGGAAGTTCCAAAAAGAGTTGAAAGACCTAGTGTAATTCCTCCACAACCAGAAGTTTCACAACCAACAAGAAGAGTAAGAAGTGAAGTTATTGAGCCAACACCTCAAAAAATTGAAAAATTAGATAATGACTCTGATGATGGTGACGATATGTATGATATTCCACCATATTTAAGACCTAATTTTTAGTATGTTATTTAAGGATTGTATTTCAATCCTTTTTTTTGTTAAATAAATGTAAAAAAGTGTTAAATGGTTAGTCAATTATTAGTATAAAAGTATTTATGTGTTATAATTAAAACATAGAGTGGAGTGATAAACTTGGGAAAAAGTAAAAGAAGAAGAAAAAAGTCAAAGAGTTTTGAAACAAAACCATGGATTATTGGATTAGTTTTAATTCTTTTATCAATGCTAGCAATTGGACCTGGTAAACCACTTGGAATAGTTGGAAAAATTTTTAGAGGCTTAGCTGTTTTTTTGTTTGGTTCTCTTGATTGGTTATTTCTTATAGTTGGAATACTAGTTGGAATTTATATGTTATTTAAGGGAGAAAAACCATCTTTTTGGTCTACAAAATTTATTGGTTTGTTCTTTGTTTCTATCGGAATTTTAGTATTTGCACATATGAATTATATTACTGAAATAACAGGAGACTTCATGAAAGTATATGAAGAAACATTTAAAGATTTATCAAATACTTTTGATTTAATCCAAAAAGGAATGGATTTTTCATCTCCTGGTGGAGGATTAATTGGTTGTTCATTTGCAATTTTATTCAAATCTTTATTTGCGATTTCAGGAACAAAGATAATTTCTATAATTTTAATCATTATTGGAGCTTGTTTGTTTACTGGATTCTCTATTAGAGATTTCTTAAATCATGCGACTGAAAAAGGAAAGGATTTAATTACAAGACAAAAAGAAAATAAAAAGGGAAAAACATCCAAGATTGAGGCAGAGGAAGATGATAATTCCGTTGTTATTATTAATGATAATAACGCTCCAAAAGAAAACAAAGAGCAAGAAATGGAAGAGCCAAAACTTGTCATATCTAGTATTGATGAATTGAAAAGAATGGATAAAGAAGCAAAAGAAGAGAATATTGAATCTCTTTTAACTGATGAATATGTTGAAGAACCAAAGAAGCCAGTTATATCTTCAAACTATAAATTACCAACTTTATCTCTTTTAAAGGATATCGATAAAAAGAAAAATCCAAATAATCAAGCATTAATTGAGAAAAATATTCAAATACTTGAAAAAACATTAAGAGATTTTGGAATTATTGGAAAAGTAGTAGAAGTTAATGCTGGACCAGCTGTTACTCAATATGAAATGGAACTTCAAACAGGAACAAAATTAAGTAAATTATTGAGTATTAATAAAGAAATATCTTTAGCTCTTGCAAAGAAGGATGTAAGAATTGAAGCACCAATTCCTGGTAAAAGTACAGTTGGTGTAGAAATTCCAAATGATTCAGTATCACCTGTTGCATTAAAAGAAATTTTAGAAAATATACCTCAAAACAAGGTTAATAATAAATTATTAGTTGCATTAGGTAAAAATATAATGGGTAAGCCAAGATTTTGTGAAATTGATAAAACTCCACACTTATTAGTTGCAGGTTCAACAGGTTCAGGAAAATCAGTTTGTGTAAACTGTATTATTGCATCAATTCTTATGAGAGCAAAACCAGATGAAGTAAAACTTGTATTAATAGATCCTAAAAAGGTTGAATTGTCAATGTATAATGGTATACCACATTTATTAATGCCTGTAGTTACAGATTCTAAAAAAGCAAGCGTTGCACTTCAAAAAATGGTTGATGAAATGGAACGTAGATATGATGAACTTGAAGAAAAAAATGTTAGAAATATTGCTGGATATAATGAATGGGTAGAAAAAGAAAATAAAGTTAGAAGTGATGAGGATAAAATTGCTAAAATGCCATATATAGTTGTTATAGTAGATGAGTTAGCTGACTTGATGGTAGTAGCAGGAAAAGAAGTAGAAGATTCTATTTTAAGAATTACTCAAAAAGCGCGTGCTGCTGGAATTCATTTAATTGTAGCAACTCAAAGACCATCTACTGATGTTATAACTGGTGTTGTTAAAGCAAACATACCATCACGTATTTCATTTGCAGTTTCAAGTGGAATAGATTCACGTACTATTCTAGATACAGTTGGAGCTGAAAAATTAATTGGTAAAGGAGATATGTTATTTTTACCAATGGGAGAATCTTCACCAGAAAGAATTCAAGGAGCTTATGTTTCAGATGAAGAACTTGAATTACTTGTTGATCATGCTGTAAAACAGCAAAAAGCACAATATGATGAAAGATATACTAATCTTGATGCAGCAAAAGAACAAGGAAATGCTGGAGGTAGAGTTGAATCACCTGATGAAGAATATGATGATCCATTATATGATGAAATAGTTGAATTTGTTATAACTAGTGGAAAGGCAAGTGCTTCTTTACTTCAAAGAAGATTTAAACTAGGCTATAATAGAGCAGCAAGAATAATTGATTTATTAGAAGAAAGAGGAATTATTGGCCCTCAAAATGGTTCAAAACCAAGAGAAGTTCTTGTTGCAATGGAAAATGACAATAATGATGAGTAAAAAATGGGCTAAACACATTAGTCCTTTTTCAAATTAAGGAGGAATTATTTATGGCAACGCCACATATTGAATCAAAACAAGAGGATCTTGCAAAAATTGTAATTATGCCAGGAGATCCATTAAGAGCTAAATTTATAGCAGAAAATTTTTTAGAAAATCCTAGACAAATTAATAGTGTAAGAAATATGCTTGCATACACAGGAACATATAAAGGAAAAAGAATAACTGTTTTTGCCTCAGGAATGGGAATGCCAAGTATGGGACTTTATTCTTATGAATTGTTTAAATTTTATGATGTTGATAAAATCATTAGAGTAGGTTCAGCAGGTGCTTATACTGAAAAATTAAATTTATATGATGTTTTTTTAGTAGAGGGAGCATATTCGGAATCAACTTTTGCTAAAACTCAAGGTAATGAATCAAGAAATATTCTATATTCAAACAAAGAACTAAATGATGTTATAGAAAATAAAGCTCATGAATTAAATATTAATTTACATAAAGGAATTGTACATAGTAGTGATGTTTTTTATAAGGAAAATGAAAACTATAAAGAATTAGTAGAAAAATATGATTGTCAAGCAGTAGAAATGGAAACATTTGCACTTTTTCATAATGCAAATGTTACAGGTAAAAAAGCGACTGCTATTATAACTATTTCTGATAATTTAGTAACTCATGAAGAAACTACAAGTGAAGAAAGACAAAATAGTTTTGTTACAATGATCAAATTAGCCTTAGAATCATCTATTGATTTATAAAATTAATAATAAAGCACATAATAAGAAAGAGGTGATATAATGGATTACATAAAAAAAGACTTATCATCTTATAATCTTCATATGATTAAAACGAATAAATTTAAATCTATAAATATAGAAGTAATATTTAGTGGTCCAATAAAAAAAGAGTATATTACTCTCAATAATTTTTTATCTACAATGTTAACTTATTCAACAAAGAAATATAATACAAAAATTGCTTTTTCAAAGAAAGCAGAAGACTTATATGCAACAAGTGTTTTTGCTAATGGATATAGATTAGGTAAAAAATACAATATTGATTTTAATATGAGAGTATTGAATGATAAATACACAGAAAATGGATTACTTGAAAAAGCTATCGATTTTTTATATGAAATAATATTTAATCCAAATATTAAAAATAATGAATTTGACTTAACAAGTTTTTCTATTGTAAAAAATAATGAAAAATCACAAATTGAAAGATTTAAGGAAGATCAAAGAAGTTATAGTACTTTGAAATTGTTAGAATACTATGATAAAGATGCTCCATTTTCATATAACTTAAAGGGATATCTTGATGATTTAGAAAAGATTACACCTAAAACACTTTTTGAGTATTATAAATACTTTATAAAAAATAATAGTATAGATATTTTTATAATTGGAGATATCGATTTTGATTATGTAGAAAAAATAATTAGTAAAAAGCTAGTATTTAATAACAAAAAAGATTTAATTAATGATCTAGTAGTTGATTACAAACCTCATAGAAAAAAGATACAAAAAATAGTTGAAAGTGATAATACAAATCAAGCCAAATTGTCTATTGCATGTTCATTAGAGAATCTTACAAAATATGAAAAAAATTATGTTTTAAATATTTATAATATTATTCTTGGTGGAAGTGCAGATTCAAAATTCTTTAAGAATATTAGAGAAAAATTTTCTTTATGTTATTATGTTGTTTCTAGTGCATATAAACTTGATAATTTAATTATTATTTCATCTGGAATTAATAAAGAAAATTTTAATAAAATGCTTATTTTGATTGAAAAAGAAATGGCAGATATGAAAAATGGTAATTTTAATGAAGAAGATATTGATAAAGCCAAAAAATATTATATTTCTGCATTAGATGAAATAGAAGATAATCCAAGTCAAATAATTGCTTCTTACTATGCAATTGATAAATTAGGAATAGATACATTAGAAGAAAGAAAAAAGAAAATAGAAAAAGTAACAAAAAAAGATATAATGTCACTAGCTAATAAAATTTTTATAGATACAGTTTATTTATTAGGGGGTGATAAAAAATGATAAAAAAAGAAATAAAAGGAATAGATGTAGATGTTTTTTATGAAAAACTCGAAAATGGTTTAGAAGTTTTTTTAATACCATTTTCTAATAGAAAGAATTATTATATTGAATATGGTGTTAAATATGGTGCAAAAGTATTAGAGTTTAAATCTGATGATAATAAGAAAATTAAAATTCCATATGGAACAGCTCATTTTCTTGAACATAAAATGTTTGAGCAAGAAGATGAAAAAGATCCTTTTTCTTTCTTTTCAGAATCTGGAAGTGATGCTAATGCTTCAACAAGCTATGATTTTACTTCATATACGGTTGAAGGAATAAAAGACATTGAAAAAAATATGGATTTCTTATTAAATTATGTAAATAGTCCATATTTTACTGATGAAAATGTAGAAAAAGAGAAAGACATTATTATAGAAGAATTAAATATGTATAAAGATCAACCAGAAAACAGGTTATATGATGAAAGTAATAAAGCAGTATTTGTAAGGCATCCAATGAGAATAGATATTGGTGGTACCCCTAGTAGTGTAAGAAAAATAACTAAAGAAGTTTTATATGACTGCTATAATACATTTTATCAGCCAAGTAATATGTTTTTAATTGCTTCTGGTAATATAGATTGTAATAAACTTATCGAAGTAATAAAAAATAACAAAAAATTAAATTCAAGAAAAAAATCAATAAAAAAGAATCCAGTTATTATTAATGAACCTCTTGAAGTAAAAACAAAGGAAAAAGAAGTAAAAATAAAGAACTTAATGATAACCAAAACCGTATTGTCTTTTAAATATAAAATTGATGAATCTGATATTATAAAAAAGTTTAAATATGAAGTATCATTAAATATATTATTGTATGTTTTGTTTGGAATATCCTCTGAATTTAGAGAAAATGTATATAAAAAAGAATTATGTACATTATTCTATAGTTCTAGTTCTATTATTGATAACATTGTTATAATAGAGTTTTTAATGGAAACAAAAAATCCAAAAGAAATAAAAAATGAGATTATAAATTGTTTGAAAAATACAAAAATAACCAAAGAAGATGTTGAAAGAGTAAAAAAAGTAAAAATATCTTTAGAGGTAATGGATTCAGATAAGCCATATAAAGTTTTAAATTCTATAGTAAAAGATTTAATTGACTATGATGATGTATTATATAATAAAATTGAATTAATAAGAAGTTTAGATTTAAAAGATATTGAAAAAGTTAGAAAAGATATTTTATTTGACAATTATTCATATGTAATTGGCATTTCTAAATAGAAAAAGTATATATTTATATATATTTTTTTTATTTTATGGTATAATTAAGTAGAATAGGTGAGAATATGATAGGGAATATAGGCAAAATTATTGATATTAGTGGAAATTATGTCGTTGTTCAAATAAACTTTGATGTATCAAAATATGGAAATTTAATGAATGTTCATGTCGTTTTTGATGATGGAAATAAAAGAATAGTTGGTGAAATATTAAAGGTTACAGTATCTGCTATAACGATAGGAATAGTTGGTGAAATACTTAATAATGTTTTTATACCAGGTATAGGAATTAAACCATCTTTTGCTTCACAAGTTAGAATAATAAATCAAGAAGAATTAACTCAAGTTTTGGGACCTCAGGAAGTAGATGATAGTAATCACATTTATCTTGGAAAATCTTCAATATATAATGGCTATAAAATTAATGTTAATGTTAATGATTTTTTTAGTAATCATTTTGCAATATTAGGTAATACTGGTAGTGGTAAAAGTAGTACTTTTGCAAGAATTGTACAAAACATATTTAAAGGATCAAAGTATTTACCAGTAAATGCAAGTATATTTGTGTTTGATGCATATGGAGAATATAAAAATGCTTTTTCATTTTTACATGATTTCAATCCAGAATTAAATTATAAAGCCTATACAACAAATGTTGAGTCGACAGATACAGACTTATTAAGAATTCCTTTATGGTTATTAGGTGTTGATGATATTGCACTTTTATTAAATGCTAATGATCCAAGTCAATTACCTATAATAGAAAAGGCTTTGAAACTTGTTCCAATATTAAAAGGAACTGATGAAGAAGCCATAAAATGTAAAAATGATATTATTGCAAGAGCATTATTAGATATATTGCAAAGTGGAAAAGATTCAATAAAAATACGAGATCAAATAACAGCAGTATTAACAACATTTAATACAGATTTATTAAATCTTGAAAGCGAAATAGTACAACCAGGTTATATAAGAACACTAAAACAATGTATTTATGTAGATAATTCAGGAAAAATGCAAGAAATGGAATTAGTTGTTAGTTATATTCAAACATTTCTAATAGATGGATTTGAAATTCCAACACCAACTGGAGACATAATGTATAATCTTTCTGATTTGGAGCAAGCATTGGAGTTTTCATTAATATCAGAAGGAGTATTAAAAAGTGACAAAGTGTTTGATTATGCAAATGTTCTTTCAGTAAGACTTCATTCATTAGCAAATAGTGAATATAATGAATATTTCTCATATCCTAAAATGGTAAATAAAGGAGGATATGTTAGAGATTTATTAACAACTCATGATAATAAAAAAGCTCAATTAATTGGATTTAACATTAATTATATAGATGATAGAACAGCAAAAGCAATTACAAAAATAATATCTAAATTGTTATTTGATGTTTCAACGAGTGCTAGTTCAAGAGGAAAATATCCATTTCATATAATAATTGAAGAAGCACATAGATATGTTCAAAAAGATATAGATCAAGATCTACTTGGGTATAATATTTTTGATAGAATTACAAAAGAAGGAAGAAAATATGGTGTTATTTTAGGACTTATTACACAAAGGCCGAGTGAACTAAGTGAAACAAGTATTTCGCAATGTTCAAACTTTATGGTATTAAGAACACTACATCCAAGAGATTTACAATATATAAAGGATATGGTTCCAAATGTTACTGATGAAGTTTTGGCAATTCTAAAAACACTTCAACCAGGTAATGCAATTGCATTTGGTAGTGCATTTAAGGTTCCTGTGTCTGTTAAGATGGACAAGCCAGATCCAGAACCTTATAGTCAAAATAGTGATATTGCAAAAATATGGTATGCGTTAAATTAGTACTTTAAAAAAAAAATAAGATATGATAAAATAATAATATAGATTATGGAGGATATAAAATATGGCTTTTAATAATTTTTTTAAAAAGTTAAAATCAGATGAGACAGAGGAAGAAGAAACTTTCGATGATGAAAGTGGAGAATCTGCTATAAATACAATAACAAAAAAAGGAAATACAATGATTCTTTTAGAACCACGTGCATATTCTGAATCTCAACAAATTGCAGATTATTTAAAGAATAATTCTTCAGTTGTTGTTAATTTAAGAAGAGTAACACCTGATCAAGCTAAAAGAATAGTAGATTTTTTAAGTGGAACTATTTATGCAATTAGTGGAGATTTACAAAAATTAGGTGGAGGAATATTCCTTTGTACTCCTAATTCAGTAAATGTTGAAGGAAAAATATCTGATGAAGGCAAAGAAAAGAATGGTAAAGGACAAACAACTAAAGTAAAAGGACAAACAGAAGAAGCAAAAGAGGAAGACGAATATAATTGGTAGTATTTCATAAACTCTAAAAAGAGGGTGGTATCATGGATAAATTTACAATTACTGAAAAAGGTTATAGTGTTACAGAAGTAAATAATTTCATTGATAATGTTATAACTCAAACTGAGTCTATGCTTGAAAAAATGAAAAAACAGCAAAAAGATGTTATATTTTTACAAAAGCAGATTGAGAGTTATCAAAAGTTAGAAAATGAACTTAAAAGTGCTTTAGTTCGTGCAGAACATTCAAAAGATGATATTATGAAACAGGCACTTGTTGAAAAAAACACTATTATTGAAGATGCAAAAAAGAATGCATCTAGAATTGTAAATGATGCTTTATTAAGAGCAGAGAAAATAGAACTTAAAGCTGATACCTTAGAAAGAAATATGAAAATATTTAAGAAAAAATTAAAGTTAGTTGTTGAACAACAATTAGCGGTTATTGATGAAATAGAAGAGTTAAAGATTGAGAACTAACTCTTTTTTTGTTATATTAATAACTTGAGGTGAGAAAAATGAAATATTTTTATTCTATTTATAATAAAGATGAATATACAAAGCCATATGTTGGAAGAAATTATGATAATTTAGTAAATGATAGTAATAAAATAATTGTAATAAAAGAAGATTCTATTTTTCATGTAATAACATATAATAATTCTGTTGTAGAAGAAGAAAAACAAATTCTAGATCATCCAGAACTAGTAGAATTTCTAGATTCCAAAAAAAAGAGTGTTTATTTCTTTAATACAGGGATATATTTACCAATTACAATAATAAACGATGTAAAATTAAAGTGGGAAAGAGATAAAATAGAAGTTCCTATTATTCCAGAAACTATTTATACTTTAAAAGATAATGAAATATTAAATATTAATGTATTTGTTAATAAAGATACTATAAAAGATGCAATAAGAGAAGTTTTTTTTAGAGAAAAAGAAAAAGATTCTCAATTTAATAAAGTATCATTAAAAGAGTTTATTGAAAGTCCTGTTTTATTAGATATGTATAATTTACCACTAGTAAATATAAATGATACTTTTAAAATTCCAGAATATAGTTATACTCATCCTAGTTTATTTTATATATTGAATGGTATTTATTCTAAAAGAATAAATGATAAGATTAATCTTGATGAGCAAAACATTAAAGATTTATATTTAGAATATTATTCAGAAGATAGTGATATTCTTAGTAAAATATTTAATAGTATTGATATAGAAGTGAAACATAAATATAATTTAGATACTTTTTCTAATGTTATAGATTATTTGGAAAATGTAAAAAAACAAGAAAATGATTATTCACTTGATTTAATGAATGTAAAGAGAATTATAGAAAAAGCAAAACAAAATGAAGAAATGTTAAATAATATCGATAATATTAAAAATGAAAATAAAAAAATAGGAAAAAGAAAAACAGTAACAAAATAGTTACTTTTTTTTTATAATAAAAAAACACTTACAATTAAGTGTTATTATTCTGCATCTACTTTTTCAGCTTTTCTTAAAGTTCTTGCTTCTTTAGCACTAACTCTAACTCTTGTACCGTCTTCAAGTCTTACAACTTGTAAGTTTAAAGCTTGAGTACTATTAGTAGTATTTAATGCATGAGAACGAATTCTTTTATTTTTATTAGGTTTTCTACTTGATATATTTATAGCCATAAATAAGACCTCCTCTTAAAATCACTTGCTAGTTAACTTTACCATAAAATTTGATAATAGTCAAATATTTTATTGATTATTTGTGTTATAATACAAGTGAGGGAGGTTGTAATTATGTATACACCACTATATGTAAAGAGTAATTATACTTTTTTATCTAGTTTAGTTAAAATAGATGAATTGATAAAAAAATGTAAAGAAAAAAACATAAAACAAGTTGCATTATGTGATGATAATATGATTGCAACTATGTATTTTTATAAAGAATGTATTAAAAATGATATTAAACCAATTGTTGGATTAGAAATAAATATAGATAATAATAGTTTATTATTATATGCTAAAGATTTTATTGGTTATCAAAATCTTTTAAAAATAGTAACTTTAAAAGATGAATTAAACATTGATATTCTAAAGAAATATAACAAAAACGTTGTTTGTATAATTCCTTATACATCTATTGAAATATTCGAGAATATTAATTCTGTTTTTGTTAAGTCTTATATCGGAGCTCTTAATAAAAATGAAGAATTAGAATCGAATAAAAAAACAAAAAATGTAGTATTTTTGAATAAAGTATTATATTTAAATAAACAAGAAGAAGAGTATTTTAAATATCTTATTATGATGAAAGATAAAAAAAATGTCTTTGATAATATAGAATACTCTGATAACTATAATTATTTATTAAATGATAAAGAAGCATTAGAACTTGTTAGTAAAAAGGCACTTGATTTAACAAATAAAATAGCAGATTCTTGTTTAGTAGAATTTCCAAAAAGTGAAAACATGATTCCACATTTTAAGAATAATTTAAATATATCAAGTGATGAATACTTAAAAAAATTAAGTATTAAAGGATTAGAGATTAGACTTGATGGAAATATAAGTGAAGTTTATAAAAAAAGATTATTATATGAACTTGATATAATTAATAAAATGGGATTTCCTGATTATTTTTTAATAGTATATGACTATGTTAAATATGCCAAAAAAAATGGTATTTTAGTAGGCCCTGGAAGAGGTAGTGCAGGTGGTAGTTTAGTAGCATATGCTTTAGGAATTATTGATGTTGATCCAATTAAGTATGACTTGCTTTTTGAGCGTTTCTTAAATCCTGGAAGAGTAACTATGCCCGATATTGATATTGACTTTCCAGATATTTATAGAGATCAGGTAATTGATTATGCAAGAGAAAAATATGGAAATAAATGTGTTGCTGGTATTGTAGCAATTGGTACTTTAAAAGCAAAAGCTTGTTTAGATGATGTTTCAAGAATACTAAAAATTGAACAAGAAAAAACTGATAGATTAAAAAGATTTATTGAATTAAAATCAAAACTTAAAGATGTCTATGAAACGAATGATGAGTTTAGAAATATTGTTGATAATGATGATAGATTAAAAAAACTATATGATCTTTCTTTAGTATTTGAAGATTTTCCAAAAAATACTACAGTTCATGCATCAGGTATAGTTATATCAGAAAAAGAACTTGATGAAGTGGTACCTCTTATTAAACAAGATGGGAATTATATTTGTTCTTATGAAATGGGATTTCTAGAAGAACTTGGATTATTAAAAATGGATTTTTTAGGAAATGCTAATTTAACTACAATAATGGATATTTTAAAAAATATAAAAGAAAAGGAAAATATTGATATTAATTTTTTAAATATTCCTTTAGATGATAAAGATACTTTAAGACTTTTTTATAATGTTGATACTAATGGAATATTCCAATTTGAAAGTGATACAATGAAGAATCTTTTAAAGGGGCTTAAAGTAACAAAGTTTGATGATATTGTAGCTGCTAATGCCTTAGTAAGACCTGGTCCTGATACAAAAACTTATATAGAAAGAAAAGAAAAGAATATCAAGATAGAATACCCTAATAAAGATTTAAAAAGAATATTAGATCCAACTTATGGAGTTTTAGTATATCAAGAACAAATAATGCAAATTGCTAATGTTATGGCTGGATTTACTTTATCTGAAGCTGATTTATTAAGAAGAGCAATGTCTAAAAAGAAAAAAGAGTTACTTAGTGTTCAAGAAAAAAAGTTTATTGAAGGATCAATTAACAATGGATATGATTTTAAAGTTGCAAAAAAGTATTATGAAGATATTTTGGCTTTTGCAGAGTATGGATTTAATAAATCACATGCTGTTGCATATTCAATTCTTGCATATAAAATGGCTTATTTAAAAGTACATTTTTCAAAATACTTTTATTTAAATATTTTATCTATGACTATAGGAAAAGATAGTAAAACTTCAATGATAATTAGAGAAGCAAGAGCTAAAGGAGTAAAATTTTATTTACCTGATATTAATAAAAGTAGTGAAAAATATGAAATAGTAGAAGATGGAATATTATTCCCACTTTCTAATATTAAAAGTATTGGTTTAAGTACTGCAGAAGATATAAAAAAATCAAGAGGAAATGGATTTACAGATTTGTTTAATTGCTTTATAAAATTAACTGAAATTGGAATTAATAAAAAAACATTTGAATTACTTACATATTCATCATGTTTTGATTGTTTTAATATCAATAAAAGAACAATAATAGAAAATTTAGATAATCTTCTTAATTTTTCTTTTATTGCTAAAGGGATGCCAGAAGATATGATAGAAAAGCCAGAATTGGTTGAATATCCTGAATATGATTCTAGTTTTCTTATGAATAAAGAAAAAGAATTATTTGGTTTTTATTTAAGTTACCATCCAACAACAAAATATAAGGATAAATATAATGTAATTAATATAAATGAATTAAATAAGCATATTAATAAAATTGTTGATATTATTGTTCTTGTTGAAAAAATAAAAACTCATGAAGATAAAAAAGGATCTCTTATGGCATTTATTATGGGAAGTGATGAAATAGCTAGTATTGAGTTAATAGCATTTTCAGAAGAATATAGTAAATTAAGAAATTTAGAAAAAGGAAATATTTTATTAGTACAAGGAAAAGTTGAGTTTAGAAATAATATTCAAATGATTATAAAAAAATCTAAAATAATTGGTTAATTTTTGATTACTTTGTGTTATATTTATATATAGATATATATAGGTGGTGAGTAATATGAAAATACAATTTATAGTTAACGACTATTTACTTGCGTGGAATTTATTATTTCGCCCATCAATTTCTGAAGATATTCAAAAATTAAAAGAGAGATTGTGGAAGAATTATTCTAAAGACTATATGAAGTTAGAAAAGGAAAATGTTGAAATATTAAAGTATACAAGTGATTTTATACCTGATGATGATACAATTTATAACTTTATATTTGAAAGTGAAGAGTTTAAACTAGCAAAAAAGCAAACAGAAAAGTATAGAAAATTTTTAATGAGAATATGGGATTCTCATCAAAAAGAAATTCAAAAAGAATTAAATGATTTATTAAGATTTAAAGTGGAAAATAATTATCAAATAATGGTAATTCATCCTTATTTTGATAATGTCGAATTATTAAAGAAAAATCCTAAAAAGAACATTGTTTGGGGTAAAAAAGAAGATACTGAAGATGGACTTAAAGCAATAATGAGAATTTTATTTACTGTTGTTAAATATGAATTAAATGATTATCAGATAAATAATAAAGAAATTGTTAATGCAATTGCAGACTTACTTGTTACAAATGAAATATATACAAGAATTACTGGAATTACAAAGTATCGTGAAGGAATAAAAAAATTAAAAGTTCTTAAAAAGCAATTATATCCGTATTGGTTAATGTATCAAGGGGCTGATAAAGAAGAGATGGTAAGTTTTATGATGAGAGACCAAATGCCATTTGATATAGATAAGTATCCTGTGGAAAAAGGATTAAGAAAATTAGATTTAAAGGGATTTATTGACTTTTGTTGTGATAACCAAAAATATATTTTAAGATTAAATGAACTTAATAAATAAATAATATAGAGAGGTTAAATATGGATGAGAAATTACACAAAATATTAAATAAGATCAACTTGGATGAGAAATATTTCAACCTCTTTTATAATGCAAAAATATTAAAAAATAGTGTTGATGAATTAAATAATACTTTAACTGTTGAGATTTATAATGAAAATGATATTACCATTGATTTATATGATGAATTAGTAGACAAATTTTCTAATTATTTTGATGGAGCAACAGTTATATTAAAAATAGTTAATGAAACAGATAATAGTGATCATTTCGAAAATAATTTTAAAGAATTATTAAAGATACATAGATTCCCAAATATAGAGGCACTTGAATTAAATATAGAATTTTTTAATAATTCTATTTCAGTAGGTGTAGTAAATGATAGAGAAAAAGAAGATTTAGAAAGAGAATTAAAAGATTTACTAAAAGTTATTTCAGTATATGGAACAACTTTTACATATGAAATATCAATTGATGATGAAAAAAGAGTAATAATAGATGAAAATATTGAAAGTGAATCTTCTGAAATAATGAGTAAGCCATATATTCATCACGAGGAAAAATCATCTGTTTCAAGTTTTCCAAGAAGAAGAAAAAAAGATGTTGATGAAAGAACTATTTTTGGAAATAGAATTGATAAAGAGGAAGCAATAACTAAGATTCACTCAATAGTAGGAGAAAATGAAGGAATAGTAATAGAAGCTAAAGTATTTGGTAATAAAGAATTTGTTCCAGCTAGTAAAGCATTTAAAATACTTACTTTAAAAGTTACTGATTTTTCAGATAGTATGTTAGCTAAAATTTTTGTAAGAGATGATGAAATATATGATGATTTACTTAAGAAAACAAAAGATGGTACTTGGTTAAAATTAAAAGGTAATACAAAATATGATGAGTATGAAAAAGGTGAACTAGTACTTAATGTTTTTGATATTGCAGAATCAGATAGAAAAGATGAAAAACTTGTTGATGATGCAGAAGTTAAAAGAGTAGAATTACATGCACATACAATGATGAGTCAAATGGATGCTGTTACAAAACTTGATCTTGATAAACATACTTGTGAATTAATTACAAATGCAATTGATATGGGGTATAAAGGAGTAGCAGTAACCGATCATTCTGGATGTCAGGCTTTTCCAATAATGTATGAATTAATAACTGGAGCTAATAAAAGTAAAATAAAAAAATTAAAAGGAAAAAAAGAAGAATTAGAACAAAAGCTAAATGAAGAAGAAAATGAAGATCAAAAGAGATTAATAGAAAATGACTTAGAAGAAGTAAATGAAGATATAAAAAACTTTAAAAAATTTAAAGGTATTTATGGAACTGAGTTAACTTTAGTTGATGATACAATTAATATCGTTTATAGACCAAGTGATTTAGATTTACTTGATACAGAGTATGTTGTATTTGACACAGAAACAACTGGATTTAATGCTGCTGGTGGAGATCAAATGATTGAAATAGGAGCAGTTAAAATAAGAAATGGAGAAATTACTGATACATTTGATGAATTAATTGATCCTAAAAGACCAATTCCAGAAAAAATTACTGAACTTACTAATATTACTGATGAAATGCTAAAAGGAAAACCTAGTGAAGAAGAAGTAACTAAGAAGTTTTTAGAGTGGGCAAAAGATGCTCCAATGGTTGCTCATAATGCTAAATTTGATATTTCATTTATTGAAATGTCTATGAAAAAATATAATTTAGGAGAATTTAAAAACACTGTTATTGATACACTTGAATTGTCAAGAACTCTAGATCAAGGTTTTGCAAGACATTCTTTATCTGCACTTGTAAATAGATATAATGTAGAATTTGATGAAGAAGGACATCACCGTGCTGATTATGATGCCGATGGAACCGCAAAAGTTTTTCATAAGATGCTTCAAAAAGTATCTGGTCAAAATTTTAAAAAAATTAGTGACTTACAAAATAAATTAATATCAAAAGATGAAATACATAAATTTGGAAGAACATTTCATTTTAACGCAATAGCACTTAATAAGACTGGACTTAAAAACCTATTTAAAATAATATCTCTAGCAAATACGGTTTATTTATACAAAACTCCAAGAATATTAAGAAGTAAATTAGAAGAATTAAGAGAAGGTTTATTAATAGGTAGTGGATGTTACAATTCTGAAGTATTTATAGAAGCAAGAAGTAAAGATGGAGAAGAATTAACTAATATAATTAATTTCTATGATTATGTTGAAGTTCAGCCACCTGAAGTATATAGTCATTTAATACAAACAGGTGACTTTAAAGATAATGATGAATTAATTGAACATATTAAAAAAGTAATTGATGCTACAAAAGAAGCTGGAAAAATAATTGTAGCAACTGGAGATGTTCATCACTTCTATAAAGAAGATAAAATATATCGTGAAGTAATTATTAATCAAAAAGTACCTGGAGGAGGAAGACATCCTCTTGCTAAAAAAGAAATAACAGAAATTCCTTCACAGCATTTTAGAACAACTAATGAAATGTTAGAAGATTTTAATTTCTTAGATAAAGATTTAGCATATGAAATAGTTGTAGAAAATACAAATAAAGTACTTGATATGGTTGAAGAATTTGAAGTTATTCCAGATACTGGTGGAGTTCCTTTTTCTCCAAGAGTTAAAGGCGATGATGGAGAATATTTGGATTGTCCTAAAGTTGTTACTGAACTAGTTTTCAATAAAGCAAACGAATGGTATGGAGATCCACTTCCATATAATATTGAAGAACGTATAGCTAAAGAATTATATGGAGATATAGTATATAATATATATAGTGGAAAAATAAAAAATGAAACACCTGATATAGATAAAGAAGAGTTTGATAAAAAAGTATTTAAACAAGTTCATGATACTGTTTTTGGCGGTTTTGATAAAGTAAATGAATTAGTTAAAGATTATTTAAAAGAAAATTGGAAAGAAGAAGATGGAGATTTAACTGATGAATCATTAAACAAAAAATTAAAAAAATCGTTGGGAGGTATTATTGGAGGAGGATTTGATCCAATATACTTAATTGCTCAAAGACTTGTTAAACACTCAAATGACGATGGATACTTAGTTGGATCTCGTGGTTCAGTTGGATCAAGTTTAGTAGCTGGACTTATGGGAATATCTGAAGTTAATCCTTTACCACCACATTATAGATGTACTAAATGTAAAAATAGTATTTTTGAAGATGAAGAAGGTAATGCTCTTGGTGCAACTTACTTATCAGGATTTGATTTACCAGATAAGAAATGTCCTAAATGTGGAGAAAACATGTTAAAAGATGGACAAGATATCCCATTTGCAACATTCTTAGGATTTAATGCAGATAAAGTTCCAGATATAGATTTAAACTTTAGTGATTTAAACCAAGCTTCAGCTCATGAATATACAAAAGTTCTATTTGGAGTTGATAATGTTTATAGAGCAGGAACAATTGGTACTGTTGCAGATAAAACTGCATATGGTTTTGTTCTTGGATACTTTGAAGATAAAATAATGGCTATATTAGAAGAAATTGCTAAAAGTATAGATAAAACAGTATATGAGTTATTAAATGTAGATAAAAAGGAAAAAGAAGAAATAATAGCTAAAAAGTTCTTACTTATGCAAGAAGATATTAAAGAATCTCTTCCATCTAGCATATTAGTAAAATATGATGAAATGGTAAAAAAAGTAAAAGAGTATTCTAGTGTATCTAGTACAGAAGTAGAACGAATTTCTTTAGGATGTGTTGGCGCTAAAAGAACAACTGGACAACATCCTGGTGGAATAGTAGTAGTTCCTGATTATAAAGATGTGTCTGATTTTACACCATTCCAGTTTCCAGCAGATGATCCAACAAGTGCATGGAGAACAACACACTTCTCATATCACGCAATAGATCAGTGTTTATTAAAACTAGATATTCTTGGACACTCTGATCCAACACAGTTAAGAATGATTCAAGATTTAACTAAGATGGATGTATCAAAAGTACCAATGGATGATAGAGAAACAATGAGTATTTTCTCAAGTGTTAAAGCACTTGGTGTTACAAATGAACAAATATTAAATCCAACAGGAACACTTGGAATTCCAGAGTTTGGAACAAACTTTACAATTTCAATGGTTGAAGATACAAAACCAAAAACTTTTGCCGAACTTGTTAAAATTTCAGGACTTTCTCATGGTACTGATGTTTGGTTAGGTAATGCACAAGAATTGATAAGAAATAATGTAGTTCCATTTAAAGATGTTATTGGATGTCGTGACGATATTATGGTTTATTTAATTTATCATGGACTTGCTCCAATAAAAGCATTTAAAATAATGGAATTTGTAAGAAAAGGAAAAGCAAGTAAGGATAAAGTAACATGGGCAGAGCATAAAGAAACAATGGAAAAAGCTGGGATTGAATCATGGTTTATTGATTCTTGTGAAAAGATTAAATACATGTTTCCTAAAGCACATGCTGCAGCATACGTAACAAGTGCATTTAGAATTGCATGGTTTAAAGTTCATATGCCAGTATATTTCTATGCATCATGGTTAACTAGTAAAGCAACAGATGTTGATGTAAATTCAATGATGCTTGGATATAATGCAATAAGAGAAAAAATAATCGAAATACAAACAAAAGGATATGATGCAAGTAATAAAGAAACAGGGCAACTTGAAAGTTTAAAAGTTTGTTTAGAAGCTACAGCAAGAGGAATAAAATTCTTACCAATTGATTTAAATAAGAGTGAAGCAACAGTATGGGGAGTAAAAGATGATAATAGTATTTATCCACCATTCTCATCAATTGATGGACTAGGTGATACTGTAGCAAAAGCAATTGTGGAAGAAAGAAAAAAAAGAAGTTTCACAAGCATCGAAGACCTTCAAAATAGAGCAAAGATTTCTCAAACTCTTATTGATAAATTAAGAAGAATGAAAATACTTGATGGACTTGATGAATCTGATCAATTATCTTTATTCTAATTTAAGTATTATTTATACCTGATATAAAATAATAATTATATCAGGTTTTATTAATTTAATGAGAAGTTCATTTAGAACTCTTTTCTTTACTTTTTATAAAAAAAATGATAAAATAATGCCCGAAAGAGATGGTCTTATGGAAGTATCTATAAATGAATTATTACAACTTAATAATTTAGAAATATATAATCTATATAAAGATAAATTAGATGCTTTTTATCATAATAATAATATTATTATGATTAGTTATGAAGAATTTAAAGAAATAGTTATTGATGAAATAGATGATTTAAAAAAAGATTATAAAGGTAATAATTTTTTTAATTCTTTGATAAAAAATGTTGAAATAAGAATTAAAGAAGATAATGATTTGTTTTTGGATCATAATTATAATGTTTACACATTTGATATTAAAAACCGCCATTTATTATCAAATGATGAAACACTTAGATTAATTGAAAAGGTTCAAAAAGGCGATAAAGATGCAAAACAGCTTTTAATTCAACATAATATTAGATTAGTACTTTTTACTGCAAAAAAATATCTTGGGCTTGGAGTAGATTTTGATGATTTAGTTCAAGAAGGTACAATTGGTCTATCAAATGCTATTGATAAATATGATAAAGAAAAAGGAGCAAAGTTTTCAACTTATGCACTTTATTGGATAAAAAGTAGTATATATAAAGCATTATATAATAGTAGTAGAACAATAAGAATTCCAAATAAACAAATAGAAGATATAATTAAATATAAAAAAGTAAGGCAAGAATTAGTTAATGAGTTAAATAGAGAAGTATCAATAGATGAAATTGCTGAAAGAATGACTATAACAAGAAGCAAATGTGTTGAGTTGTTTTTATTACAAGATGATATCGTTAGTTTAAATAAAAATATTAGTGACGATAACAAAAAAACTGAATTAGGTGATTTTATTGAATCTGATATAAATGTTGAGAAAACTACTATCGATAATCTCTTTGTAAGTGATTTAAAAAAAGCTTTAAATAACTCTGGTTTAACTGATAAAGAGAAATATGTTTTGATTCATAGGTATTCATTATTTGGATATAAAAAAATGACACTTAATGAATTAGGTAAGATGTTTGACTTATCAAGAGAAAGAGTAAGACAAATTGAAATATCTGCTTTAAGAAAATTAAAAAATTCAAAGGATGGAAGTAAACTAGTTTATTATATGAATGATAGTATAGATTCTAATAATAAAAAAGAACAATCTGAAAAATATAATGATATTAAATCAAAAATACCTAGGGAGTATTTTGATTACTTATTTGATTGTGGATTAGATCCAATAGAAATGTATATTCTTTCACTTTCTTTGGGACTAATAAATAATAAAGCTTATAATAATAGAGAAATAACAAATATGACAGGTAAAACATATTTATTTATAACAAATACAATAAGTAATGCAATATCTAAATTAAAGAATGATGAAAATAAAGAAAAACTATTTAATCATGCTAATAATGTAATTAAAGAAAAGAAGATAATAAAAAAAGTTACACCTAAAAAAAGCATTTATGAAGTAATTAGATGTACAGAATCTGAATTAAATAAAGTAGTGAATTTATTGTCTGAAAATGAACTAATACTTCTAAATAAAAGAAAAAGTAAAACATATCAGTTAACAATGTCAAAAGAAGAAAAAGAAAATTTTAAAGTGTTATTAAAAAAGATAAGGAACATATTAAAAAGTTCTAATAATAAATCACAAGAAATTGTTAAAGAATTAAATGATATTAAAAATAATCTTGAAAAGTTTAAAAGTAATACTAATTCAGAACTTTATAGTATTATAGAAAAAATAATAAATACAAAAGTATTTAAAGAATTAAATAAGTATTTTTCTATAAAGGAAACTATAGCAATTATGTTGTTAAATGGATATGTATATGATAGTATGTATTCTGCAGATTATGTAGCAAAACTATTAAATATAGATTTAACTAGGATATTTTATATATTTAAGAAAAGCTTAGTAATTATTAAATATTTGAATTATAATGATATTGAAGAAGTAAAAGAATTAACTAAAAATTAATTCTTTTTTTTCACAAAATTTTAACAAAAAGAACAAATAAAAAACATATTCTTTTTTTATACTTGATATAACAAAAGGAGATGATGATTATAGGACTATAATATTAAAAATAAATAATGGTGAAAAGATTAATGTAAATTTTATATATATAACTTCTCTTATGAACTTTTAAAAGGATGGTGTTTAAATAGAATTATAAAAAAAAATATAAAACTGGTAAAAATTACCAGTTTTTTTGTTGAAAATGTTTATTTATGAAGTATAATATCTATATGTAATAGGAGGTCGTATGAATAATCAAAATACAATTAATGATATTAGAAGTAAAATTGATATAGTTGAATTAATCAGTGAATATGTACCTCTTAATAAAAAAGGAAAGTATTACTGGGGAAAATGTCCATTTCATAATGATAATAATCCTTCAATGAGTGTTGATCCTAATAGACAAACTTATACTTGTTGGAGTTGTCATAATAGTGGAAATGTTTTTAATTTTTATGAACAAATAGAAAACATTTCTTTTCCTGAGGCATTAAATAGATTAGGAAATAGAGTGGGAATAACTATCTCTAATTATAAAAATAATACTAATTCTAAATATAGTAAATATTATGAAATATATGATATATCTAATAAATATTATCAATTAATGCTTAATACTTCTAAAGGAGAGAAAGCAAAAGAATACTTAGAAAAACGTGGAATTAATAGTGAAACAATTAAAGAATTTGGTATAGGTTTATCTTTATCAGATAAAAATAAATTAGTTACTTATTTAAAAGAAAAGCAGTATGATATTAATACTTTGAATGATTTAGGACTTGCGAATGGAGATATAGATACATTTATTGATAGGATAATGTTTCCTCTTGATGATAGTTTAGGTAGAATTGTAGGATTTTCAGGAAGAATATATGATAATTCTAAAATGAGTAAATATATGAATACAAAAGAAACTCAAATATTTAAAAAAGGGACTTGTTTGTATCATTATAATGCTTCTAAAGAATATGTAAGACTTGAAAAATCTGTTATTGTAATGGAAGGATTTATGGATGTTATAAGAGCATTCACAATAGGTGTTAAAAATACAGTAGCACTTATGGGTACTGCAATGACTGATGATCAAATATCACTATTAAAGAAATTATCTTTAAATGTTTATATGTGTCTTGATGGAGATAATCCAGGACAGGAAGCAATATTACATAATGGAGAATTATTGGAAAAAGCAGGATTAAATGTTAAAGTTATTTGTTTAAAAGATGATGAAGATCCTGACTCATACATATTAAAATATGGTGAAAAAAAGTTTAAAGAATTAATAAAAAATGCAGTAAATTATAGTGATTTTAAATTAGATAGATTAAAAAATAATGTAAATTTTGAAAGTGATCAAGAATTATCTAATTATGTTAACAAAGTATTAAAAGAAATAACTAAAATAAATGATGAAATAAGATGCGAAATAATTCTTAAAAAACTTGCAAATGAAACTAATTTGAGTTATAATACACTAGAAAAAAAATTTAATGAGTACAAAAGTCTCGACGAAAAAGGGAAAAATGAGTTTGAAAATAATCTAATAAAAAGAGAAGATAAAAAGAAAAATAAATATACAAAAGCTTGTGAAGAGTTTATATATTATATGCTTGTTGATAAAAAAGCAATTAAAGCATATGATAGCAAAAAGTTATTTTTTATTAATTCTGATTATCGAAATCTTGCAGCAGAGATTAGTTATTATTACCATGAGTATGGAGATATAGTTATCGCAGATTTTTATACTTACTTAAATGACAAGAAAGAATTGTTGAAAGTTTTCAATGATATTCAAAATCTTGAACTAAATGAAGAAGTCAGTGATGTTACTATTAAAGAATACATAAAAACAATAGATGATTATTATGTAGAGCAAGAAATAAAAAGACTTGAAAAAGAAATGAAACAAGAAACTGATGAAGATGAAAAGATTAAGATTTTTGAAAGAATAAGAAAACTTAAAATTGGGGAGTGACAAAATGATTGGAGAAATAAAAACTATCGAAGAGAGAAAAAAATCACTAATTGAAGCAGGTAAAAAATTAGGGTATGTAACTTATGAACAATTAGTAGAAGAATTAAAAGGATTAGATGTAGATAGTGATTCACTTGATGACTTATATAATACACTTGTTGAAAATAATATAGAGATTATAAGTGAAACAGCTGATAATAGTACAGATGATGAAGATCCATCTGGTTTAATTGTTGAAAATTTAACGATGTCAAAAGACATTAAAATAAATGACCCAGTAAGAATGTATTTAAAAGAAATTGGTAGAATTAACTTACTAACTACTGATGAAGAATTTGAATATGCTAAACTTGCTGAACAAGGTGACGAGTATGCTAAGAAAATGTTAGCAGAATCAAACTTAAGACTTGTTGTAAGTATTGCAAAAAGATATGTTGGACGTGGAATGTTATTTCTTGACTTAATTCAAGAAGGAAATATTGGATTAATGAAAGCTGTTGATAAGTTTGATCCATCTAAAGGATATAAATTCTCAACTTATGCAACATGGTGGATTAGACAAGCTATTACAAGAGCTATAGCAGACCAAGCAAGAACAATAAGAGTACCAGTTCACATGGTAGAAACAATTAATAAACTTGCAAGAGTTCAAAGACAATTAACACAAGAATTAAATAGAGAACCAACTGAAGAAGAACTTGCTAAAAAATTAAACATTACTGTTGATAAAGTAAGAGAAGTATATAAGATTTCACAAGATCCAGTGTCTTTAGAAACTCCAATTGGAGAAGAAGATGATTCTCACTTAGGAGATTTTATAAAAGATGAGAGAACAATGTCACCTGAAGAGTATGCAACTGTAGAAATGTTAAAAGAAGAGTTAGCAAATGTATTACTAACACTTACAGATAGAGAAGAAAAAGTATTAAGACTAAGATTTGGACTTGATGATGGGCAATGTAGAACTCTTGAAGAAGTTGGACAAATCTTTGGTGTTACTCGTGAAAGAATCCGTCAAATTGAAGCAAAAGCTTTAAGAAAATTAAGACATCCTTCTAGATCTAGAAAATTAAAGGATTTCTTAATTGATTAGGATTAGTAAAAGATTAAAGACAATAGGAAATTTCGTACTAAATAAGAAATCTAACAAAATAATTGATGTTGGATGTGATCATGCATTATTAGATATTTATTTATTACAAAATGATAATAATTTAAAAATAGTCGCATCTGATAACAAACAAAAACCACTAGATAATGCAAAAAAGAATATTTCTAAATATTCTTTTTTAAATAAAATAGAAGTTTGTCTTAAAGATGGAATAGAAAATATTGATAAAGAAATAGATACAGTAATTATTTCTGGTATGGGAACTGAAACAATAATAGAAATATTAGAAAAAGATAAAAAAGAGTTAGAACACATTAATAGATTAATAATATCCTCAAATAATAAATATCCAGAATTAAGGAAAAGTATAGTATCTCTAGGGTACATGATAACAAATGAGAAAATAGTATTTGAAGATAAAAAATATTATATAATAATTGAATTTATAAAGGGAAAGAAAAAGTATTCTAATAAAGATATGTATTTTGGACCAATATTATTAAATAATAAAAATCAATTGTTTTATGATTATTTTGAAAGTATAAAAGCTAAAAAGAATAAAATTAAAAATAGTTTAATTGATAATAAAAAAAAGAAAGAAATAGAAAAAGAAGTTTTTACTATAGAAAAAGAATTAATATAATATATATTATTAATTCTTTTTTTTGTTGAATTAATTATAAAAAGTAATAAAAAAATAAATAATTCATATAATCTAACTGAGAGGAATGATAATATGAATGAAATAGTATCTTTTACAAAAGAAATAGATTTTAATTCTAATATAGATAAAATTACTTCAATATCAATAGAACATACAATTAGTCTTGATAAAGATTCAATTGTAAAAGGAGATTTAATAATATCAGGTACTTATAAAATAAATCAGGTAACTCAAATAGATACTCCTTTTTCTTATAAAATACCTATAGATATTGTACTTGGTACAAAATATGATCTATCTAACATGACAATTGATATTGATAATTTTACATATGATATTGTGGATAACAATAAATTAAAAATTGATGTTGATTTAATTCTTGATAAACTTGAATTAAAAGAAAAAGATGAAATAATTGATGTAAATGATTTGTTCTTAGAAAAAGAAGAAGAAAAAGAACTTGTTGTACCAGAAAAAAAAGAAGAAATCTCACAAGAATCAATTAAAGAAGAAAAAGAAGAAACTAATGAGTCTTTGTTTTCTAATATTGATGGAACAAATGAATCTTATTCTACATATTCAATTTATATAATAGGGGATGATGATTCTATAGAATCAATAATGGATAAATATAAAGTTTCTCGAAAAGAATTAGAGGAATATAATAATTTAAATGATTTAAAAAAAGGAACTAAAATAATAATTCCAAGTAGTAATGAATAATATAAAAATTATAGATAATTTACAAATAATCAGTAATGATAATATATTGTTATGTAAAAAGAAAGCATCATTTGATATAATTTCAAAATATAATTATTTAAAATCTAAAGATTTTCATAATTATATCAATTCTAAAATAATTGATGGTTATGAAATAAGAGAATATATTAATGAAATTAATATTACAAAAGAAGATAAATTAAAAGAATTAATATATGTAATTACTATGCTTCATACTAAAACAACACATTTTAAAAACTATTATTTAAATGATATTAAAGATTTTTATGAAAAAACAACTGATGAAATAATAAATATAAAAATATATTATAATGATTTAGTTGAAAAAAATGATGCTTTTTTATTTCATAAGCCAAGCATAAATTATTTAATAAAAAAAATATCCACAATATTAATATCTCTTGATAATAGTAAATATTTTTTGGATAAATGGTATTCAATTGTCAAAATAAAACAAAGAAAAAGAGTAGTATTAAACCATAATAATTTGAAATTATCTAATTTTATAGTAGGAATTAAGCCATATCTTATTAATTTTGATAATTCTGTAATTGATTATCCAGTATATGATTTAGTTTCTCTTTTTAAAAATAATTATAAAGAAATAGATATGACTGATTTGTACAATGAATACTTAAGTAAATATAATTTATTTAAAGAAGAACAACTATTGTTATTATCTTTGCTATTAAAAATTGATATAGTTTCTTTTAATGAAAATGAAATAATTAATACTAGAAATATTACAAGAATAATAGATTATTTAGATAAATTATCGTTTTTTTTAGAAAATTGTATGAAAACTGATAAATAAAAGTGCTATTAATTCTAAAAATAGAATAATGGCATTTATTTTTGTTGTGACAAAAATAAGTAATAATGATTGATAAAATATTATAATTAATAATAAAAATAATAATGCTAAGTATAGTATATTCCTTTTCCTTTTTAGTTTACATGAGTAACATTTACAAAAAAAGTTGTGTTTTGATGATTTAAACATAAATATCACCTAAAATATTATATGTATAAATTTACATTTAGTTATAAAAAAAGGTTAATAATAATAAAAATATATGTTATAATTTAGTAGAATAGAGAGGTAGTTATGAAGAATAAAGGATTTACTCTAATTGAATTAATAGCTGTCGTAGTAATTATGGGAATGATTTTATTAATTGTATTTCCTGCCACAACTCGTTTAATAAAAAGTAATGATGCAAAAAAATATGATACATATTATGATGCTGTTCAAAAACAAATTGAACTATATGCTAGAACAAGAAGAGATGAACTTGGTGGAATAAACGGAAGTGGTTGTGTAGAAGATAAAAGATTAAGTGACTTGTTAACTTATGACTATATTTCAGAATATACTGAGGATAAAGACATTACTTGTTTATCTCCTAGTGACTTTTCGACAAATAAATTGGTGATTCTTAACATTGATCCATCTAAGGATTATATTGATGTAAGAATAGATAATAATCAAGGTAAAGTTTCAGTACAGTATAGTATGATTTGTGTTAAAAATTTTGATGAAGATGCAGAAATGACATTAAAATATAAGAAATTAATTGAAAAAAGTAGTTCTTGTGATAGCTATGTACCAGCTGTAACAAATTCTTTGATAAATGAAATAAAAGGAAAATATACTGTTTCAACAGAATCTTCTACTGCAACAAGTTTTATTAATGGTAATCCAGACAATAACTATGTACTATATTCTGGAAAATTATGGAGAATTATTAGCTATAATGAAAATGATAGAACTATTAAACTAGTTTCTAATGATGTAGTTTCACTTGTTACCTATGATAACAAAGAATTTGAAACATATGAAAGAAGTAATATATCATTATGGTTAAATAAATACTTTTTACCAACATTAAGAAATACATATAAATATTTAGTGGATGAAAGATGGTATTATGGAGTATATGATGCTAATCCATCCAGTCAAATAACAACAGGAGATTCATATTCAAGTAAAGTTGGATTATTAAATAATTATGAATATAACAAAGCAAAAAATCAAATTCCGACAGATGAACCATTTTGGTTAGTATCAAGAGCAAGTGGTAGTAATAAAGCTTGGTATGTTGATAGTAGTGGTAATGTTACAAGTGAAAATATGGGAACGTTTTTAGGTGTTAGACCAACAATAGTGTTAAAACCAAATATTACTTTTGTAAATGGTACGAATGGAACTTTAAACAATCCATACAAATTAACTGGAGACTTAACAGGAAATATAGGAACAAACCTTAATTCAAGATATGCCGGAGAATATGTTTCATATAAAGGTAATTTATATAGAATTTCTTTAACAGATGCAAAATATACTAAATTAATAGCTATTAATACAATTCCAATAGAAAGTTCAAAAGTAACAGGTATAGAACATATAACTGAATCAAACTACAATATATCAGATGGGACAATTGGATTCCATTTCTTTGATGAGACATATTCAGAAAATACTTTCATAGCTTCTTATTTAAAAAAATGGGCTGAAGGGTTTGATGAAAATTTAGCAGTAGGAGATTTTTGTACTGCACCAATTACTACTTCAACATCTCAAACTGAAGAATGTCCACAAGAAAGAATAGTTAATACAAAATATGGTATTCCACAAGTTGGAGATTTGTATGCTACAAAAATATCAGGAAAGGATTACTGGACAACAAATAATTCAACAGAGTCTACTATTAATATTATAACTAAAAATGGAAGTGTTGAAGCAAAGACAGCAGTTTCTGAAACGACTCCACAAAGTTATTTATATTCAATAAGACCAGTATTAACAATTGAAAATACTGTTACAATAACAGGAGGAAATGGAACATTAAACATTCCATATACGATTGAGTAACTGCTATGAAACGAAAATTTGAGCAAGCATTTGATAATTATATTAAAGATTATGATATGAATGTACCACAAATTAGATATAAGTATTATCATTCATATAGAGTAAAAGAATTGATGTTAGAGTTAGCAAGTAAACTTAATTTATCTAAAAAAGAAAAGGAAGTTGCAGAAGTAATTGGACTTTTACATGATATTGGTAGATTTGAACAAATAAGGAATTTTGGAAATTGTTCAGATGTAAAGTCTGGAATTGATCATGCTGACGAAAGTTGTATTTATTTGTTTGATAATAATCATATAAAGGATTTTTATGATGATGAAAACTATTATGAAATAATAAAAGATGCAATTAAAAATCATAATAAGTATATAATTGATAATAACATGAAAGATACAGAATTAATGTTTATAAAGATGATTAGAGATATGGATAAAGTAGACATATATAAAGTTATTTTTGATGAATATAGTTATGTTTATGATAAAAATGAAATATCAAAAGAAGTTCTTGATTCATTTAATAATAGAAAAACAATTGATAGTCATTTTAGAAAAACAAAAACAGATAACATATATGGATATTGTGCATTCATTTATGATATAAATTTTAAAGAGACATTTAGAATTCTTAAAGATGGAAAATATCTAGAAAATTTGTTCTCGGTAATTGTTCCTAAAGAGAATAGTATTAATGAATTTAATAAACTAAAAAATATTGTATTTTCATATATAGATAATAATATAGAAACTAAATAATTAGTTTCTTTTTTTTTAGAATAATATTATAATAATAATGAAAAAGAGAGATTGATTAATATGAAAAAATATAAAGTAGTTTTTATGGGAACTCCTGAATATAGTGTCCCAGTGTTAAAAGAATTAATAAATAATTATAATGTTATTGGAGTAGTAACTCAACCAGATAAAAAAGTGGGAAGAGGTCATGAATTAGAGTATTCACCAATTAAGAAAATTGCACTTGAAAATAATATTAAAGTAGTGCAACCTATTAAAGTAAGAAATGAGTTTGAAGTAGTAACAGAAATGAATCCAGATATTATAGTAACTTGTGCATATGGTCAAATAATACCAAAAGAAATACTAGAGTGTCCTAAGTATGGTTGTATTAATGTTCATGCTTCACTTCTTCCAAAGTATAGGGGAGGAGCACCAATTCATAGGGCTATTATAAATGGTGAAAAAGAGACTGGTATAACTATTATGTATATGGCTGAAGGTATGGATGATGGTGATATTATAGCACAAGAAAAAGTTACAATTAGAAGTGATGAAACAGTTGGAGAATTACACGATGAATTAAGTTCTTTAGGAGCTAAACTTCTTATAAAAACACTTCCTAGTATATTTGATGGAACAAATGATAGAATAAAACAAGATGAAAGTAAGGTAACTTTTGCTAAGATTATAAAAAAGGAAGATGAAGTAATTGATTTTGATGATTCTTCAACTAATATTTATAACAAGATTAGAGGATTGAATCCATTTCCAGGAGCTTATACTATACTTGATAATAAAAGAGTTAAAATTTATAAAGCAAGAATAGATAACAATAATAGTAAAGAAAAACCTGGAACAATAATTGATGTTTTAAAAGATGGATTTGTAGTTAAAACAAAAGATGGTTCTATTATAATAGAAGAATTAAAAATGGAAGGTAAGAAGAAGATGACTTCAAAAGAATTCTTAAATGGAGTTAAAAAAGAAGAGTTAATTAATAAAATGTTTAGAAAAGAGTAAAAAGTATGAATTATAATGAATATGATGGTAATGGAAATAAGAAAAAGTTTGATATATTAGAAATAATTAATGATAGACAAAAAAGATCTAGATTTCTTCTTGTACTATATTTAATTATCTTTATATTTTTTATAATTTTTATAAGATTAAATATAAATAGTTCAGATATAGATAAAGATATAACAAAAAATACTAATAAAGAAATAATAAAAGAAGAAACTAAAATAAAAGAATTAGAGGATTCTAATAATACATTTTTATTTTTAGATATGAATAATTATGATTTTATTTTTAATATAAATGTTAAAGATTCAGTTTCAGTTATTGAAGGAAAAAGATATAATGATAAGTTTTCATTTACATTAAACAATAATGGTAATATTTTATACTTTAATGGAGTAAGTAATTATATTAAAGCTAAGGAAACAATTGATGGAGAATATAAATTAACAGGATTTCCGTATGTTCTTGTAAATATTTTTGATACAAATGTAATAAAAGAATTAATTAATAATGCAACATTAAATAATGATATTTATGAAATAAAAACAGAAGAAATAGGAAGAATAATAAATTATGGTACTTTAAACAATGGAGAAGCAGTTAATACAATTGAATTAATTAAAAAGAATAATAAAGTAACAGAGATTAATCTTGATTTATCAAATGCTATTAGTTCATATATGAATGATAGTGTTACTGCAAAAATTAGTCTAAAATATTCAAATTTTGGCTTAATTGATGATTTTAAGATAGAATAAGTACTTTTTAGATGAAAAAAAGTAAAAAAATTCTTGCAAATTAGTATTATTTAGTATATAATCTAGAAGTACGGCTGAAAAGTAATTTAAAAAATTAGTGAAAGCTGATTAAATGTGGGCTTGTAGCTCAGGTGGTTAGAGCGCACGCCTGATAAGCGTGAGGTCGGAGGTTCAAGTCCCCCCAGGCCCACCAGTTTTTGCCTCAATAGCTCAGTTGGTTAGAGCACTTGACTGTTAATCAAGGGGTCCTAGGTTCAAGTCCTAGTTGGGGCGCCATTTTTTATGGCCAGTTGGTGAAGTGGCTTAACACACCGCCCTTTCACGGCGGCATTCATGGATTCGAATTCCATACTGGTCACCATTTAAGAAAATACCTTGATAGCAAGGTTTTTTTTGTTTTAATAGTTTCTTTTCTTTTAGAGAATAAAATGATATAATTAAAATAATGTGAGGTGTAATATGAAAAGACTAGTTGTTATATTATTACTTATTATTAGTTTCTTTTCTTTTTCTAGTTTAAAAGTACTTGCAGCTAATAACGAAACTAATAATGTCGAAATAAATTATTTAGAAGGACAAGGAGAATATGCAAATTGTGATGGTTTGTTTACTCAAGAAGGATTAGATATAATAAAAGAGGTATTAAACTGGATTAGAATTATTGCACCAATTTTATTAATTCTATTAGTAGCATTAGACTTTTCAAGCGCTGTTTTGTCTCAAGATAATGGAGCTTTGGCTAAAGCGGCTAAAAAAGTAGTTCCTAGAATGATAGGTGCAGGTCTTCTTTTCTTTGTACCAACAATTGTAAGAGCCATTTTAAGTATGGATGGAATTGCTGATTCAATTACAATTCCAGATGATCCACTTTGCCACACAATGGCTGCAAAAGAAACTATTAATTATGAAATAATGATATAAAGGAGATAAATATGATATATCTTGATTATTCTGCGACAACGAAACCAAGTGAAGAAGTATTATCTTCTTTTTATAAGGCTTCAAATATGTATTTTGCAAATCCTAATTCACTACATAAACTAGGAATAGAAGCAAAAAGGTTAATAGAAGCTTCTACAAAACAAATTGCGAAAATACTTAATGTTAAAACAAATGAAATAATATATACTAGTGGTTCTAGTGAATCAAATAATACTGCTATTAAAGGAATTGCTTATAAATATCAGAATAGAGGTAAACATATTATAACAACAAGATTTGAACATTCTTCAATATATGGACCATTAGAATTTTTAGAAAAGTATGAAGGATTTAAAATTGATTACGTTGAAACAGATGAATATGGTATTGTAAAACTAGATTCATTAGAAAGACTAATAAGAGATGACACTATACTTGTTACTATTTGTAGCGTTAATAGTGAAATAGGATTAAGACAACCAATTGAAGAAATTGGAGAAATGTTAAAAAAATATCCAAAAGTTTTTTTTCATGTAGATATGACCCAAAGTATTGGAAAAGAAAATATTAGTTTAGAAAATATTGATTTAGCATCTTTTTCTGCTCATAAAATATATGGAATAAAAGGAATAGGTTGCTTAATAAAAAAAGAAAAAATTGATTTAGAGCCATTAATAAATGGTGGTAAAAGTACAACTCCATTTAGAAGTGGAACTCCACAACTTCCTTTAATAGTATCTTTAGCAAAAACAATTCGTTTAGCATTAACTGATGTTAATGAAAAAAAAGCTGAAGTATCAAAATTAAGAAATTATTTAGTAAATAAATTAATTAATTTCGAGAAAGTTGTAATTAATAGTAATGATTATTGTATTCCTCATATATTAAATATTAGCGTTTTAGGAATAAAACCAGAAACATTGCAACATGCTCTTGAAGAATATGATATTTATGTTTCAACTCAAACAGCATGTTCAAAAGAAAATGCTAAATCTGAAGCTGTTTATAATTTGACAAATAATGAAGAAATTTCAAAGTCAAGTATAAGAATTAGCATATCTCATTTTACAACTCTAAATGAGATAGAATCATTTTTTAATAGTTTTGAAAAAATATATACAAAAAACATATAATAACTACTATTATTTTTTAGTAATATTATGATATAATACTTTATATAATAGGTGATGAATGTATGAATAAAAAAGGCTTTACTTTAATTGAAATTATTGGAGCAATAGTAATACTTGGAATAATAGCAATAATTGCTTTTGCTACTTATACAAACAGTTTAAAAGGATTTAGAGAA